>CAJUFW010000061.1:0-12934 GCA_910585655.1 uncultured Lachnospiraceae bacterium
GCTCGGCAGATGATAGGGGTATGTCAACTGTCTGAACAAGAAGGGACGACGATCCAGGACAAAAAATTTATCCGGCGAAACGCACGAGATATCAAAAGCATTGGAAAAATGATTTTGTTTTTTACTTTTCCCAACCACTATCAGGTTCTGAGCAAAATCATAAAAAAAATAATACGATATTAGAGGGAGACCCTTATATGATTCCAAAAAAAATACATTATTTCTGGGTTGGCGATAAACCCATGCCGGAGAAAAACAAAGCATGCGCCGAAAGCTGGAAAAAATTCTGCCCGGATTATGAGATTATAGAATGGAATGAATCTAATTATGATTTTTCCGTATGCACTTATATGGCGCAGGCATATGAAGCCAAAATGTGGGCTTTCGTCCCCGATTATGCCCGTTTGGATATTATTTACCGGGAAGGCGGGATCTATCTGGACACAGATGTGGAATTGTTAAAAAGCCTGGATAGCTTGTTAAACTGTAAAGCTTTTCTGGGCTTTGAAAGTCAGATGTTCGTAGCACTGGGCTTAGGATTTGGCGCGGAGCCGGGAAATGAAATTTTAAAACAGATGCGGGATTTGTACCATTCACTTTCTTTTTATAAGGAAGACGGTACGACAAATATTGTACCTTCTCCCTTTTATACTACAGAATTACTGAAATCTTATGGCTTGCAGCTCAATGGAAAATATCAGTCCATACAAGGGATCGATATATTTCCCGCTGAATATTTTGCCCCTCTTTGTTTTACGAACAACCGTTTGAAAATAACCCAAAATACATACAGCATACATTGGTATCATGCCTCCTGGCATACCCCGGAACAAAAAGAACGAACCAAACGTATTCAGAAGATCAACCGGATATTCGGTCAGCGTCTGGGCAGAATCATAGCTGTAGGATACTTTACTATGATCCGTGCTAAGCGGAAAATCTTTCGTAAAAAATAAAAAGATAGCGGTTTAAAATGAAACAGGCAGGAAAGCCACTTCAAAGCTTTCCTGCCTTAAATATTCGTTCGCAAAGACGAGCATCAAACTCCAGATGTCTCATAAGTAACGTTCCGTATCCTCTCTCAAATGTTCGAGTACAAGAGCTTCCATTCGGATTTCCTTACTGGCATAGATTCCTTCGCTGGCATATCGTCCGGCTGCTTTTGCATAGGCGGTCAGGCGATGTTCCAGCACTGGCAGCTCTTTTGGATGCTCCACAGCCCATTTACCGTCCATCTTATCCCTCATCTGTAATGCCAACTGCAGATAACAGCGTGCCAGTATCGCTCCTATCTCATCATAAATAGGTGTTATTTTTTCATTGTCCTGCTCTAAAAGATTGATAACCTCCTCATATCTCCCTTTTTTAAAATCCTCTTTTGCACGAAGCAGCAGCTCCAGCGTCGTTTCTTCTCTCTCCTCATCTGCCATCAGCTGTTCAAATGGTATCTCCAGCCTCTTCGATAAGTATTCCAGCGTCTTGACAGATGGCATGGCGCTGCCACTTTCAATCTGGCTTAACATGTTACGGGTAATAAAATCCCCCACTACCTCGCTCTGTGTCATCCTTCTGGCGAGTCTGGCTTCTTTTAGGCGTCTTCCTAGTTCTGCCCTTCCCACGCTATCCGCTCCTTTCGCATCTGTAGATCTGTAACAAAGGCATATTTCGCCTTGTGTAAATACGATTTACAGGGAGAGTATACCAGATTTTGCAAAGATAATCAAGTCATTTTTTATAAATTTTCCAATAAATTTTTTATTAAGATCTCATTAGCTTTATTGACTTTTTTGAAGATTATGGTATACTTATTGTAAGCGGAATTTACACAGATAAATTTCCCTGATTCTTAATCATAGAAGCCGTTATAGTTTCCCCTTATAACGTTTTCTATCAAACAAATGCGAAACAATGGAGGTGGCATTATGCAGGTATTTTGGGAATCCCTTTCCCTGTTGCAAAAAATTCTTTACTGTATCGCCGTACCGTCTACTCTTGTTCTGATTTTACAGATGGTACTGTTGTTTTTAGGCTGGGGCGAGGATGGTTCCAGCTTTAACCCAAGCGATACATCCGGTCTGGATCTGGATACAGACGGAGGAGCGTTTTCACCAGATAGCACAGATTTTGCTCCGGATGGTACAGCGCCTGGTGATTTTGGGACAATGCGGCTCTTTACTTTCCAGGGCATTATTGCATTTTTCTGTGTCTTTGGCTGGAGCGGTCTTGCTTTTACACGAGTACTTGCTTCCTCGTTTCTGTCTATGGCTTTGGCGATTATGTTGGGCTTTTTGTTTATGTTCCTGGTTGCCCTCCTAATCCGCGCGCTTTCCAAGCTGGCAGACGACGGCAGCGTATCCATCGTCTCCACGCTCGGCTATAGTGGTACGGTTTATCTGACCGTTCCATCCAAGGGAAATGGTCATGGAAAAGTCAACATCACGATTGGCGGTCATTTTAACGAATACGATGCGATCACGGATTCCTCTGTTCCGCTGCCGACCGGCAGCCGTGTCCGGATTATCGATGTTCGCGGGGATGCCGTATTGGTGGAGCCGGAGCAGTAATCGTGTATTTCTACAGACGCTACATAACTACTTTTTTGCAGCAGCCAGTCTTTTTTCAAGCTGCTGACAAACCTACTAAAAAAGGAGAAAACTATTATGGAAATATTGATTGCTATTTGTGTCGCCGTCCTGGTTTTATTTGCCTGTCTGATTGCCATTCTCTCTCGTTACCGCAAATGCCCGTCCGATAAAGTATTGGTCATTTATGGTAAGGTAGGAACCGATAAAAACGGAGAAAACCGCTCTGCCAAATGTATTCATGGCGGCGCTGCCTTTATTGTTCCAGTGATACAATCCTACCAGTATCTGGATCTTACTCCGATTTCCATTAACGTGGATTTACGTAACGCCCTCTCCAAACAGAATATCCGGGTAGATGTTCCATCTCGTTTTACCGTTGGTATTTCTACAGAGACCGGTGTCATGCAGAATGCGGCAGAGCGTCTGTTAGGGCTCCAGCTAGGAGAGATTCAGGAGCTTGCAAAGGATATCATTTTAGGGCAGCTCCGTCTTGTTATCGCCACTATGGACATTGAAGAAATCAATGCAGATAGAGATAAATTCCTTATTTCCGTTTCCAACAACGTGGAAATCGAACTGAAAAAAATCGGTCTTCGGCTGATCAACGTCAACGTTACCGATATCAACGACGAGTCTGGTTACATAGAGGCGCTTGGTAAAGAAGCAGCCGCTAAGGCGATTAACGACGCCAAAAAGAGTGTGGCAGAAAAGGATCGCGATGGTGAAATCGGTCAGGCAAATGCCCGACGCGACCAGCGTATTCAGGTAGCGGCGGCTGACGCTACTGCGATTCAGGGTGAAAATGAAGCTAAAATCGAAGTAGCACAATCCGACGCTTCCCGTCGTGAAAAAGAGGCTGAGGCGTTGCGTATTGCGGTTGCTGCAGAAGCGGTACAGGCGGCTAAAGCACAGGAAGAGGCATATACGGCACAGCAAAAGGCAGAAGAAACCCGTGCGCAGTTAGAACGAGCTACCCAGCAGGCAGATATCATCGTCAAGGCACAGATTGAAAAGGAAAAAGCGGAAATCCAGGCAGAAGCGGAAGCCGAAGTAGCCAGAAGGCTGGCAAACGGTGAGGCTGATGCCATTTTCTCTCAAATGGAAGCGCAGGCGCGTGGTATCCAGGAAATGCTTTTAAAGCAGGCAGATGGTATGCACGAGCTGGTAAAGGCTGCGGGCGGAGATCCAAACGCCGCCGTAAAGCTGATGGTAGCCGACAAGCTTCAGGATCTTATGCAGATTCAGGTAGACGCTATCAAGAATATCAAGATCGACAAAGTAACCGTCTGGGATTCCCTTGGCGGCAAGGAAGGCTCGCCGGCAACTGCCAATTTCCTTTCTGGTATGATGAAATCCATCCCGCCGTTAAACGACTTGTTCCGTCAAGCAGGTATGGAGCTGCCGGAATTTCTTGGGAAAAACTTAGAAGAAGAGGAAGCCGATGCTATGGCGGCGGCTACTCTTGAAGAGAACGACCCAAAATAGACGTTATCTAAACTTTATACAGCCCGATGGGTACTTTCCCATCGGGCTGTTGTCGCCAATCTCCCTTTGTCTGCATATATTATAGCAACTATGATTATAAGGTAGTGTTTGAATGGCAAAAATCGTAATAGATGCCGGTCATGGAGGACGTGACAGCGGCGCCGTCTACCGAGGCAGAATGGAAAAGGACGATGCCCTTGCGCTGGCGCTAGAAGTTGGAGCAATGTTAGAAAATGCCGGACAGGATGTTGTTTATACTCGCACGGACGACATCTATCAGACTCCTAGTGAAAAGGTGCGGATTGCCAATAACAGCGGAGCAGACTATTTTCTTTCTATTCACCGCAACTCCAATGTCACCCCTAACCGATATTCCGGCGTGCAGTCCTTGATATACAACAACGGGGGGATCAAGGAGGAAATGGGAGAAAATATCAACGAAAATCTGGAAGATCTTGGATTTCTTAATTTAGGCGTCGATCTTCGTCCCAATCTGACGGTTCTTCGCCGTACCCGGATGCCTGCTATTTTGGTAGAAGCAGGCTTTATCAACAATGACCAGGACAATCAGCTATTTGATGAACGTTTTGAAGAAATTGCCCGTGGTATTGCAGATGGTGTTTTAGAAGCAATCGAGGATTCGCCCGGTAGTTCCGTCCGTACCTCCGGGCAGACCTCCTCACGGGAAACCCCAGCGTATCGTGTGCAAGTCGGTCTGTTTGCCCAATACGACAATGCAGCCGCTCAATACGATCGTCTGTTGCAGTATAACCGTCCTGCTACGATTATCTCCTTGGGCGGCTTATACGCTGTACTCTCCGGCACCTTTGATACGTTAGCAGAAGCCAGACAGTACGCTGACAACCTACAGGGTCTGGGATTTGATACTGCCATCATACAGTTATAATCCTTTTAAAAAGACAGTTTAAGGGGCAGCCTGTTTGCCAGGTCGCCCCTTCCTTTTTTAATTTTGTGATTTTTTTATTTTTGATATCTTAATTTCGTAAGCTAAGCAGCTTGCCTTTTAGCTCGGTTTCGATCCGGCTTAACTCCTGCTCGGCATCGCGCCTCTTCTGACGACCTTCCTGCTGGATTCTCATTACCTCGTCCAAGGTACTGATCAGGGATTCGTTGGTTATCTTTAAGGTCTCGATATCTACTACGCCACGCTCGGATTCTTTGGCTGTCTCAATGGTTGCCATTTTCAAGGCTGCCGCGTTCTTTTTAAGCAGCTCGTTCGTCATATCCGTCACTTCACGTTGCGCCCTGGCAGCCTGACCGGAATGAGTAATCCCCAGTGCCAGCACCATCTGGCTTTTCCATAGCGGAATCGTATTGACAATCGTAGACTGAATTTTTTCTGTCATCGAAATATCGTTGCCCTGCCCAGACGAATTTGCGGCGCCATCTGAATCGAAATCATCCGCGTCAGCTCCAGGTCATGCAGCTTCTTTTCAAAACGGTTGCAAAGAGCTGCCAAATCATTTGCCGCCTGAGCATCCTCTGCCAAGCCGCTTTGTCTGGCTTTTTCCTGCAAAGCCGGAAGCTCCTGCTGCTCTACCTGATGAAGCCGCTTTTTTCCAGCCAGCACATACATCGACAATTCCTTAAAATAAGTCTTATTCAGTTCATACATTTTATCCAGTACCGCGATATCTTTCATGAGCTGTACCTGGTGCTGCTCTAACACTTTACAAATCTGGTTGACATTGGATTCTGCTCTGGCATAACGCGCCTTCATGGCGGTTACTTTGTTGGAACTTTTTTTGAATAAGCCTAAAAATCCCTTATCCTCCTCGTCCAAATCAAAGCTTTTGAGTTCGGTAACTACTCCGGAAAGCATATTTCCGATTTCTCCCAAATCCTTTGTCTGTACATTTTTCAGAGCCGACTCGGAAAAATCTGCCATCTTCTTTTGAGCCCCCGCTCCATATTGAAGAATCTGACTGGAATTTTGCAGCTCGATCTTTGCTGCAAAATCATCTACCATTTTACGTTCTTCCTGCGTCAGACTGCTTTCGTCAAATGCCGGAACCTCCGGCTGCTTTGCCTCTTCTATCGGCTGCGTCTCAAAAACCAACTCCGGCTTTGGAGCAGCCTCTGCAAATGGCTCAAACGTCAACGTCGGAGCAGCCTGCTCCATGTTTAAGATCTCCTCGTTCATTTCTAAATTCCTCCCATCCTATTCTCCGTTATTTTCTCCACTCTCTCATTTGCATCCTGTTAAAATAGCCGGTTCCCTTACGCTTCTTTCTTTTCCTCAAAAGAATGCCCGGTCAGCCCTTCCTGTGCAAGCATCGTTTCCAACACGTCAATATCCGTTGAAATATCCATCGCTGCATCTGCATAAAAATTGTCAAACAACCGTTCAAACGCCTGATTGATCGTATCTAACGTCTCCTCAATTTCCCGTTTGGCTGTTGTGATATTTGCTCCCTGTACCGGCTGGGCGTCAAATTCCTGGTACGCATTGACCAGCTTGAGCGTCGTCGGAAGATAATATTCCATAAACCGATGCAGTTCCTCTACCTCTTCCGGATGCCTTTCGATATGTAGGAATATTTTATCCATTATCATACTGAGCCTGTCTAATTTTGCCGAAATCTCCTCTCCTCGAATCGCTGCATTTGCCTGGCGGATCTGCTGGATATAAGCGTTTCCTTCTTCTACTACTTTTCTCGCTGCCGCCTGTTTTGCATCCTCTTCGGTTTCTTCCGGTTTTTCCTCCTGGGACGGCGCTTCCTCCTGCACCTTTCCCTGTGCCTGCATCATTTCCAAATAGAGCTGATGCGTTTTATTATCTAACATAAAACAGGTTTTTTTATCGTCCAAATGCCCTTCCGGAAACATCCCAAGCCGAATCATCCGTCTTAAATCTTTGATCATATAACGAACGGAACGCCCGCTTTTTAAAGCCAGCTCCTTGATATCGCAATATCCTTTTGTGCCAATCAGTTTGACATAATGGTTCATCCGGGAAAGACGCCTGGCTTTTAGACGTCCCGCGCTTAACATCAACGCTCCTGCAGCGGCTGTCGGCAGTCCTAAAAAGATTGCCAAAAAATATAGCGAATCCCCGCCTCCCGTCACCAGTCCCAGACTGGTAAAAAGCATCAGACCCAACAGCCCTAAGCCTAACAGAATCGAACCGAATATCGTAAAAAGGATTCCTCCTACCTTTCCTACCGGACGTACGGGCAATGCCGGAAGATTTGACTTCCGTGCGTTTACTATCGTTCCGCTTACCCGCTCTACCTCTGTCCCGGAACGTACGCCGCTTCTTCCCTGGTCGGACATCCTTCTGCCGGCAGTACCGGCAGGGCGGGCTGCCTGAGAGTAGGCTCTCCTCGCCTGGTTTTGCCGCGCCGCCTGACCAGGCTGCCTGGCTGGTTCTCTCCGGTAGTTTTGAGCGGCTTGTCCGTTTTGCCCAGCTTGTCCACTCTGTCTTTCCTGATTTTCATTTTGTTTGCTTCCTGGCTGCTTTACATTGCTGTCATTCCAAGTTCCCTGAAGCGACTGTTTTATTTCGTCAAACGCCTGATTCACCGAATCTCCGATTTCTGCCCTTAATTTAGCAAAATCCCCTTTGTTGATAGCCGACTGCACGGCGTCTTTGATCTCGTCTCCCAGATTGGCAAATTCATTCCTTCCCATATACGATTCCCTTCTTTGCTATAAAACAATTCAGACAAATCGGCTTGCTGCTTCTCGCTTTCCGTCTGTACAGATTCTATCTTACCATATTTGCCTTTCGCATACAAGTTAAAAGAACGTGAAAAAATTAGAAATTTACCAGGTTTCTTTTCTCCCCTGCTAAAAATGCCTGAATATTCTGATACACCTCAGCCACTACTCGTTCTCTTGCCTCTGTACTCGCCCATGCCAAATGAGGCGTAATGATCAAACGGCTGCTGTCCTGAATCGTTCCTAACGGATTGCCCCCAGCGATCGGCTCCTGCTCTAAAACATCCAGTCCGGCTCCGGCAATCCAGCCTTCCGTCAGAGCCTGATAAAGCGCCTGTGTATCAACGACTCCGCCGCGCGCTACATTGATTAAAATTGCCTGCGGTTTCATCTGCCGTAGCGCGTCGGCATTGATCAAATGATGCGTTCTGTCCGTCAACGGGCAATGCAGGGATAAAAAGTCGCTCTCCCGGCAAAGCGTTTCCAGATCTACCCGCTGATATTTCGTACAAGTACTGTTCCCAGAAGCAGAATAAAACAAAATCCGACAACCAAAGGCTTCCGCGATTTTTGCCACCCGCTTCCCGATATGTCCCATCCCTACGATTCCCCAGGTCTTTCCCTCCAGCTCCGTATAAGCCAAATCAAAATTAGAAAAACGTTCCTGCGCTGCATATGCTCCTGATTTTACATATTCATCGTAATGCCGCAGTTTTTCCAAAAGATAAAGAGTCAGGGCAAACGTGTGCTGGGCAACTGCCGCTGTAGAATAATCCACCACATTCGCTACGGCAATCCCTTTTTCCCGACAATATTCCAAATCAATGTTGTCATATCCGGTAGCAAACTCACAAATCAGCTTTACCTGCTCTGCCTCTGCCAGCGTTTCCCGGTTTAACGGCGCCTTATTGGCAATGATAATATCAGCGTCCTTTACCCTCTCCGCAGTGTTTGCCGCTACGGTATTCGGATACACGGTTACTTCTCCTAGCTTCTCATAGCAGGAAATATCCACATCTGTTCCTACACTGTTTCGTTCCAATACAACGATCTTCATTATGTTTTCTCCTTATGATACAACGAGGCGGCACAGCTTCCCGCCGTGCCGCCCTGTACAACCTTCTGTTTCTAAATTATTCTTCTGTCAAAGAAACGAACTCTTCTTCCATAGCGGCTGTTTCCACCATGGCATCCAGAGCGTCCAGCTCCTCTTCCTCCTCTAAGGAAAGAAAATCCTCGTCTGGTTCTTCTTCGATTTCCATCAGCTCCAATTCTTCCATTTCCTCTTCCTCAAGCTTGTCGCTGTCAAGTTTAATCGAACGATAATGCTTCATACCAGTTCCAGCCGGAATCAGCTTTCCTAAGATAACATTTTCCTTTAAGCCAATCAGCGGATCGATCTTTCCTTTTATGGCAGCCTCTGTCAGAACCTTGGTCGTCTCCTGGAAGGAAGCGGCAGAAAGGAAGGAGTTGGTTGCCAGGGAAGCCTTGGTAATTCCCAACATCACCTGTTTGCCGTCTGCCGGCTCAAAGCCCTCCTCCAAAAGCTGCTCGTTTAATTCTTCGTATTCCAGTACGTCTACCAGAGTTCCCGGCAAATAATCCGTATCTCCGTTATTTTCAATCCGTACCTTCTTTAACATCTGGCGGACAATCATTTCAATATGCTTATCATTGATTTCCACACCCTGTAACCGGTATACGCGCTGTACTTCCTGGATCATATAATCCTGTACGGCACGGACACCTTTGATCTTTAATATATCATGCGGATTGACACTACCTTCGGTCAGCTCGTCGCCCGCATCAATTACCTGGTTATCCTGTACCTTAATTCGGGAACCATACGGAATCAGATACGCCTTTGCCTCGCCGCTTTCATCATTTGTGACGACAACTTCGCGTTTCTTTTTGGTATCCTTAATTGTCACCCGTCCGCCGAATTCTGCAATAATCGCAAGTCCCTTTGGCTTTCTAGCCTCAAAAAGCTCCTCGACACGAGGAAGACCTTGTGTAATATCGTCTCCCGCTACACCGCCTGTATGGAACGTACGCATCGTCAACTGAGTACCCGGTTCTCCGATAGACTGCGCCGCAATGATGCCGACTGCTTCGCCTACCTGTACCGGCTGTCCGGTCGCCATATTGGAACCATAACACTTTGCACACACTCCGATATGCGATTTACAGGTCAGCACCGTACGGATCTTTACTTTTGCATGATTGCCGGCTTCCACCATTTCCTTCCGAGCCACAATCCTTGCCGCGCGTTTCGGCGTAATCATATGGTTTTTCTTTACAATCAACTCACCTGCGTCGTCATAGATATCCTCACAGGAGAAACGCCCTGTAATCCGCTCTTCCAGGCTTTCGATCTCTTCCTTGCCGTCCATAAAGCCTTTGATCCACATACCTGGAATCTCGTCTTTTTCCTCACAGCAGTCGGTTTCCCGGATAATCAAATCCTGAGAAACGTCAACCAGACGACGGGTAAGGTATCCGGAGTCAGCCGTACGCAAAGCCGTATCGGACAATCCCTTTCTGGCACCATGTGCCGAAATAAAATATTCCAATACGTCTAAGCCTTCACGGAAGTTTGACTTAATCGGCAATTCAATGGTACGTCCCGACGTATCTGCCATCAATCCACGCATTCCCGCTAACTGCTTGATCTGCTTGTCAGATCCACGGGCGCCGGAGTGAGCCATCATATAAATATTGTTGTATTTATCCAAACCGGACAACAGCGCTTCCGTAATCTCATCGTCGGCTTCCTTCCAGGTCTCGATAACCGCCTTATAACGCTCTTCTTCTGTCATCAATCCACGGCGGAAGTTCCTGGAAATCGTTTCTACCGTCGCTTCGGCATCAGATAAAATCTGCTTTTTCTTCTCCGGCACGGTCATATCGGAAATCGAAACCGTCATTGCCGCACGGGTAGAATATTTATAACCCAGAGATTTGATCGCATCCATAACCTCGGCAGTTCTCGTTGCGCCATGTGCGTTCATACACTTTTCCAGGATGCTTTTCAGCTCCTTCTTTTTTACCAGGAAATCGACTTCCGGTTTAAGGAAGTTTTCCTCCTTGGTACGATCGACAAAGCCCATATCCTGCGGAATATTTTCATTGAAAATAAAACGTCCCAACGTGGATTCTACCGTCCGGCTCTCGCGTACTCCCTCAGCGTTACGACCTGTACAGCGTACTTTAATCATAGCCTGTAAGGTAATATCTCCGTTTTCATAAGCCAAAATTGCTTCATTGACATTTTTAAAATATTTTCCTTCTCCTTTATCACCTGGCTTTTGCAGCGTCAGATAATAAATTCCCAGTACCATATCCTGAGACGGCACGGCTACCACACCGCCGTCTGACGGCTTTAACAGGTTGTTTGGAGAAAGCAATAAGAAACGACACTCTGCCTGTGCCTCCATCGACAACGGAAGATGAACTGCCATCTGGTCGCCGTCAAAGTCCGCGTTAAACGCAGTACAAACCAATGGGTGCAGGCGAATCGCCTTTCCTTCTACCAACACCGGCTCAAATGCCTGAATACCAAGTCTATGCAAAGTAGGAGCGCGATTTAACATCACCGGATGCTCCTTGATAACGTCCTCTAATACATCCCAAACTTCGGATTGCAGCCGTTCTACCATCTTTTTAGCAGATTTGATATTATGCGCGGTTCCTCTGGAAACCAATTCCTTCATAACAAATGGCTTAAACAGCTCAATTGCCATTTCCTTTGGCAGACCACACTGATAAATCTTTAAATCTGGTCCGACTACGATAACGGAACGTCCCGAATAATCGACACGCTTTCCAAGCAAGTTCTGACGGAAACGTCCCTGTTTTCCCTTTAACATATCAGACAGAGACTTTAACGCCCGGTTGCCAGGTCCCGTGACCGGACGCCCTCTGCGCCCGTTGTCAATCAAGGCATCCACTGCCTCCTGGAGCATCCGCTTCTCATTCCGCACAATAATGTCCGGCGCGCCCAGCTCTAACAGTCTCTTCAAACGGTTGTTCCGGTTGATAATCCGGCGATACAAGTCGTTCATATCAGAAGTAGCAAAACGTCCACCTTCCAACTGTACCATCGGACGTAAATCCGGCGGAATCACCGGAATCACGGTTAAAATCATCCATTCCGGACGGTTTCCGGACTCTCTAAACGCCTCTACTACCTCCAGACGCTTGATTACACGCGCTCTCTTCTGTCCGCTCGAATCTTTCAGTGCCTTTTTTAGCTCGGCTGATTCCGCCTCCAGATCGATCGCCTCTAACAGCTCCATGATCGACTCGGCGCCCATGCCGACACGAAAACGGCTGCCGAATTTATCATAAGCCTCATGATATTCCTTTTCGGTTAAAACCTGCTTATACTGCAGGTCAGTATCTCCTTTATCCAATACAACATAAGACGCAAAATACAGAACCTTCTCCAGCACTCTTGGAGATAAATCCAGTATCAGTCCCATCCGGCTCGGTATCCCCTTGAAATACCAGATGTGCGATACCGGGGCAGCCAACTCAATATGCCCCATCCGCTCACGACGGACGGCAGATTTCGTTACCTCTACTCCACAACGGTCACAGACAACGCCCTTATAACGGATTTTCTTATATTTTCCGCAATGACATTCCCAGTCCTTGTTTGGTCCAAAAATCTTTTCACAATACAGCCCGTCCTTTTCCGGCTTTAGGGTTCTGTAGTTGATCGTTTCTGGCTTTGTAACCTGACCGTGCGACCACTCCCTGATTTTCTCTGGCGAAGCCAGACCAATCTTAATGGCATCGTATGTCATTTCCTGAACATTTTCTATTCCTGTCTCTGACATCCCGGTTCTCCCTTCTTATTTTGAGTTCCGTACTTGCCCTTCTCAGACACCTTTCCTAATCTCTATTTTCGGTCGCAAAGAGACGCGCCCGAAAACAGAGCTGTGCCTGATACGGGCAAGTACTGTTTTAAGTTCCGCAAACTTCTTCCCTAGGCGCCTTACCTAAGCACAATTTTCGGTCGCAAAGAGACGCGCCCGAAAATTGTGCTGCACCTAGTACAGAAGTTTACTGTTTTTTGAGTTCCGTACTTGCCCTTCTCAGACACCTTTCCTAATCTCTGTTTTCGGTCGCAAAGAGACGCGCCCGAAAACAGAGCTGTGCCTGATACGGGCAAG
>CAJUFW010000061.1:13034-17175 GCA_910585655.1 uncultured Lachnospiraceae bacterium
TACTGTTTTGAGTTCCGCAAACTTCTTTCCTGTTTTATTTTCCATGTTTCTTATTCATAATCATCAAAATCATCCAGTTCTTCTTCAAAGCCGCTGATTACCGAGTCGTCTTCTAGTTCCTCCGCGGTGCCGGAGCGGAAACCGTCGGCTTCCATTGGAGCGTTGTCAAAGCGGAACGCGTCGTCGCCTTCGATCAACGGCGTCAGATCTTCGTCGCCGTAGTCGATGTTTTCGGTCATACGAACTTCATTTCCGTTTTCGTCGAGGACGGTAACGTCTAAAGCCAGGGACTGCAGTTCCTTTAATAATACCTTAAAGGACTCTGGGATTCCTGGATCGGTGATGTTGTCACCTTTGATAATGGCTTCATAAGTTTTGACACGTCCGACCACATCGTCGGATTTTACCGTCAGGATCTCCTGTAAGGTATAGGCGGCGCCATAGGCTTCCAACGCCCAAACCTCCATCTCGCCGAAACGCTGTCCGCCGAACTGGGCTTTACCGCCGAGTGGCTGCTGCGTAACAAGCGCATATGGCCCGGTGGAACGGGCGTGAATCTTATCGTCTACCAGATGGTGGAGTTTTAGGTAGTGCATAAAACCGACCGTAACGGCGCCGTCAAAATATTCTCCGGTACGTCCGTCACGCAGCCGTACTTTTCCGGTGCTGTCAATCGGTACGCCTTCCCATTCCTTCCGGTAATCCTGATTTTCTACCAGATATTCCATAACCTCCGGCGCCAGGATATCTTTATATTTTCCCTGGAACTCTTCCAACGGCGTGTTTACATAGTCGTTTGCAAGTTCCAACGTATCCATAATATCAATCTCGTTCGCTCCGTCAAATACCGGAGTCGCTACCTTAAACCCTAATACTCTGGCTGCCAGGCTTAAATGAATTTCCAAAACCTGTCCGATATTCATACGGGACGGCACGCCCAACGGGTTTAATACGATATCCAACGGACGTCCGTTTGGCAGGAACGGCATATCTTCTACCGGAAGCACACGGGAAACCACACCCTTGTTTCCGTGACGACCTGCCATCTTATCGCCCACCTGGATCTTTCTCTTTTGTGCAATATAGACACGGACGCTCTGGTTGACACCCGGAGACAGCTCGTCGCCGTTCTCTCTGGTAAAGACCTTGGCATCCACAATAATTCCGTACTCGCCATGCGGCACGCGCAGGGAGGTATCCCGTACCTCTCTCGCCTTTTCTCCAAAAATCGCGCGAAGCAGCCGTTCCTCTGCGGTCAGCTCGGTTTCGCCCTTTGGCGTTACCTTTCCCACCAGAATATCTCCGGCACGCACCTCTGCGCCAATCCGAATAATTCCACGCTCGTCCAAATCCTTTAGCGCTTCGTCGCCAACGCCCGGCACATCTCTGGTAATCTCCTCCGGTCCCAGCTTGGTATCTCTGGCTTCTGCTTCATATTCCTCGATATGAACAGACGTATAAACATCTTCTTGTACCAGCCGTTCACTTAATAAAACGGCATCCTCATAGTTATAACCTTCCCAGGTCATAAAACCGATCAACGGGTTTTTCCCTAATCCCAGCTCACCGCCGGAAGTAGACGGACCGTCTGCAATCACCTGTCCGGCTTCTACCTGATCTCCTTTGTTGACAATCGGACGCTGATTGATACAAGTCCCCTGGTTACTACGTGCAAATTTCAGTAATTTATAATCTGAACGGCTTCCGTCCTCATTACGGATCACAATCCGATCCGCACAGGAACTTTCTACCGTACCAGCCTTTTTCGCCAATACGCAGACACCGGAGTCTACCGCTGCCTTTCCTTCCATACCAGTACCTACTACAGCGGATTCGGTCAGCAAAAGCGGCACCGCCTGACGCTGCATGTTGGAACCCATCAGGGCGCGGTTTGCATCGTCATTCTCCAGGAACGGAATCATCGCGGTCGCTACAGAAAAGACCATCTTTGGAGAAACGTCCATCAAATCAACCTTTCGCTTCTCAAACTGCGAAGTCTCTTCACGGAAACGTCCGGAAACGTTATTATTGATAAAATGACCCGCTTCATCTAACGGCTCATTTGCCTGCGCTACGATAAATTTATCCTCTTCGTCTGCTGTCAGATACACCACATCGTCTGTAACCCGCGGATTTGACGGATCAGTATGATCAAGCTTCCGATACGGAGCCTCTACAAAGCCATATTCGTTGATCCGCGCATAACATGCTAACGAGTTAATCAATCCGATGTTCGGACCTTCCGGCGTCTCAATCGGACACATACGACCATAATGAGAATAGTGTACGTCACGCACCTCAAAACCGGCACGATCTCTGGAAAGACCGCCAGGACCTAAGGCAGACAGACGTCTCTTGTGTGTCAGCTCGCCAAGCGGGTTGTGCTGATCCATAAACTGGGAAAGCTGGGAGCTTCCAAAAAACTCCTTTACCGCTGCCGTCACTGGCTTGATATTGATAAGAGACTGAGGGGAAACCCCGCTCAAATCCTGCGTCGTCATTCTCTCCCGTACCACACGCTCCATCCTGGATAAGCCGATACGATACTGGTTCTGCAGCAGCTCTCCGACTGCACGAATACGACGATTACCCAAATGGTCGATATCATCGGAATTACCGATGCCATACTCCAAGTGCATATTGTAATTGATCGAAGCAAAAATATCTTCTTTGGTGATGTGCTTTGGAATCAAATCATGAAGGCTTCTGCGAATCGCCGCCTTTAACTCCTCCGGCTCCGGATAAGCGTCCATTAAGGCTGCCAGCGCCGGATAGTAAACATCCTCCGTCACACCAACTTCTTTTTTATCTACGTCTACAAAACAGTTCAGATCCACCATCATATTGGAAAGAACTTTGACGTTGCGCTCCTCTGCCTGTACCCAGACAAACGGTACTGCCAAATATTGGATCTGATTTGCCAGCTCTTCCGTCACTATGGTTCCTTTTTCTGCTAAAATTTCCCCGGTATTGGTATCAATGACATCCTCTGCTAACGGAAATCCGACAATCCTGTTGCGGAAAGCCAGCTTTTTGTTGAATTTGTAACGACCCACCTTTGCCAGATCATAGCGGCGCGGATCAAAAAACATACTCTCGATCAGGGACTTTGCGCTCTCTACTGCAAGCGGCTCACCTGGACGGAGCTTTTTATATAATTCCAGGAGACCATCCTGGTAGTTATCTGATGTATCCTTCTGAATGCTGGCTAAGATCTTCGGCTCTTCTCCGAACATCTCCAGAATTTCGTTGTTTGTCCCGATTCCAAGCGCACGAAGTAAGACGGTAATCGGCACCTTACGGTTCCGGTCTACCCGTACATAAAAAATATCGTTGGAATCCGTTTCGTACTCCAGCCATGCGCCGCGATTTGGAATCACGGTAGAAGAAAACAGCCGCTTTCCGATCTTGTCATGACTGATAGCATAATAAATACCAGGGGAACGTACTAACTGACTTACAATGACACGCTCTGCCCCATTGATCACAAACGTACCCGTCTCCGTCATGAGCGGCAGGTCTCCCATGAAAATATCATGCTCGCTGATTTCGTCATTTTCTTTGTTGTAAAGCCTGACCTTGACCTTGAGTGGGGCTGCGAAGGTCGCGTCCCTCTCCTTACATTCCTCAATCGAATACTTCACATCGTCCTCGCACAATACGAAATCGACAAACTCCAGGCTCAAATGCCCGCTGTAGTCTTCGATTGGGGAAATGTCGTCAAAAACCTCCTTGAGTCCCTCCCGCAAAAACCATTCGTAGGAGTTTTTCTGGACTTCAATGAGGTTGGGCATTTCCAGGACTTCTTTTTGTCTGGAATAACTCATTCTTACGCCGTTGCCAGCTTTTACCGGACGTATTCTGTTTTTTTCCATTGACGTTTTCACCCCTTGATATTTTTTTTACTTCACAAAGTTTTTGAAAAAAGCTTTGCTTTTTTGAGACTTTGTGTTATAATACAGTTAAATTGGATTTTAAGCACAAGATACCACAATAGTGCATTTTTCATATTACCATATTTTTGTCAATTTGTCAATCCCATTTTCCGTGGGATTTTTTATATCATAGGAAAGTTCAGGGAACTTCCCTATGATAATCGGGTAGGAGGTAGATAATTATTTTATCTACCGACCTCCCACAC
>CAJUFW010000062.1 GCA_910585655.1 uncultured Lachnospiraceae bacterium
CATTTGGCTGGTTCAAAGATAAATCCTCACCTTCTCTTTTTTTCTATTGTAACAGAAAAGCCAAAAAGCTTCAAGATGTAGATAACTAGCTTTTTACATTATAATCAGAACCATTTGCAACGAATCCCATAATAATAAAAAAGGATGCTGTAATAATAGAGAAGTGATTCGAGAGAGCAGAAGGAAGAGAGATATCATAGGGAAAAAATGGGAATCGTAAAAATGAAGGTTTGTAAGGAGTTAAATTCATTGAATAAAATAATGAGAATCTATATCAAAAAAATAGAGAAATTGTTGAAATTCACTATAAAAACCAATTTTATGGCTATACTATGTAATATTTTTTAACGTGTAATTGTACAAAAAGCCGATTGAATATTCGTAACTTTGTGCTATAATAGACTTACATACTAAATAAGATCCTTTGTGAAAGGTATATTTTTTAAAGAACCGGAGGTAATCTGATGGAATCTTCTATCCTGAAAAGAGCGGAAGAATTTATACTAGAAAAGATGAAGCGTAAGCGTTGGCAGAAGATTGTAGCAGTTTTGGCTGCCTTCGTTATTCTGGTAACGGTTTGGATATTACTCAAGCCAGCGACCGCCACGACAAAGAAGACGTATTGTGAATTGGAAGAACACACTCATATAGAGGAATGTTATGAGCGTACTTTGATATGCGAAAAAGCGGGTACGGAGGATGACAGTACAGGTGGCAGTACGTCAGGTGGCTCGTCGGAGGACAGTGATTCGGAGGATTCTTCTTCGGATGAAGAATCAGGGGATTCCGATACAGAGAATTCGGATACCACGGAACCGGGGACTTCTACAGAAGGAAACGATACGACTGATGGTACCAATTCAGGCACTTCGACAGAAGGCGGCAATCAGTCTGGAACTACTAATCCAGAGGAAACAGGCGGAAGTACATCAGACAAGGATGGTGCTTCTACCGATACATCCGGTACACCGGAGGGCGGTGATACTTCTTCCGGCGGAACAGAAAACAGTGGCGGCTCATCTGATACTTCGTCTCCGGCAGGAGGTTCTTCCGTAGGCGGAGACTCTTCTACAGGAGGAGAATCTTCTGGCGGTGGGGATACTTCTACTGGTGGCGATGTTTCTGGTGGAGCGTCGTCCGGTGGAGAGAGTGCGCCTGCGCCAAGCGTAGACGTAGCACCATCAGGGGATGTAGCGCCTGTAGATGGAGGAGTTTCTTCCTTATATAATATACCAGCTACAGACAGCAAACAGTTCGTGCAAGTTTCTTTGGCTCATTATCTTTCTGACGGAACACAGGGGACGGAAGCAGAGAGTGGAACAGTGGGCAATACCGGAGCAGGAGACGTTATGTCTGGAGACGGGCAGGTCGGAGGAGAGTTACCTGCTGGTATGGAAGAAGAGCATGTACATACAGACGATTGTTATGAGAAAAAGTTGACTTGTGAGTTAGAAGAGCATACGCACGAGGCAATCTGCTATATCGATCCGGCTTTGCCACAGGAGGATAAAGATCGGATTCTTTATGCTGCCAGTTTGATTGACGCCCTGCCGGAGCATGAGGAAATTATGGAGATTTTGGCTGGGTATGAAGAGAGTGGAGATGAGGAAGGATATCAGAGTTATTTTCAGGAGATAGCAGAACAGGCACTCCGTGCCTATGCTTGTTTTGAGGACTTAGGTGTTTTGCAGCAATATATTAGGAATAAAGAAAAAGTATTGATGTTAAGTAATTTGTGGGAAACCATGACATTAGATATACCAGACGGAAAAAGTTTGACCGTAAAGGGGATTAATATAGCAAGTTGGAGTATGAACTCCACTGGAGTAATTTTGTTTGCTACCCAAATACCAAATGATACTAATTTTTCATTTTGGTATGCTTTTTATTTGACGCCAGATGAGGATGAAAAAGTATATCAAATTACTCGAATTGACGGAATTGGAGCTGCTCAGGGGGGAAAAAAGCCACCTACAAATGGTCTTATTCTTCTGATTCATGAAGAATCTCATAAAGAAGTTTGTAGTACAACTAAAGTTGGGGATTATGTAGAACTTGATTTTGACTATAGAAATTGTCTTGATGGAGTAAAAAATGAGGGGTATGGAACAGTCACCATCGGCTCCGATTACAAAGACCCAGAAGCAAAAGAAGTCCGGAATAACGAACTTCCGACAATTCCGGCAGCATCCACAGCAGACCTGATCGAAATTAATTTATATGACTATACTTATGAGAGTGGAGATTTGCATATCAATAAGAAATATAATATGACTTTTAAGGAGAGTTATCCATATCCGGGCTTTAACAACCCTGCTAGAGGATCTTCTGATATGGGTACTAATCAAAACTTTGGTGATTTGATTGTATCAGATATAGATGTATCAGAGGCGAAGGTGAACGACAAAGAAATAGCAAATGGAATAAATGAAAGATATTTAAACAATAGGGAACCTTATAAAGGGGCAGCAAGTAGCGGCAATCTTCCGATTAGCGTCCAACTGGATGTTATGTCAAAAGAATTACAGGATGGCTACCCGGCGTTAATAGATGGAACCAGTCTGGCATATTTATTTGGCGGCGAAGAGGTTTCGTATGTAAAAAGACAGAACCAAGATGGTCTGGATGGTTTATTCCAATATAATGAGAAGACAGGATGGTATACGTTTAACAGTTGTGCGAACCATGCACAATTTAATGCGGAGGAGAATCGCTTTGACTTATATAATCAAGTTATTTCTTCTAATTTTGGAATATATCCATTTGGAAATTTCCTGCCGTTTAATGATATTCAGCAGGCGATGCAGGCATCTGCGATAAATAAGGATTACTACCAGAAAATGGTAAATGACACAGCGTATAAACTCCAAAATGAGACAGATGAAGGACATAAAAAAGAATATAAGAGATTGAAAGATGGTTTAGAAGATTATATAAGGAAAATGGACGAGAAAAAAGGAGAAAATAATTGGACAGGGGCAGATGTTGTAAATGATGTTTTTGAAGGTTTGGCTTCTACATCATGGTCAGATATAGGAGGCTTTGAACCAGTTACAGATAACGATATAGACTACATCTACTCGATTGACTTTGACGACCCGACTAATTTTTACTTTGGAATGTCCATGGAACTGGATTTTATACAACCAAAGGATGGTATTGTAATTCCTCCTTCTGCTGAAGGAAACGGGAATGCGAGTAATATGGTATTCCGTTTTGTCGGTGATGATGATGTATGGGTGTATATAGACGGGAAACTGATTTTGGATTTATCAGGTATTCACCGTGATGTAGGAGGAGAAATAGATTTTGTAAATGGTGAGGTTTCTTATTATAAATTGGATCGGTCATATTATAAACCGGCTCAAAAAGAAGGTAATGTAGATTTAAACGTAGACCCTGTTAAGACCGTTAAATTTTCGGAGCTGTTTTCACCTGACCAGTTAAATGAAAAAGGAACCTTGAAAGACAACAGTACTCATAGCATGAACTTCTACTACATGGAGCGCGGTTCCGGTTCCGGTGTATGCCGAATGGAATTCAACTTCCCATTGCTGGAAAAAAACAGCTTTGCCGTTGGTAAAGAATTAAGTGTAAACAATGTAGAAGTGGAAGATTTATTGGGGCATCCGGATTTTAAATTTCAGGTTTTGGAAGCGGAAAAACAACCAGATGGAACGATGGTAAAACCTGCTCCGGATCAGGAAAAGTTTTTTATTACTGCAGGAATGGAATACAGCGTTTACAGAGAAGGAACCGTTTGTCAAAACAAGGAGGAAGGTCATGTACACACCGCAAATTGTACTCTGGAAGTAACGATCGGTGAAGGAAAGAAGAAAACTTATGCAGATTCCGGTGAGACCCGATTGGTGGATGAGAATCATATTTTCAGGTTAAAAGCGGGAGAATATGCAATATTTTCAGGTATTTCCGTAGTAAATAATGGCTATTATGTCCGAGAATTATTGGAATCCGATCTTTTTGAGCAGTATGGAGAGATTTCCGTAAGTGGAGAAGCGGCGACAGAACATAATAGTATAAGTATAGGCAAAGAAAGCTTTGAAGGTGTGGAAAGTGGCATTAAAAATATTTTGGAAGGTGATACCATATTCTACTTTGATAATAAAGTAGATGTGACGAAACTTTCAGAGCTTAGCATAACAAAGGAAGTAGATGGCTCCGAATACTCAAAGCAAAACGAGGAATTCCTTTTCAAAGTGAAACTGGGGGAGAACTGGCTGGAAGTAGGGACGCCTTATACAGTAAGCCGTGCAGTTTCCGGAGGCGGCGTAGAATTGTCGTCGGGATCTGCCATTAAATACCTGAACTGTGGCGAAGCTCATGAGCATGCGTCTTCCTGTTACATTGGTGTGATTTCTTTAAAACATGGCGAAACGGCTACACTGGAGAAGATTTTAGCGGGTACAGAGTACTGGATTCAGGAGATAGAATCAGAAGGATATGCGGTGACGTATAAGATAGCGAGCCCAATTCCATCCGTAACCGACGAAAATAATAAATATATTCCGCGGATCGTAATTGTGGATGGCAAGCAAGATCATGTAGAAGGAATAACCAGTGTGAAGTATAAGCCTATTCAGATAATCGTGGTGAACAGAGAGTCTGGAGAGGTAAGCCCTCCTACGGAGATTCCTCTTACTATTAAAAAGGAACTGCGAAATTCTGATGGGAAAGAACATATCTATCGGTTTAAAGTGGAAAAAGTAGCAGATTTTGAAGGAACTCCTTTTGAAGAAGGAACAACTACAAATGATATCCTTTCAAACTGTTATGAGCTTGAGATTAAAATTCCTGCGGAGGGAGAAACAAACGGAGAGGCAATACTTCATTTAGAATATAGTTCAGATGATTTTCCGGATCTAAAAAAAGGGGAATCCACATTTCGCTATTTTAAAATTACAGAGAGTGTGCCGGAGGATTCCGAGGAAGCAAGTCCGGAAGCTGCTGCTACAACGATATTTGATAAAACTGTTTATGTAATGGAACTGAAAATTACAAGAACAGACAGAAAGGAAATAAAAGTAGAATATTCTCGGATACATCAAGGAGATGGAGAAGGAAATTGGACAGTAGAGGAATGTGACGGCGAATTCCCATTTACCTTTACCAATGAAATCCAAAGTGATTTGATAATTGGTAAATGGGTAAACGGCAATATAGCGGAAAATGAAGAATTTACTTTTACCGTTACTTTATCTGGTTCAGCAATTACTACAGAAGAAATGAGTTTTCCTTACACAACGGGAAAAATAGAGAGTCTCCTGGAAACAGGCGCAGAAAATGACCATAGTTCCTCCATTACCTTTGCAAGTGGCATTGGGACAGTAACATTGAAATCCGGAGAATATTTCAAGCTTTATGGGCTTCCATATGGAATATCGTGGAGAGTAGAAGAGCAGGAGCCGGAAAATGGGCAAAAGTATCATATTTCCTATTTGCTGAATTCTCATTTATGGGGAAAAACAGATGCTTTGTATGCTACTGAGAGAATAGAGGAATCTGTCGCCTCCGGAGCTTTACTGCTGCCAGAGGTTACAGGAGGGGCAATCGATAACGCAGTTACTTTTGTCAACACAACCTCTTATTCGCTACCGGAAACAGGTAGTTTCCACACGAAACTCTTATATACATTGGCAGGAGTCAGCCTTGTGCTGGTGGCATGTCTTTTGTATAGAAAAAAATTCAAAGAAAGGAGGATATAGATTCCAGGAATTCGTAAGACTTCCGGGAATCGAAAAGATTCGCAAGAGTTTTTGATCCTTCTGGATCTGAATGACAAACAACGAAGCAAGAGCAATCAAGAAAGGGAGAGAGAAAGTATGAAACAGCTAAAAAGAAAACTCAGCTTTTTGCTGATAGCAGTAATGGTACTGACCATGAATGTGCAGATCGTTCATGCGACAGAGCCAGGTAACAACCCTACTGAGGTAGAGGGTGAAAATCAAGATGGGAATGTAACGACTCCGGAAGACGATCAGAATGACACCACTCCGCCGGAGACTGACGGTAGTACGGATTCAGAGGTAAAACCTGATAAGAGTGAGGTTTCTCCGTCAGAACGTTCTCATGAAATTACAATTATTGGAAAGGGAGAAGGTCACACATATGAGGCGTATCAGGTATTTCAAGGTCGAGTAGATAAGGATGGCGATGGTGAAATATTATCTGATATTAAGTGGGGAAAAAGCATACCTTCTAACAATCCTGCCAGTATGTCAGCACTTCAAGCAGAATTGTGGGCTTATACAGCAAGTAATGGGGAGAAGACATTTGAGGGAGCAGAATCAGCAGAGGATATAGCAAAGGCTATGAATGGAGCTGCAGACGATGGCGAACTTGCAAATGCGTTTGCTGGAATTATTGCAAACTATTTACTTCCTGATCCCGTTGCTTCCTCTAATGGTTCTAAAAAGTTAGGAGAAGAAAATTTTGAGTATACTATTACAGTACCAGCAGATGGTTATTATTTTATTAAAGATAAAGCAACAACCTTAGAGGGTACATCAGAAGCCTATACAAAGTATATTTTAGAAGTAATTGGAGATAGAGAGGTCATTGCAAAAGCAGATACGCCTAAAATTGATAAGACGATTGTAGAAAAGAAGTTGACTTGTACACAGGATCATGACCATAGTGAGGAACTTGGATGCTATACAGACGAGTCGAAAGATCACAATAATGTCAGCATAGGGGATAAGATCAAATTCCAGGTAACTTCTAATGTTCCTAAAATGGATGGATATCAGCATTATTATTTTGTTGTAACAGATACTATGAGTGAGGGATTGGATTTTAATGCTGAAGATTTGCAGATTGTAATTAGTGGAACGAGTGTAACGCTACCATTAAACGTGCTTCCAGATACAGATCCTACTACAAAAAATGCAGTTACTTTATCAACAGAGGCAGCCATAAATGCAAGTGGATCTGCTATTGGGACAAAAATTAAAATTATATTTAGAGATTTCATTCAATATAAGGAGTTTGCAGGTGCGAGTATTATCATTACTTATAGTGCTACTTTGAATGAGAAAGCAATAATAGGTGTGGAAGGAAATACAAATAAGGTTGATTTAACATATTCAAATGATCCACAAACTCCGGGTGAGGGAGATGAGCCGAAGCCAGGGGATCCAGTTGGTAAAACACCAGAAGAGACGACATATACCTATGTAACCGGAATTAGATTGGAAAAGGTTGACACGGATAAAAAGCCATTGGAAGGTGCAAAGTTCGTACTAGAAGGTGAAAAGGCAAATATTGTTTTAGTAAAAAAAGAAGAATTTGTGCCAGATCCTACAGGAACGTACTATAAATTAAATAATAATACGTATACAGTTAGTGCGCCTGGTATTGATGGTGCAGATCCTGCTTCTTATGCAGGAATTACTGTAAATTCAGATGGTAGTTTTACTAAAAATGATGATTTTACACCATATAAACTAGTAACAAACTTAGAAAAACAAGTTACAACAAGCACAGTAAGTGCAGAAGCTATTGTTGGTGCTGATGGTATAGTGCGGTTTGATGGCTTGTCAGAAGGTACGTATACAATCACGGAGTTAGTAGCACCAGATGGATATAACATTTTAAAAGAGCCTCTTATAGTAAAGATTAAGTGGGTGGAACCGACAGATCCATCTCAAGGATGTACCTGGACAGCGACTGTACAAGAGGGGGAAGAGGGCAGTCCAGAAACTTTGAATCCTGAAAAAGAGTATATTCCACTTGAGGTAATAAACAAAAAAGGAACCACCCTTCCATCCACCGGTGGTATGGGTACAACCATTTTCTACGCAGTCGGTAGTATCCTCGTACTTGGCGCAGCGATTATCCTGATTGCAAAGAAGCGTGCCAACGTCGAGAAATAACAAATTAGAGAGGCAGGTATAAGGGAAACCCGGTATGAAGAAACATTTATCCAATATAATCCTGGTATTAATCCTGCTTACAGGGGTTTCCCTGCTGCTCTATCCTACTGTCAGTGATTACTGGAATTCTTTTCATCAGTCCAGAGCCATCGCCAGCTATACCGACGCGGTGGCTTCCATGGACGATGAAGAATATGAAAAAATGTGGGAACAGGCATCTTCTTACAATCTGGCGCTTTGGTATAAGCCGAACCGTTTTTCTCTTAGCGAGGAAGATTGGGCAGAATACGAGTCATTGCTCAATATTTCCGGTAACGGCATTATGGGCTATATTACCATTCCCTCTATTGATGTGAAACTGCCGATTTACCATGGAGTAGGAGAAGCCGTGTTACAGGTGGCAATAGGGCATTTAGAGATATCTTCCCTGCCGGTAGGAGGAGAAGGGACGCATTGCGTTCTCTCCGGGCATCGCGGCTTACCATCTGCTAAGTTGTTTACTAATTTAGATAAACTAAAAGAGGGAGATATTTTTACACTCCAGGTATTGGACGAAGTATTGACCTATGAAGTAGATCAGATTCGTATTGTATTGCCGGAGATTGCAAATGAGCTGGATTTGATAGAGGGAGAGGACTATTGCACCCTAGTAACCTGTACCCCCTACGGAGTAAATACCCATCGGCTTTTGGTACGCGGTCATCGGATTGAGAATCTAAGAGGCCCTCTGCGGGTAACGGCAGATGCGATTAAGCTGGATTCCAAGCTGGTAGCGCCAATCGTAGCAGCGCCGATTTTAATGATTTTGCTTCTTTGGCTGCTGATTCATTACCGTAAGCGGAAATAGTTCGCTATCACTCACAGAAATAAATCCTGGAAGGGCTTTGCAGAGGTGTTCTTTTACGGAATGGAGAATAGAGGTGTAATATGACAGATAAGGAACTGCATAGATTAGGGCGGCGGGAACTGCTTCAACTATTGCTGGAGCAAGGGCGGGAAGCCGAAAAAACAAAGCAGATTTTGGCAGAGACAGAAACAGAGCTGCATCAACTGCAGGAAACCTACGAACGTTTACGTAAGCGTCTGGATCATAAGGATGAGCAGATCCACGAACTTAACGCCTTGTTAGAAGCCGAAAGGACAAAACGAGAAATTGAACTAAGCGAATCTGGTTCGATTGCAGAGGCGGCGCTTAGGCTGAATATGATTTTTGACGTAGCGCAAAAGGCTGCCGATCAGTATTTGTATAATATCAAACGGCTGCACGGCGGCAAAGAAGGGCTGCCGGAGACAGCAAAAATGTCGGACTTATCCGAAAGCCCGGAATATACAAAAGCAGTAGAGGCGATAATAGGAACAGAGGCGTTCGAGGCAGAGGAGTTGACAGAAGCAGCAGAACTGACAGCAAAGGATCCAAAATCAAGAGAACGTAAAAATATAACAACCTGGGAGCAGGAAGAATTTACCGAAGAGGAAGAGGAAGCAGAGGAAAAGAATCCGAAAGTAATCCAGTTAGAACATGTCAAAGCAGAAAAAATCAGACGTGCAGAACAGGAAGCGGAATGTGCCGTTGAGGCAGCGGGGGCAGAAGGAATCAAAGAAGCGATAGGAATGAAAAGTTCAGAATCAGGAATGAGTTCAATCACAACAGAGTTAAAACCACAGAAAACAGGCATAAGAGATTTGAAAGAAACCATAGAACAAGGCGCCATGGAGGAAGCAGACGGACAGGAAATAGAAGAGAATGAAGAGGCAAAAACAGATACCCGGACAGCGGCTGAGTTTGAGCCTAAACAACCTGTAGAAAGAAACGTAAAGAGAGGAACATTCTTTCGGCAAATGGGTAAATTTATGAGGTTTAAGGTGAAATAGAATGCGGGTAGGCAAAAAAAGAAGGGTGCAAGGAGTTCCTACCTTGGAACAACTGGAACTGGAGCTTCAAAAGGAACAGCATAAGAACACATACAGGAAAGCGATTAGAAGTACCATATATACTCTTCTTGTAGTGGCGGCAGTAGCGGTTATTATTGCAGTCATGATATTTCCCGTATTACGAATAGAAGGAACGTCTATGACAGAGACGTTATGGGAGAAGGACATTGTTGTGGCAGTCAGCGGCAGTGGATATAAAACCGGTGACATCATTGCCTTTTATTATAACAATAAAATTTTGGTAAAAAGAGTGATTGCCGTTTCCGGCGATTGGGTGGATTTGGACGCCGCAGGAAATGTGTCGGTCAACGGGGTTTGGCTAGAGGAACCATATCTGACGGAAAAGGCGTTGGGAACATGCGACATTACCTTGCCCTACCAGGTTCCAGAAGGGCGGATTTTCGTCATGGGCGATCACCGCGCCACGTCCTTAGACAGTCGTACAACCGAGATCGGCTGTATCGGAGAGGAGCTGATCGTTGGCAGGATCTTATTGCGGATTTGGCCGTTTTCCAGTTTTGGAACTGTAAAATAAAAAAACAGCAGAATTTCATAGGGGATTCTGCGGAACTTAAAACAGTAGAAGATCTTATAGGACACAGCTTGATTTCTGGGCGCATTTTTTTAGCGGACGGAAATCAAGCTAGAGGAATGTGTCCTATAAGAATCTTCTGCGGAACTCAAAATAGGAGAAGAAATATGAAACGGAAATGGTTATATGGGCTGACGAGTTTAGCGCTTCTAAGCCTTATATTACTCCTGCCATTTGTCGGGCGTGCTTCTGGCTCCACCGCTTCGGGAACTGCCGGGGGGAACCAGGCGGATTCCGGCGGGGCTCCGGCAGGAAGCGAAACAAAAATTGTTCTGGATATATACCGGGTAGGTGGTATCCTGACGGATGAAGCGACGGGCGAACATCGCTATGAGCTGGTGACAGGTGGAGCGGTGACGGCAAAGCCAGACAGTGTAGAATTAGACAGGCGGGCGCAGGAGATAGCCCGTTATGTACTGGTGCAGGACGCAGAAAAGCCCGTGGCGTTAGAACCGATTGTACGAGGGGCGGAGTTAGGAAGCTTAAAAGACGGAGAGCAGAACGATGCTTTGATCAGCAAATGGGCGGATTTTCTTCCAGCAGAAGAACAAAATGGCATTTATTTGCTGATCGCCAGAGGAGCCGATTTGGAACAGGTATCGGATTATACCATGCTGGTAGAGAAGGACGAAGAGGAAACCGTTCTGGTGACGATAGCCAAATCTGCTCAATATACATATGAATTTGCGCCGCTATTGGTGTTCCGGTCAGATACCGGAGAGACGCCGGAGGGCTCCGGCGGTTCGGAGAGTAATCCAGGAAATCCGGAAGGCGGCGGGACGACTGGTTCGGATACGGGAAGTTCCGGCAGTGAAGTCGTGCTGAAACCAGGACGGGTAGAACGGTACGGCTCTTTGGAGATTGTAAAAACACTTTTGACTTATAAGGCGCCAAGCCCGGCTACGTTTGTTTTTTCTATCGAGGCAGTGCAGGCAGACGGCATGGTAGTTTACAGCGATGTAATTTCCCTGACCTTTACGGAAGCAGGGCAGAAAAGCGTGCGGATTGATCATATTCCAGTAGGCTCGAAGGTAAGCGTGCGGGAAGTGTACAGCGGTTCTTCTTATACGCTCGTTTCCGACGCCGAGCAGGTGGTGACGATCCCGGCTTCCGGTACGGCGACGGCGGCATTTGTCAACGATTATAACAAACGTCAAAATGAAGGCTATGGCATTACGAATCATTTTGAATATGGAATCGATCCGGAGACAGGAATCAGTGGCTGGGAATGGATACAGTTAGAAGATAATACCGATGGCAGCGCAGTGCAGAAGGAGGCTGAGTAAGATGAAAAAAAGCATACTTCTAGGGATAGCGGCGGCAGCGCTGATTTTGACGACGGATTTAGAAAGCACCGGGGCGTACTTTACGACTTATGCCGAAGCAGGAGGCGGGATGCGGATTGATTTGGGCGCAGAAACGGAGCTGCAGGAGCGGTTTTCCGTCTGGACGAAGCATATTTCCATAGTAAGCAAAGAGGATTCCGAACCGGTTTTTGTCCGGGTAAAGGCGTTCTGCGGTTCGGCATATCAGTTGGTCTATAGCGACGCGTCCTCAAAATGGTCGTTAGGAGAGGACGGATATTACTATTATCAGGATATTTTATATGGCAAAGAGACGACGGAAGAGCTTTCTATCAAGATTCAGACAGAGCAGGACGGGATACTTTCTAACCTTCCTGCCGACGCAAATCCGGCGGATTTTAACGTCATTGTCGTTTATGAGTGTACCCCTGTCCGTTACCGGGAAAATGGCGAACCATATGCAGACTGGGCAGTGAAGGTAGAGACCGGAAGCACGGTTTACGGAGGTGAGGAGTAATGGATAAACTGAAAAAAATCATAAAATCACCCATTACTTCTGTTTTATTGTTTTTCCTGGCTGCGGTGCTGCTGCTGGGGAGTGCGGTAGGAACAACGAGAGCAGCGCTGTCTTACTATTCAGAAAACTATACGTCTCGTGTGGAAATGGACAGCATCGGAGTAAGCTTGTTGGAAAATGGGGAAAAAGTATCCTGGAGAGATTATGGCAACTCCTCTGATGGAACCTGGAGCGAAGCGACGGGCGCGTTGCTGGAACATATGGTGCCGGAGGGAGAACGCTTTCGTCTAGGAAGGGTTTATCCGGAGGAATTGGCTGTGACAAATAGTGGGACGATTGATCAGTATGTTCGTGTTCGACTGTATAAATATTGGCTTGACGCCGAGGGAGAGAAGCTCCCGGATCTGTCGCCGGATTTGATAGGGCTAAACCTGGTCAATGTTGGAACCGATTGGATCATAGACGAAGCTTCTACGACCCCGGAGCGAACGGTTTTGTATTACAAAGGAATTTTAAAGGCAGGAGATACGACACCGCCGTTAAGCGACACTTTGACGGTGGACGGCTCACTTGCCGCTAAAGTCAGCGAAACGACGACAAAGGAAGGAAACGTTACGACAATCCGTACGACCTACGACTATGACGGCGTGCAGTTTTGGGTTGAAGCCAGGGTGGACGCCGTACAGACACACAATGCACAAGCGGCGATCCGAAGCGCCTGGGGCTGTGAGGCAGACGTTGCAACAGACGGGACGCTTCACTTAAAACAGTAGAAAAATAGCAAAGCAGGTGATGGTGATGAAAAAACGAGTAGTTGCTTTGACGTTGTTGGCGGCATTTCTTTCGATTTTGGGATCGTCGGGCTGGTCTGGGCAGACGCTGATCGCGCAGGCAGAAACCTTATATGGAGAAAGCGGCTGGCAGGTCAGCTTTACCGAGGAGGAAATGTTAGAGAGTAATTTCGGCGCTTCCGATTTGGATGATGCAATATCTGGTTTGCAGCCAGGCGACAATATTATTTTTACATTGCATCTAAAGAACGAACATAAAGAAGCCGCAGATTGGTATATGACCAATAAAGTGTTGTATTCTCTGGAAGATCGAAGTGCCAATTCCGGGACGTCGGGAGGCGCCTATACGTATGTGCTGACTTATATAGACAAAGATAAAAAAGAGCAGGTGCTTTTTAGCAGCGATACGATCGGCGGGGAATCCGTAAGTCGGGAGAGCCGGGAAGAACAGGGGCTTCATGAGGCGACGAACGCCTTAAAAGATTTTTTCTATTTGGATACGCTTCGTCAGGGGCAGGACGGAACGCTGATGTTGGAAATTGCCTTGGACGGGGAGACACAAGGTAACGCCTATCAGAATACGTTAGCGGATCTGCAGATGAATTTTGCAGTAGCATTAGGCGGAACTGATTCGGAGCCAGGCGGCTCAAAGCGAACGAAAATCGTAAAAACAGGCGATGAGACAGAGTTGATTCCTTATTTGGCAGCTATGGGCATCAGTGGCTTTTTGCTGCTGCTTTTGGGAATCTATAGCCGGAAGCAGCATAAAAAAGAGCAGGAGAATGGGTGAATGGATATGAGACAATCTGAAAAAAAAGCTGTCCGGGTATGGGGTGCTGTGCTGGCGGCAGGGATTTTATTTTTAAGCCTCGGTCTATCTGCCTTTTTCCAGACAGTTCCGGTACTGGCAGCGGGGGAGAGCTATACGTATACGGTTCGGATTTACGCAGGGCAGCAAGGGACGTTTCAGGACGGCGAGGTCATCACATACCGGGGTTTGACGTATGGAGAACGGCTGGATTTTGACATTCGGAACGTTTCTTTAAAAGATGGGAGTAAATATTATATAAAAGGAATCCGCGAGAGCGGAAAGGATAACGCGACAGTAGGCGCCACCTCTTTTTTGGTGACGGGCGATCAGGACTATGTAGTGGCATATGGTTTGCTAAACGATTCGGTTGCCTATACCATTCATTATGAGGACGAGGACGGGAATACTCTGATGCCGGCGGAAACGTATTATGGAAATGTGGGAGATAAGCCGGTCGTGGCATATTTGTATCTGGAAGGCTATCAGCCGCAGGCATATAACCTGACCAAAACTCTTTCGGGCAATGCAGAAGAGAATGTGTTTACCTTCGTTTATACGGTAGCTTCTGCCACAAATCAGCCGGGTGGAGAAGACACAGAGGAGACCGTGACAATCATTGAAGAGGATGAGGACGAAGAAGAGAATACAGAGGATAATCCAAACGGAGAAAACGAAGAAGATGAGGGCGGCAATCCGGGTGATGAGGATGAGAACAATGGAGAAAATGAGGACGAAGAGACGGATAATCCACCGGATATTGTAGATTTAGACGATAACGAAGTGCCGTTGGCAAACGATTTGTTCAATAAGGGACGCGAAATTCTGGCAGACGGCGTATTGTTATTTGGCGGACTGCCGATTCAGGCAAAAGCCGGTATTATTGCAACGGTGCTGGTGGCTGCTATCATAGGAACTTGGTATGTAAAATCCTGTAAAAAAAGGAAGAAGCAATATGAAAAGCAAACGAAGCAAAAAATGGATTCCCCTTCTGTGTAATCTGTTAGGCTGCCTGTTGTTAGTTGCCGTGATTTTAATTAGCTTGTCGCTTACGCTTCCAAACGCTTTGGGCTATGAAATGTATCATGTCATCAGCGGAAGTATGGAGCCGACGCTTCCGGTAGGCAGCCTGATTTATGTGGAAATTCTTACCCCGGAGGAAATACAGGCAGAGGATATCATCGCTTTCCGCAGCGAAGGAACCGTGATTACTCACCGTGTTCTTCGGAACCGCATGGTAGAGGGAGAATTTGTCACCAAAGGGGACGCCAATGCCGCGGCAGATATGAATACCGTTTTGTATGAGGAACTGATCGGACGTGTAAAATATCATATCCCGGTACTGGGCAGCCTGATGGCTTTATGGACCAGTACGTTAGGGAAATTGTATGCTCTTTGCGTGGCAGCCTGCGGGGTCATGCTGAATATGCTGGCAAGCCGTCTGCGGGAGCGTGAGGAAGAGGCGTAGAAGCACAAAAAGCTGCGGCTACAGAAAACAGCCTGTAAAAAAGAGAGGATTACAGGGAAAAGGAGTTTGGAAAGAGCGATGGGGAAGGGAAAAAGGCGGCTGTTCATAGGAATTCTGCTGATTATTTTTTTAGGCGCTGCAGGAGGAATGTGTTCGGTTCTTTTACAATACCAAAAAAGCAGGAACTTTTACAGCCAGGCGGCAGAACAGTATACAAGCCTGGTTCTTTCTGATGTTTCGGACGGGAGCGAGGAAACCGGTACCGATAGCGGGGATAGCACCCCAGCCGGGGAAAATTCGTTGGATACCAAAGACAGACTTTCCGAAAAAGCGCCATTGGTAGTGGATTTTGAGGCGCTTCAGGCAGTCAATCCGGATATCATAGGCTGGATTTACTGTGCGGATACGATCATCAATTATCCGGTGCTGCAAGGAGAGGACAATGACTTTTATCTGCAGCATAGCTACGAGAAAAGCCCGTTAAAACAAGGTTCTATTTTTATAGACGTAGAAAATAAAGACGATTTTTCCGATCGTAATACGATTATTTACGGTCATCATATGAAAGACGGTTCGATGTTTTCTGTTCTGCATAGCTGGAGAAATCAGGAATTTTACGAGGAACATCCTGTGATGTGGCTACTGACGCCAAAGCAGGACTATAAGATCGTGTTGTTTAGCGGCTACACCGCATCCGCCTATTCCGATACCTATACTATTTTTCCGGAGGAAGCCTATAGTGGAAATGCCGAAAAAAGCCTGCGGGAACGTTCCCCGAAGGCTTATCAGGAGTTAGAAACCTATCTGGATTCCTGCGCAAAAAAGACCAACTTTCGTCCGGAACAAAGCTGGCAGGAGCTGTGCCGCTGGGAGGAACAGGAAGGAGACGGCGAGGAATACCAGGAGTACCGCTATGTCCTGCTTTCGACCTGCGCCTATGAATTTGACGACGCCCGGTTTGTTCTGCATGGGGTGTTGATTCCGAATTAAACGACAGCCGTCTGGATAGTCGGAACGATCATAGAACGGGGAGAATACTTGGGTTAGCAAGCTAACACGGTATATCTTTTGAAACGGCTTCATACGTTTTGCGAGAAAGGCTTTTCAAGCAGAGGTTTTGTTAATAAAAAAGTAAGAAATCTTAGGAGAAAACCATATTTTTTCTTAAGGTTTCTTTTTTATGCTATAAAATGAAGAATAGAAAGATTGTAAGTCGTTATATTAGATAAATAGACAATCAACAGTCATTTTTATTTTTTCAATAGGGTGAGTAGCATAGGGCAAGAAAGAAACTGACGGCAAACAAGTATAATAGTAGAAATGGGAGGATTTGATATGAAGAAAATCGTAATGATGTCCAAAGCTGATATGGTAAAGGGACAGGGTGTGCTTTCTGCACACGACGAGCAGGTAGCGTTAGTAAGAGAGTTTTTAAACGAATACGAAGTAGAGGAAAATAAGGGGATTGGGGATATTACACATATCCATACGATCAATCCGGGCTTTTTGCTGAGGCTTCCCTTTGCCAAGTTAAAAGGAAGCAGCGTGGGCTATGTCCATTTTCTGCCTCAGACGTTGGAGAACAGCATCCATTTACCAAAGTGGATGAAAAAGATTTTTTACAAATATGTGATTTATTTCTACAAGCAGATGGATCATCTGGTGACGGTAAATCCGTATTTTGTAGAGGTGCTGCAGGAATACGGGATTCCGGCGGAAAAAATCAGTTATATTCCGAATGTGGTTTCCGAGGTGCAGTTCCGTCCGCTGC
>CAJUFW010000063.1 GCA_910585655.1 uncultured Lachnospiraceae bacterium
CTCCGGGCGGGATGCACACTCGCGCGAATGGAAGATGTTGCCGTAAGGCAACCGCGCTCGGTGCGGGAATTCCACAAAGTGGAATTCTTTTTCACCAAAATCCAAAACATTTTCCTGCCCAATAGAGCAGCCCTAGCAGCCAGCTTGCAAATACTCCATATAAAATCACCGGCCCTGCAATCGTAAAAATTTTACAGCCAATTCCAAATACCTGTCCTTCCTTCTGATACTCAATCGCCGGAGAGGATACGGAATTTGCAAAGCCTGTAATCGGCACAACCGCTCCTGCGCCGCCGAATTTGGCAATGGAACCATACCAGCCCAGCCCCGTCAGCACGACCGAAAGCAAAATCAGACAGATAATTTCATAAAAGCCTGCTTCCTCTTTGCTAAAGCCCATACTGCCAAACCAGGTTAAAAGCCCCTGCCCTATCGTGCAGATAATCCCGCCTACCAAAAACGCTTTCCCCATATTCATCCAAATATTGGAAGTCGGCGTCACCTCTTTGACATATTGGTTGTATTCCTTCTCTCTCTTTTTCGGATCGGTTTCTTCTACCGCCTGTTTTAATTTGTCCAGTCCAGCCTTTTGATTTTCCTTTGCCATCTTTTCTCTCGTTTCTCCTCTCTTCTTTACCAGCCTAAAAACATCTGAAACAAGCTTCCTGCCATTTTTCCTAGCGCAATCGCCAGCACAATCACCGGGATTCCCGGAGACATCCCTTTCGGCTTGCCGGTTGGTTTTCCGGTTCGCAGACGGATTCGCTTGGCAAAGACCGGAATCACCTGCAGCACCTCCGCCAAAGCCATTGCCAGACAGCCTACGAACATACCCGCACATACCCCAAACACTGCCAGCCCTACTTCACTGCCAAACATCGCGTTACGACCGGAAAACACAATGTTACGGATGGAGAAAAAGTTGCCCAGTCCGCCTCCTACAATGATCAGATTCTCATACCAGAGGATGTACTTTCCTGTCCCGGTACGTCCTGCCAGGCGGGGAACAATCCCAAGCATCGTAATAAAAGCAAACGTTCCTCCTGCTACAAACCCGGCTCCAGCCAACCCGACAATCAGCAAAAGCAGGTATTTAATCAGCATCAATCGTATTCCCCTCTCTGCTTGCATTCTGAATCAGCGTCTTGTTGACATCTTCTTCATAAAGACGCATCTGTGTCTGAATCGGAGTAGGATCCCGCTGAACACGCAGCCCTGCAAAATGATTGTAAAAAATAATAATCCCAATCGGCAACCCGATGCAATACGATAAATCAAGCACCGTCCTTCCGCCTTCCTCCGTTCCCATCACCATCTTACAGACATAGCCGAACACATCCTTTACGCTCGCGTCCTCATTAAAGGTCATAATCGAAAACGCTGCTCCGAAAAAGCAGATCAACGAAACCAGCAAAACCTTTATATAATCCTTCCAAACCGCCTGTTCCGGCGTTTTCCGCACGGTGACGATAAAGTCCGTTTCCCCTTCGTTTTGTACGGATACCTGGGGAAATTCCTTGCCGATCAGTTCAATTACTTTTAAAATAGAAAACATATAATCCGTATCTTTTTTTGCCTTGCTTTGGAACAGAAGCAGCCCGGAGATCTTTTTTTCCAAATTGGAATCGGCGCTATATACCTTTAACACATCCTGAAGCAGCACTTTCGGGTTGGTTACTTCCGTATGCTGATCGGCTTTCAGATAGACAGTCCCTGTCGTCATGCCCTCTCCTCCTGCTTCTCCCACACCAGAACGCCGTCATATTCTCTGACGGTGTTTGCCTGCGAACGTCCGTAAAAATAGATTCCTACTCCTGCCAGACACAACACACCTGCCAAAAGGAAGATCGCCGCGACCAGCTTTTGACGCTGTACTATCGTTCTTCTTTGTTTTTTTACCTGTTCTTGTTCCAGCATACTTACATCACCTTCCTTACTTTGCTGCTAGTATCTGTAAAAAGAACCCTTCTTATACCTTTTCCCGCATTTTCAAAAGAATTTTTTTCTCCAGGCGGCTGACTTGTACCTGACTTACGCCAAGCTGTTTTGCAACCTCTGTTTGTGTTTTGTTTTCAAAATACCGCATTTCAATCAATCTTCGTTCGTTCTCGGCAAGCTCTGCCAAAAGCTGTTCCATCAACATATGATTTAAAAGCTGCTCGGTAGCGTCCGTCTGATCGGGCAGCTTGTCCTCTAATGTCGTTTCGCTTCCGTCTTTTTGATAGACCGGTTTAGACAACGATTCGACCTCCGTACATGCCTCTAACGCCAGCACGATATCTTCCATACCGATTCCGGTCTCGGCAGAAATTTCCTCTAATGTCGCCTCTCTGCCTAGCACCTTTCCCAGTCGTTCCTTTGCACTGTACAGTTTAAAATGATTTTCCTTCATCGTCCGGCTGACTTTGACCAGACCGTCGTCTCGTAAAAAACGCTTGATCTCCCCGCTGATCATCGGTACGGCATACGTTGAAAACTTTACGTCAAAGGATAGATCAAATTTATCAATCGCCTTCATCAGCCCGATGCTTCCGATCTGGAACAAATCCTCCATTTCACAGCCTCTTCCCACAAAACGGCGGACAATGCTCCAGACCAATCCTACGTTCTCTAATATCACCTGTTCTCTGGCTTCCTTATCTCCCTGCTGTGAGCATTTAATCAGTTCCAGAGTATCCATATGATCCTGCCTTTCCTATTTCCTTTTCCATGCTCACCTTGGTTCCGGCTCCAGGTGAAGAGATTACGGACAGTTCATCCATGAACGCTTCCATAAAAGCAAAGCCCATCCCGGAACGCTCCAATTCCGGCTTTGTCGTAAACAACGGCTCCATTGCCTGCCGGATATCGGCTATCCCTACGCCCTTGTCCTCCACCTCTACATACAGCCGTTTTTCTTCTATTTTACAGCGAATATAAATATCCCCTTCTCCTTCCTCATAGCCATGAAGAATACAATTCGTCACCGCTTCGGAAACCGCTGTTTTAATGTCTGCGATTTCCTCCAACGTCGGATCTAAGCGCGCAGCAAACGCCGCTACGCAAATCCGCGCCAGGCTTTCGTTCTCTGAACTGCTGCCAATCCGTAGCTCCATACTTGCTTTGCCATTCATCGTTTTCCTTTTCCTCCCATATCTGTTTGCTCGTACCGTCCTACGATACTGTTTAGACCGGATAACTGAAAGACCTTTTCCAGCCGCCCGGATACCCCCGCTACCAAAACATGTCCCCCTGCATAGCGCAGCTTTTTATAACGACCCATAATCACACCGATTCCGGAGCTGTCCATAAAACCGGAATTGGAAAAATCAAATACTACCTGTCTTAGCACATGGGCATCGATTAACCGATCCGCCTCCTCCCTAATCCCCTCTGCCATATGGTGATCCAAATCCCCCATAATTCGTATAAAAAGAGTTCCGTTCTCTATTTCATATCCTGTTTCCCCTGACACCTTGTCTGCCTCCTTTTTCTGCTTCTTGAAAAAGAAAAGGAATCCCCGTTTCGCCAGGAATTCCTTTTTTCTTTCGTAGTTTTTTATTTTAGTCGTTTGTCTCAGGCTCTGCCGGAAGCTCCCGCAGCCGTCCTTTTGCCTCTCCTGCCCGTCCGGTATCCGGATAATCCTCTACCAAACGGTTATACCATGTCCTAGCCTCCTCGTACTGCTCCAGACGATGGTAGGCACGTCCGGTAAAATACATGGCATCTACGTTGTCCGGATTCATCTGAATCGCCTTTTCAAATTCCTTTAAGGCGTCCTCATACTTTCCGGCTGTATAAAGCGCATGACCGTTTTGGTAAGTTTCCTGCGACTGCTCTTCAAAAAGCTGACCGGAAAGCTTTCCGTACAGCTCGGTAGCCTGCTTTAGCTTTAGCTTTTTCCGATCGACCTGTACCAGCAGATCTGCCGCTTCGGTTTCCTGCTCAGCCAGAAAATGTACTGCTGCCTGCATCAACGTTTCATAAACGCTCAAATCCTCCTGCTTTGGAGTATCTTCTTCCTTGCCGTCCTGCTCCTGCTTCAGCTTTTTTACTTGCTTGTTTAAGTCGGTAATCTGATCGGAAAGAGCGCTTTTTTCTCCTTCTGCTGCTTCCAAATCTGCCTGAAGCTTTACAAGCTGTTCGTTGAGTTCTACGATCTCTGTGCTTTCTCCTCGTACTTCCTGCTTCCGGATACCCGGTACAATCGCTATCATAATAAACGCGGCGCCAATGATCACACCCAGTACCAGATTGACCCACGCCATAATATTCGGCTTTTCCTCTGCATACGTATGAGCCGGTACAATCACGTCCCGCTCGGTAATCGAATCGCGGCTGCGTGTCTCCTCTGCCGGCTCTCCGTCATCCAAAACGCCTAATTCTCGCAGTTCCTCCAAATAAGTAAGCGTCGTTGTATTGGTCACATCTACCTTAGCCGCCCGCTTTAAGTATTTTTTGGCACGCTCATATTCCTTGTTGTGAATATAAAGCAGCGCCAAAAGCTGAAGCGCCTGTACATAGTGCGGATTCATGCTGACTACTTTTTTTAACTGGATAATCGCCAGATCGTCGCTGCCCTGTCTGGCAGACGTAAGCGCACTGTTGTATTTTTTAATCACCTGATTGACACTATCCAGCCTGGATGGATTCCGCTGCACCAGATTCAAATAGTAATCCGCCTCGTTGTCCTCGCTTTGGAAATGCTTGCTGAGTACCCATTGGCTAAGAGCGCTGACATTTTCTCCCATTTCCTGATAAATCAGCCCTAAGAGATTCCTCGCATCGGTATGCTTTTTATTCAGCCGCAGGCAATTATGCAGCGCCATTACAGCACCCGAAAGATCTCTTACCTGAGCCTTTCGGACTCCTATATTATAATACTGGTTGGCAATTCGGTATACCTTCTTAAATATCGTCATATCCTCGCCGCAGCGATCGCAGCGGTCTCTTATGGATAATCGGCTTCCGCAATATGGACAGTTCATGCTTTGTAACTCCTGTTCCTTCGTCTGTTATCGGTTTTTAATCTCTTCTATCAATTCTTTAATGATATCTGTGACATCTGCCAGCTTATTCTGGTTGATCGCATCCTCTGCCTGATCTACCTCTAAGCTGAGCTGGAACTTCGCTAGCTCCTGCTCAAAATCAATCATTCTGTCACCTCGATTCCTCGTATTGTTCTATCTTACCTGCTTATCGTCAAAAAATCAAGTCCCACCGTCCGTATTTTCCCGACAAAATCCGCAAATCTGCCGTAAATTAGGATTTATTGGAAAACATACACGCTTCGTTTCCTTTTTTGCGGATCGTGACGTCGTTGACGATATCCGGCACTTTCATATAGGCTCCGTTTACCATCACCTGCGTACCTGGGTAAACTTGCTTGTGTACGACGACTCTGGCGCCTACTGCCCGTGTTTTTTTCAGCGAAAGCTCTTTTCTCTGATTTTCCTTGTCGTTGATCTCGGAGGCTATACGTATTTTGTCCCGCAGCAGTTCCTTTTTTACCTCCATCAGCTTCGGACCATTCGGAGCATGCGCCATATCAACGCTGTCTAAGAGCTTTAGCTTTTCTTCGATTTTATTTAATTCCTTTGTTTCCGCTTCGATTTTATCGCCAAGGTTTTGCAGTATCGTGTTTTCCTGTCCGCTCGTTCCTACAAAAAGCTGCGTAGTCGTATAGGAAATATTGCCGATATTTGCCGCTTCAATACAGCTTCCGGCATGTATCCGTCCGCCTACCAGGGCGGCAAGGAATCCTTCTAATATCACATTTTCGGCTGCTTCGATTTTACAGTTTAGGATCGCATTGGCATAGAGACTTCCGGCAGAACGAATATTCGCCTGCTCAAAAAATTTCCCTTCCACATCGCCTTTGGAATCGATGCTGCCAATCCCGCTGCCCTGCATCCCGTTTTTTAAAATAACACCCTTGCCGGAAATCAACTGGGCGCCTTCCACATGACCTTCTACCGTGATAAAACCGGAAGCCTTGACACGCATTTTGGTGATCACGTCTCCATAGATTTTCACATCCCCGGCAAAATCAACGTTTCCATAAGCAAAGTCTACGTCTCCATGAATTTCTAACACATGGGAAACGACCATATAACCGTTTGTACACTCTGCTCTGCCGTCAATTTCAGCATAATACTCCGTCTTGTCCTGGGAAGTATAAAATCCCTTTCCCTTGATCATCGGTTTTTCGGAACCTCGCTTTCCAACGAGGCGCATTCCCTTTACCGTCATCCCGTCCTGTCCGCCGGTCGCCGGATGATAGCGAACCAAAAGCTGATCTTTGCTGACCAAGGTCACTGCATCATAGTCGGAATAGTCTACCGAACCGTCCTCTCTGATTTTCGGATGACGCTCCCGTTGTACCTCGATAAAAAACTCAAACTCTCCTGCCTTTCCCTGGACTGCCGGCGTTCCTTTTGCCACGCAAATATCCTCTAAATAGAGCTTTTCCTCCAACATTCGACGGATTTCCTCCGTCTGAATCCCATAGACGATATTGCGCGACTTTAGCAACGCCACAATCTCTTCCTCCGTCGCCCCTTCTTCCTCTGCAGTCGGCCATAGCGTCAAATGCGCTTCCATCGCATCCTCTGATATTGACAAAATCGAAAGCTGCCGCCAATCCTTTTCCTTCGTCTGATTCTGTTCCTGCCCCATACCGCTACCTCCATGGCTCGTTGCCTGTTCCATATTCTTTTTTGCCTTCTCTGTCTCCTTTTTTACTCCCCAATAGCTTTTAACCGCTCTGTCACCTGCTCCATCATAGCGGTATATTTATCCCGTTTGTCCCGTTCCTCCTGAATTTTGCTTTCCGGCGCTTTGCTTAAAAAGCGTTCGTTCGCCAGCATACCGTTTACCCGGTTTAATTCCCCCGTCAGACGCTCCTGTTCCTTTTTCAGCCGTTCCCGTTCCTTTTCCAGATCCACCAGTTCCGCTAACGGAATATAAATCGTCGCGGACGGAATTACCGCAGAAACTGCGTCCTCTCCAATCCCTGCTTTATCTGCCTGCACCAATACTTCTCCGGCATGACCCAGGGTAGCGAAAAAGACCTTGCTGTTTTCAAATATCACCCGTGTCTTAGCGTCCTCCGATACTACCACTACCGTCGTTTTGCGGGACGGCGGTACGTTCAGTCCGGTACGTACCGTACGGATTCCCTTGACAGCCTCCTTAATCGTCTCTACAGCCGTTTCGTCCTCTGCAAAATTCCATGCTTCCTTACTAACCGGCCAGTCAGAAATCATAATGGATTCCTCTTCCGACTGAAGTCTGCAAAAGATTTCCTCTGTGATAAACGGCATATATGGATGCAGCAGTTTTAAAGAAGCGATCAGCACCGTCTTTAACGTCCAGAGAGCCGCGCCCTTCGTCTTGTCCGTCTCACCGTAAAGCCGAGGCTTTACCATTTCAATGTACCAGTCGCAGAACTCTTCCCAAATAAAATCATACACTTTTTGTACTGCCACACCCAGTTCAAAGTTCTCCATGTTGTCGGTAACATCGCGGATCAGCTCATTTAATTTTGATAAGATCCATTTGTCCGCCTGGGTCAGTTCCGGCTGCGCCAAAGAAGCTACGGCTTCATCCGCTTCGGCAGAATCCAGATTCATCATAATAAAGCGGGATGCGTTCCAGACCTTATTGGCAAAGTTCCGGCTGTTTTCCACACGCTCCCAGTAAAAACGCATATCGTTTCCAGGCGCATTCCCGGTAATCAGTGTCAGCCGCAGAGCATCCGCCCCGTATTTTTCCACTACTTCCAACGGATCGATTCCGTTTCCAAGTGACTTACTCATCTTTCGCCCTTGGGAATCCCGGATCAGACCATGGAACATTACCGTATGAAACGGCAGTTTTCCGGTCTGTTCCAGCCCGGAAAAGACCATCCGGATGACCCAGAAAAAGATGATATCATATCCTGTCACCAACACGTCCGTCGGATAAAAATAGCGGAGATCCTCGGTCTCTGCCGGCCAGCCCAGGGTAGAAAACGGCCAAAGCGCCGAGGAAAACCAGGTATCCAACGTATCCGGATCCTGCTCCATATGGGTATGACCGCACTTCGGGCAAACTTCCGGTCTCTCCTTTGATACTACCATTTCTCCGCACTTTTCGCAATAGTAAGCCGGAATTCTGTGTCCCCACCAAAGCTGACGGGAAATACACCAGTCACGGATGTTGTTCAGCCAGTTATAATAAATCTTATCCATCCGTTCCGGAATCAGCCGCAGTCTTCCCTGTTCCACTGCTTCTACTGCAGGTTTTGCCATCTCCTCCATCTTCACAAACCACTGCTGCTTGATAAGCGGCTCAATCGTGCTGTGGCAACGATAGCATGTACCGACATTGTGACTATACTCTTCAATCCGTACCAACAATCCTAATTCCTGCAGCTCTTCCACTATCCGCGCTCTAGCCTCATAGCGATCCAGTCCGGCATACTTTCCGCCGTTTTCGTTGATCGTCGCATCGTCGTTTAAGACGGTGATTTCCGGCAAATGATGACGCTTTCCGACTTCAAAGTCGTTCGGATCATGCCCTGGCGTAATCTTTACCACACCTGTTCCAAACTCCCGATCCACGTAGGTATCCTCTACAATCGGAATTACCCGGTTGACAATCGGCAGCCAAACGCTTTTTCCCTTTAGATGCTGATAACGCTCGTCCTCCGGATGAATCGCTACCGCCGTGTCTCCTAACATTGTCTCCGGACGGGTAGTCGCAAATTCCAAAAATTCTGTCTCGCTTGGCTTTCCGTCCTCGCCGATGATTGGATATTTGATATGCCAGAAATGCCCTGCCTGTTCGACATGCTCTACCTCGGCGTCGGATATCGAAGTCTGACAGACCGGACACCAGTTGACAATCCGCGAACCCTTGTAAATCCAGCCCTTTTTGTACAGTTTGATAAAGACGTCCTTAACCGCCTCCGAGCATCCCTCGTCCATTGTAAAGCGTTCTCGCTCCCAGTCGCAGGAAGAACCGAGCTTTTTTAGCTGCGAAGTAATGCGGTCGCCGTATTCCCTCTTCCATTCCCAGGCACGTTCCAAAAACTTCTCACGCCCTAATTCTTCCTTGCTGGTTCCCTCTTCTTTCAGCTTTTCAACGATCTTTGCCTCCGTCGCGATACTGGCATGATCCGTCCCCGGCTGCCAGAGCGCATTGTAGCCCTGCATCCGCTTAAAACGAGTCAAAATATCCTGCATCGTATTGTCTAGGGCATGCCCCATATGAAGCTGCCCGGTAATGTTTGGAGGCGGCATCACAATCGTAAACGGTTTTTTATCCGGATCCGGCTCGGCATGGAAATATCGCTTCTCCAGCCATTTCTGATATAATCGTTCCTCAATCTCCTTTGGATGATACGTTTTTTCTAACTCCTGTTTCATAAGCTCCTTTCGGCTCCTTTCCTCTCGTTGAACTCATTCCCTATCTGAGAACTTTTCTATCATACAAAAATTCCCGTCTCCATCCGGAAAGGACGGGAGACGGGCTCACGTGGTACCACCTTTTTTCATAACCGATCCCACCTAGCAACCGATTACCTCATTGTCTATAACGGGACGCCCCGGCAGTCTCTGTGTAAAGCAGAAACTACCTGATAACCCCTGTTCTCCCTGCTTTCTTTCTTAAAACTGCTGTTTGGAAGCTACCTTCAGCCGTTCGGATTCCAAAGCCCTCTCAGCCTCCGGGCTTCTCTCTGTCGGAACTTTCCTGCCTACTCCTCTTCCGCGCTACATTTTTCTGTATGTTTTCTATATCATATTCGATATCCAAGAATCTGTCAACCCTATTACTTTTCTTTTCCTAAAAAGTGCATCTTTCCTGTCGGTGGTTTCTTCGGTACTTCTCCGATCTCTCCGTAGGTCAGCATCCCTTTGATTTCCTTGCCTAAGGAAGCGGCGCACTCCGGGCAAAATCTACCGTATCGGATATCCTTTCCACATTTTTCGCAAGGGAGAAATTTTTCCTCGCTTTCTGGGATCTCAATCCTTCCTTGCCGCAGTAGCTTGTCAATCACGTGTATCGGAACCTTGGTTTCCTCTGCTATCACAATGGAAGGGGTAGGCCCATGCTCTGCTAGATATTCCTTTACTTTTTTAAAATGCATCTCATTTACTACATCTTCTAAATCAGGCTTACCAAATGCCATGATCCATACCTCCTATCAGAACTCTTTTTTACCGCCTTTCCTATAGCCTTCTGCCGTCGGTGCGTAAACGCTACAGACAGCATGTCCCGGCGGAGGACGGTTTCTATTTCTATATCGTCCCTTTTTACAGATAGTATAACAGATCATAGCCGAAAAATCAACGATTAGCTACATTCTGGAAATTCCAGTCTTACACGGAATAGATCGCCGTCCAAAGATAATGCAAACGTTCCCTTTTGCAATTCGGTCAGGCTTCTGGCAATCGAAAGCCCCAGACCGCTTCCTTCGGAGCTTCTGGCAATGTCTCCCCGGACAAATCGCTCGGTCAATTCCTCCGCAGAAACCGAAAACGGCTCGGCAGAAATATTTTTTATTGTAAAGACTGCCAGACGTGTTTCCGGTTTTTCCTTTTCCCACGCTACCTCTACATAAACCCTTGTTTTCTCCATTGCATATTTAAAAACATTTTGATAAAGATTTTCCAAAATCCGACAGACACGCCGTCCTTCTGCCAAAATATAAACTGGTTCTTCGGGCAGTTTTGTCACCAGCGCCAGTTGTCTGCCGGAAAATTTCTCCTCAAACTCTCCGTTTACCTGGGCGACCAGTTCGACCAGATTGATTTTTTCCGGTGTAATGGTCAATACCCCTGAACTTGCCTTGGAAGCCTCTACCAAGTCCTCCGTCAATACTTTCAAGCGTTTGCTTTTTTGATCCAATACTTCCAAATATTGGTTTACCCGCTTTTGCTTCTCTGTCTCTTCTGCTTCCTCTGCAAATTCCCGCCGCAGCAAATCGGCATAATTGATGATCGAGGTCAGCGGTGTTTTGATATCATGTGATACGTTGGTGATCAGTTCCGTTTTCATTCGTTCGTTTTTCATCGCCGCTTCTACTGCCTTTTTCATCCCTTCCCGAATATGACCGACATGCGTTGCCAGCTCCCAATTGACTCCGCTATACGCTGGCGCCTTCTTTACAGGTTCCCCCTCTTCCTCCTGCGACCACATTCCCTCTAGGTTTCCTTCTGCCAACAATGCTGTCTCCCTCAGCAGGGTATCTTGTTCCTGCGCCTTTTTTATAAGAAATGCCGACAACCCGCCAAGCAGCGCTGCCAACGCCAGACAGCCTAAAAATGCCGTCACATTCTGTTCTGCAAATAACGCTCCGGTCAACCAGCCGAATCCCGCGAACAATATGGCGCCTGCCAGCACGATCAGCCCGGTCTGCCAGCTTAGCTTTACATTTTTCTTAGAAACCTGATAAAGCCACCGTCCGGCGCGAAGCGTCAGCGAACAACTGCTTTTTTTGCGTTTTCTCCGTATCAGCCGCAGCCCTACGGCAAGCAGAAACAGATAATCTATAAATAAAATACCAGCTCCCATCCATTTATCCCATACCGGATTCCATACCGCAGCCGAATATCCTTCTTCTACTACAAAAGTAGAAATGGTTTCTGCTACTGCCTCTCTGTTGTACTCCCAGAAATAAAAATGAAACGAATTTTGTACGAATATTAACAGGCCACCGACAATCAAGAGAAACTCAAAGGGAATTTTATCGAAAAAGTTCAGACGAATCAATACTTCCTCGCCAGGACGGCTGGTTCTCCCAGCCGCCCGAATCAGATAAAACAACGTCAGACAAAAGATCAGAAAGGAAGCGGACAGCAACATCAAAAAGGATTGTACCCTTTGATGCTCCTCTTTTATTCTTTCCATTTGCCAGGTAAAGCTATCCTCTTTTGGAAACGCCGTATCGACACCGATCACCATCTGATCTCCCTCTTCCTCCAGACGATAATAGCCCGTCGTATCCAGCTTTTCATAATAATAAGGGTTGTACCCCTGTTCTCCAAATAACGTCAGGTTTCCGTCCTCCTCATAGCGCCCAGGCTGCTTTTCAATCTGATACCAGTCTCCCAGGGCAAGGATTTCTTCCGGGGTCTTACCGTTATTGCCTGTTACGCTTCCGGTAAAGGCATAATAAAAGTTATGCCCCTCTTTTTGCAGTTCTTTTTTGGTATTCAGGTATTGTTCCAGACAGTCCAGCACTGCCCAGCCGATTTGATGCTTGCCCCAGTCTATTGTTTTTGCCGCCTCGATCGTTTCCGGCTCTTGATAGGTTGGTCGATAACGTCTGTCACAGGCAAACCACAATACTTTTATCTGCTCGTTTTTGGAACTACCCGCTCCCTCATAATTCGTTGTCCCATAGTCCACGCCTCCTTCTTCCCAAGCTTCCGCTACCGGAACACTCTCTTTTCCCAGCTCGGAATCTTCACATTCTATGACATCCGTCGTCGGAGAGTTTGCCCACGCATCATAACCGCTTCCCAGTCTAATATCCACTGTCCTTTTTGCCTCTTCCTCCTGCCAGTACCAGAAATCACCGGAATATTCCCAGTCCCGATAGTCAGGCTTAACTTCAAAGCCTCCTCCTACTTCAGCCTGTACGATATCACCGAGCCGATAAGTTGTAACCGTCCCGTCCTCTTCCTTTACTTTTAGGATTTCTTTCTCCAAATCCAGCTTCCCGTCCGTCTCGAAAATCGTCTCCTGCCAGCTTAGACGAATAGCGGACTGCATCTGTCTAAATACCCGCCCGGTATATGCTTTTGAATGCAAATACGCTTCTTTGCTGTCTGGCACAGCCCCGGCATAATGCCAAATCTTCGACAGTGTAATCTGACCGGTGAGTATCAACACTGCCAACACTATCAACACAGCCGCGCTAAGCAGATGCAGGCATACTGCCAGAATCTTGATCCATTTTTTATAAAAGCGCCCCGGCTCTTTGCTGCTTGCTTTTTTCTCTTTCTTCATCCTTGCTTCCTCCTGTTTTCTCTTCTATTTTCCTTTTTTATCCTTTTCTTATTTTGTGCCGTTTTCAGGCGGCTTTTCTGCCTCTACCTTATAGCCGATGCCCCACACGACTTTCAGATAACGCGGCTCCTTGGGATTGATTTCAATCTTTTCTCGGATATGCCGGATATGAACGGCTACCGTATTGTCTGCCGCCACTGCCCGCTCGTTCCAAATCTGCTGATAAATCTGCTCAATCGAAAACACCCGTCCGGCGTTTTGTATCAGCAGCAGCAAAATATTATATTCAATAGGGGTCAGCTTTACCGGCTCTCCGTCTACCGTCACTTCCTTTTTTTCATCGTCTACACACAATCCGCCGCTTTTGTAGACATCCTGCCTTTTTGGCACAATAGAGCCAAACTCCGTATAGCGCCTTAGCTGGGATTTTACCCGCGCCAGCAGTTCCAGCGGATTAAACGGCTTGGTGATATAGTCGTCCGCTCCTATGTTCAATCCGATGATTTTGTCTGCATCCTCCGACTTGGCAGAGAGAATAATAATCGGAATCCGCATACGCTCCCGGACTTTTAAGGTCGTGCGGATACCGTCTAGCCGCGGCATCATCACATCCAGAATCAAAAGCTGTACCTCCTCACGCTGAAGTAGTTCCAGCGCTTCGATTCCATCATATGCCTTTATGATTTGATACCCTTCTTGCTTTAAATATATCTCAATAGCATCCACAATCTCTCTGTCGTCGTCACAGACTAATATCCGGTACCTATCTTTTTCCATAGTTTCATGGCTCCTTTGTTTTTTCTTTTTGATTCGCAGCTGCAAAAAAGAATAGCGAGCGGCTTCTTTCTTACCGTTCGCTATCAGTATAACAAAATCTTTTTAAAATGTCCGCGGGAATTTATTAAGATTTACGAAAGATGAAACTACTATTTCTTTGCAATACCCTATGTAATTTCTTCTGGTAACAGTTCAAATAGTTTCTTCAAAAGCAGATATACCGTAGTGGCAAAATACTGCGGACACAGATTCGTCTTATCCACATGTAATTCTTCAGCTCGACGAACTGCTGTTTTAATTTTTTCATTGCTATAGTTAGAAGAGTTGATATGTTTTTTGTCCTTTAAAGGTGCGCCAAGTTCTGACAGCCTTGTACGAAAGTGATCTGTTTTTTCATAAGAATGGTGATCAGATACAGCAAAACTTTTATCTTCTTCAGAAGGCGAATCATGATGCAATAGTAGCCATATCTCAAAAAAAGGATTGCTTATTGCATAGTGATATCCTTTTTCTTTACATGCCTCTATTGCATCATTCCATTCTTCTTTATATGTCTTGGTATTTTGGGGATCAATAACCTGATTTGACCAATTCTGATCCACATCTGTTAAAATCCAAAATTCATCTTCCGGATACTCTTCAAACTGATAAATATCGTCTTTTTCAGCTTTAAATTGATCAATCCGTTCGACCAAATGTTTCGGGCGCACTTTGCTGAGCATCTTTGCTTGTTCCTGTGTTCTACATTTAGGAGCAGTAAAAACAGCGTCTTCTGTCACGCTGCCTTCGCATGAAAGAAAAATAATTTTACTGGTTTTTGGTCTAACCACACGATAAGGGTTTTGCAAGGTAAAAGGCACCCTACTTTTAAGAAGTGTCATTCGTATCTCCCCCTTACCATTGGAACCGCACCAAACCTACCACTCAAATAAGCTTTTAAAGTATCCTGACCTTTTTTGACTTCAAAGTCAGAAAATGGCTTTAAGGTAGATTCACCCATTTGAGTTTTTTCAATAAACCAGATCTCATCTTGGCGGAAGTTATCTAAATTTATTAAGTTTACATCATGTGCAGTAAAAATAATCTGGTTACTTCCTTCTTGTACTCTACGCGCAAATTCATCAAGTAAAAACAGGGAAAGTTTTGTGTGTAAACTTCTATCAATCTCATCAATAAAGTAAATAGTTGGATTTTTACCAATGGTAAATAGCATTGGAAGTAAATCAACCAAACGCTGTGTACCATCCGATTCTTCGTCTATATTAAATTGAACTTTTTTTCTATTTAGTTGATGGTTAAATTTAAGCTGAACCAAAGTAGTCCTTTTCTTTTTGTTTTCTGCAAAAATAAAATATCTTCCAGCCAAATTTACGATTCCATTTTTAATTTCTTCAATATCTTCCACAATTTCTTTGGGCAAATCCAGCTTCTGTGCAAATTCATGGAAATCAATTTCATCACTTGCCACAGAAATCTCATAGACACCTGTATCCATCTTATCTAGCATTCCTGCGATATAATTACGCAGATCTTCATCCGCTTTCATACGAATTGGAAGTGCCTGAACTGTAGTTTCAGGGAAAATAACCTGCAGATTTTTAAACCAGCGGATAATTTTCTCTGCCTTTTTGATTCCATTATCATACAGTTTATATAAGAAAAGCTGATTTTTCTGACTCTCTTGAATACTCTCTTTGAGAATATCAGCCAAGATCCTATCCTTGGATTTGTTGCGTGCAAATCTTGATTCAATTTCTATCTTTGTTTTACCATTCTCATCTGTAACACGAGTAAATAACGGCTCAAGATCTTTTTCAGTCAACTGCATCAACCATTCTTCATACACCTGACGTCGATCCAAGGAAAAACCGTACTCATAAATTTCTCCTTCTAGGTAAAACATAAACTGGAAGAAAGAGATTCCTTCCAGATCTTCAAAATCACCTCTAAACTGATTGATACCCGTTCCTTTTCCACTTTTCTGTCCAGCAACGATATAATCCCGGGCAAAATCAATTGATTCGATGAAGGAAGATTTACCTGATGCATTGGGTCCAAAAAAGCCACCACGCCGCAATACTTTCCATTCACCAGCTTTTGTTGTGATTGTTTTCAAAAAACGCTCATTCGTGCTTTTTTCCGTTGGAAACATACTAAACTCTACGGGATGTCCAATGGATTTAAAATTACTTACAATGTACCGTAAAAGCATTCTCATCCCTCCTTTTCTAACCTAGCTTTCATTCGTCTAAACGATATCCCATAGTCTCCATTGACAAGTGTTTACGGGATGTTTAAAGATTGGCATTGACAAAGATAATTTTTGTCTGTTTCACCACCATATATACGCCACAAAACTTCAGTTTTATTATATTGTAAAAAGTCGAAATTTACAAGCCCTCAATCTGGTAGAATTTTCTAAAGCAGATATTTTTCAACTTCCTTTGTGATTTACTTGACGTACCTCTATTCTTTCTATACAATAAACTCATAAACGCCTGAACGTTTTGAAAGGAGAGTATAAGCAATGAACAGGATTAAAATGACTACCCCGCTTGTAGAAATGGACGGGGACGAAATGACGAGGATCATCTGGCAGATGATCAAAGACGAACTGCTTCTGCCGTTTGTCGAACTGAACACCGAATATTACGATCTGGGACTGCCGTACCGGAATGAAACGGACGACCAGGTTACGGTAGACAGCGCAGAAGCCACCAAAAAATATGGTGTAGCCGTCAAATGCGCTACCATCACCCCAAACGCTGCCCGTATGCCGGAATATCATCTAAAGGAAATGTGGAAAAGCCCGAACGCTACCATCCGGGCAATTTTAGACGGTACAGTATTCCGCGCGCCTATCCTTGTCAAAGGGATTGAACCTTATGTCAGAAATTGGACAAGACCTATCACCATTGCCAGACATGCTTACGGCGATATTTACAAAGCTTCCGAACTGAAAATTCCTGGTGCCGGAAAAGCCGAACTGGTCTATACGGCAGCGGACGGAAGCGAAACCCGCGAATTGATTCATCAGTTTGAGGGAGCTGGTATCCTTCAGGGGATGCACAACCTAACCGATTCTATTGAGAGCTTTGCCCGTAGCTGTATGAGCTTTGCCGTAGATACCAAGCAGGACTTATGGTTTGCTACCAAGGATACGATTTCTAAAAAATAAGATCGGAA
>CAJUFW010000064.1:0-9465 GCA_910585655.1 uncultured Lachnospiraceae bacterium
GTTAAAGCTCGTATCACTTCCGTCATAGGAATAGTTTGCCATTCCATCTTTTACAGAAAGCGTCTGTACGGAATCTTCCTCTAACGTACAATAGCCAAGCAATGTTTCATCCGAAATCTCGCTGCTGTCTGAAATATCTGCACCTTTTCCTTGTTCTGCTAAAAGGATTTGCTCCATCATTTTGTTATACTTGCTGTCTTTGGAAGCGTTCTCCTGGATACCCTCCTCACTGTCGTCGCTGTCGCCGCCCCATTCCTGTTCCAATTTTTCCAAATATGCAGCCGCTTTCTGCTCGTCGGCTCTGGACGGATCAATCGGCAGCTTGAACAGAACGTTGATTCCCTCATACTCCTCATTCCGGGTAATCGTACCATCCTCCTGATAGGAAAAAGCATTTGTTTCATAAAAGGTAGACTGGGTAATACACAGATAAAGCTGACGATCTGCAAAAAGGGCAATATCATCACAACTGATAATTCGGTAAAGCTTTCCGTCTCTGACCATATCACCATAACCACCACCCATTGAAGCAATGTTGTATTGCCATGGAGTTAAGCCCTGAATCAACGGCGACATAAAAAAGGATAATTCCCCATATTCATCGCTGCTCGTCGCCGGCATCGGCGTACCGTCTAAGCGCTCTACGGAAATGACCGCATACGTCCCGCCGGTTTCCGCTCCTGATTCCTCGTTCCATAACCCGTTTTCCTCAAGCTGCTCTTTCGTTGCCACAGCATACAGACGGAATCGGTAATCTCCTGCTTCCTGCGTCTGATTGACCTCTAATACCTCGCCAGACTCAAACGCATCTTTTGCGCTTTTGTCGTTCATCTCCTCTACGATCTCTTCCCGGCTTAAATATTTTACCGCTGCTGCCGTTGTCACCGATACTGTCAACACGCAAATAGCTGCCGCTGCTACCATAGATACTACTTTTCTTTTCTTCATCGCAATCACCTTTCTGCCTTCCTCCTGGCTTAGACTCTCCGAGGCTTTGGCTGGGTATCCCTCACGGTTAAGTCTGTCCCATTCGTCAAGCAGACGCTTCTGCAGCGCCTGATCCGGCTCTTGTCTTGGCGCCAACGCTTCCCGCAGTAACAGATCCATCTCTTTATCCGTTTTCATAGCCGCAGTCCTCCAATCTTTTTTTCATGACCATTCTTGCCTTATGTAGTCGGCTTTTTACCGTACCGCCCGGCAGCTTTAAGATCTTTGCAATCTCTTCTATGGAAAGCTGCGCCGTATAATACAGATACACCGGCAGCCTCAGTTTTTCAGGCAGTGCCTGTGTCTCCCTACGGACTGTCTGCTGCAGCTCTCCCAATATGATCTGCTCTTCCAAACCCATTCGCTCATCCGCCACTACCGTCAGAAGCTCATCCGTCAGCCCCTCCATCGGAGCTATTTGCTGTCTGCGCATGAATTTTTTCCGACGATTCCGATAGAGACCGACCGCAATACTGTCCAGGTAAGCTTTAGGGTTCGCAGAACCATCGATGTCCTTGCAATGTTCTACCGCCGCCAGCATAGTATCCTGGTATAGTTCGTCTGCCTCCTCCCGATTCGCTGTCAACGCTCGGCAGAAAGAATAAATTGCCTTTCCGTCTCGTTCAATCAATTCCTGAAATTCCTGCTTTATCATAATAACCTCCACGTTGCCGCTTTCTGGCAGATTCGGTGCGATATGGTTTTTCGCCCTACACCTATATATTGTCGCGGCAAGCAAAGTGGTTCATTTTTTCTTATCATATGAAAAAGAATTCCACAAAGTGGAATTCCCGCACCGAGCGCGGTTGCCGAACGGCAACATCTTCCATGCGCGCGAGTGCGCATCCCCCGGAGGGCTTTTGTATGATAGGGAAGTTCGGAGAACTTTCCTATCATATGAAAAAGAATTCCACAAAGTGGAATTCCCGCGCCGAAGCGCGTCTGCGTCAGCAGACATTTTCCTTAGGCGCGAAGTGCGCATCCCCCGGAGAACTTTCCTATCATACAAAAAAGCCGCAGCCTTATCTGCGACCTTTCTGTTTTTGGTCATTCTTTTGTTATTCTGTATAAAAAATCTGCGCCAGCGGCGAATCTTTATCCAGCACCAGCGTTTTATTCCCGCCCTTTAATGCAGCCTTAGCCGCGTCTAGGGCGCGAACAAAGGAATAAAACTCGCTTCTGCTTTTATCGGCATAGGCTTCCGAAAGAACCCGCATATATTCTGCTTCTCCTTCTGCCTCGATTTTCTCTGCCTGTGCTTGTGCTTCGGATAAGCTGATCGCAATTTCCTTGTCTGTCGTATTGCGGATAATCTGCGCCTCAGATTCGCCTTCTGCCGTATAGGTAGCAGCGATCTTGTCTCGTTCGGAAATCATCCGCTCATAAACAGCCGTCTTATTTTCGCCCGGCAAATCCAAATGCTTCATTTCAATGGAAAGCAGTTCCATTCCATATTGCTCGATAGAATTCCCGATCCCTTCCATCATCTGCTGACTGAGCACCCCTGCTCTGCCAGAAATGACTTCTTCCTGCGTCATACTACTGATTACGTTTTTCATGGAATTATAGACAATCGTATTGATACGACTTTCTGCATTGCTGACAGAGGAATTTAGCGTCTGGGCAAAGCGGATAGGATCGGTAATCCGCCAAAGCACGTAGCTGTTTGCCACCATTGTCTTTTTATCCATTGTAATAACGTCGGACGGATCGAGATCATAAAGCAGCGTCGCTTTTGGCAGTGTATCGGTAGTCTGAATAAACGGAAGCTTAAAGGAAAGCCCTGCATCGGTTACTACATGGTCAATCTTACCAAATTGCTTGACTAATGTATATTCATTTTCTTTTGTTACGACAAAACTGCTTTCTGCCAAAATCAGAATCACCACTACGACCGCGATACCAAGAAGTTTCCCTATTGTCTTTTTCATCCTAGTTTCCCTCCGTTTCTGTCCTGTCCGGATTTGTTTCGTCATCCGAAGCCTTCTTTTCAGAAGCAGTACGGTCTGTATCGTTTCCTGTCAACGGTTCTATCGGCAGCAGCTTTTGAATATCGCCGTTCCCGCTGTCGATGATGACCTTTAGATCCGGCAGAATTGCTTCCATTGCTTCATAAAACATCCGCTGCCTGGTAATCAACGGATATTTGACATATTCGGCGTACATTTCGTTAAAACGCGCCACCTGTCCTTGTGCCTCGTTGATTCTCTGCTGTTTCGTGGATTCTGCTTTCTGTAAAATCTGATCTACTTTTGCCTCTGCCTCCGGCATTTTTTCGTTTTTGTACTTATTGGCATTGTTGATCGCCGTTTCTTTCCCCTGTTTGGCTGCCTCAACTGCCGTAAATGCTTCTAAAACTTCCTGAGTCGGCGGCTCGGAATCCTGAATGGTGATATTGACCAAATAAAGACCGATATCCTGTTTTTCCAAATCCAGCATAATCTTTTCTTTAATCACTGCCTGAATCTCACTTTTTCCAGTGGTCAGCACGCTGTCTACATCATAACTGCCGACTACCGCACGGATATTGCTTTGGGCAATATTTTTTAAAATCTCATCCGGTTTTTTAGAGGCATAAAGCATTTTCACTGGATCGGATACTTTATATTCCACAAAGAAATCCACGTTGATAAAATTGAAATCCTTTGTAATCATCAGTGATTCATCCTCTATAGCCTCATTGTTCTCCCGGTCGTAGCCAATCGAAATCCCCCGAATCGTCGTATCAACTTTTCGTACTTCCTGAATAAAAGGAATTTTAAAGTGAAGCCCCGGCTCCGTCACCGCTTTTGCTACACCAAACGTCGTGACCACTGCCTGTTCCTGCTCCTTAATGGTAAAAAAGGAGTTTAACGCCAGTACCAATACTACCAGTATGGCAACGACTATCCCGATTATCCTGCCAATGGTTTTGCCGTTTTTGTCTTTACCTCCTCCTGTTCCTTTTTTTTCTTGTTTCTTTGTTTCCTTCCCAGCAGTTCCTGCTGCTCCCTCTACCGTTCCGGTGTAGCTGCTTTGATCGTCCATACCCGCCGCTCCTTTCCTCTTGTAAAACATGGCTCTTTTTTCTATATAGTATAACACAGGCGGCAGACTGCTACAACCAAAGAGAGGGATTTTTCATTTTCTTTTAATAAACCTTTTTTTGGCACTATTTGGCACTACCGACGCAACATCTTCCATTCGTGCGAGTGTGCATCCCGCCCGGAGGGCTTTTTGTATCATAGGGAAGTTTGGAGAACTTTCCTATGATACAAAAAAGATCCGACAGCCAAACCCGCTGACAGACCTTTTTTGGTACTATCTCTATAACAGCCCTACTCGTTTCATCTCCTGAATCAACTGTTCCCGATGCCCGTCTTCCATTGGCGTGAGCGGCTTCCGAAACGGTCCGACCTCCCAGCCAAGCAGATTCATTGCTTCTTTAACCGGAATCGGATTTACCTCACAGAACAGGATATTGATCAAATTCAAATAGTTCATTTGAAGCTTTAGACTCTCTTTTACTTTTCCTTCCAGATAAGCATGTACCATCCGGCTCATCTCTGCCGGAATTAAATGGGAAGCAACGGAAATTACTCCTTTCCCTCCTAAAGAAAGCAAAGGCACCACCTGATCGTCATTGCCGGAATAAATCGCAAAATCCTCTCCTGTCAGAGCGGCAATTTTCGCTACCTGAGAAATATTCCCGGAAGCCTCTTTTACCGCTACGATATTATCTACCTCTGCTGCCAGCTTGGCGATTGTCACCGGTTCAATATTGCAGCCTGTCCGTCCCTGGATGTTGTATAAAACAACCGGAATATCAATCGCATGCGCCGTGTCTGCAAAATGCTCGTACATCCCTCTCTGGGTCGCCTTATTGTAATACGGAGACACCAGCAGTACCGCATCTGCCCCCGCCTGCTCTGCTTCCTTTGACAAATAAACGGCGGTGTCCGTACAGTTAGAACCGGTTCCTGCTATCACCGGAACCCGATGCGCGGCTCTTGCCACTGCTACCCGGATACACTCAATATGTTCCTCGTGAGAAAGTGTCGCCGCTTCTCCTGTTGTCCCGCAGATCACCAGCCCATCTATTCCTCCTGCAATCTGCCCGTCTACCAAAGCTTCTAATTTTTCATAATTTACACTCCCGTCCTCATGAAACGGGGTAATCAATGCGGTTGCTGCTCCTTCAAAAATACTCATTTCTTATTCCTCCTATTTAAGTTCCGCCTCTTCTCTTCAATGCCCCTTTAAAGGGGAGAGAAATCCTGCCGCAATAAAATGCGTCAGCATTTCCTCCCAGGGGCATTTCCGTTCCGAGGCTGTTTTTTAAGTTCCGTCTCCTTTATTTAAGTTCCGCCTCTTCTCTTCGAGCCGGGTTATGACCGGCTTTGCCCCTTTAAGGGGGAGAGAAATCCTGCCGCAATAAAGTCACGCCCTTCGGGCGCGTCAGCATTTCCTCCCACGAGCCGAACTTTGTTCGGCTTACTTCCGTTCCGAGACTGACGGGATCTCTTTTATTTAAGTCCAAACGCTTCACGGAATACCAAATATAAAATCCTGCGAGGGTAAACTGTTTTAAGGCATATATGTGGAATGCTTTATTCCTTTCCTTGATAGTTCACCAAAACCATTATAGTAAAATAGTGCTTGAAAGTCAATGACAAGGCAAGATCAAAATGCCTGCGCAGTAGGAAATCTGCTTAAATACAAGGCTCGGAAATATACTTTTTAGTTCATCCGCAACGAAATAGACTTCTTCATCATCCCATTCGTCGCCTGCTTCCTGTCTGCACTGTTCCAATTTATCACGGGTTTCAAACGCAACGTCGCCGATCAAAATCTTCCCATCTTCTTTCAGACAATCATACAAAGAACGAAGAAAGGAGACTTTTTGTTCATCCGTCAAATGATGCAGGGAGTATGTCGCCATAATAAAATCATAATCCTGATTCCAAAGCGGCACTGCCAGTCCCCTCGTGAAATCCCCCTGATAAAGATGTGAACCTGGCATCTTCTCGGATGCCAATGCAATCATTCTTGACGAAAAATCCTGCCCATAGATATCACAACCATGTTCATACAGTTTCGTGGTGAGCGTACCTGTCCCAAACCCTATATCAAGCACTGTTGCGTTTTGTTTTTCCATAATGATCTGAAAGATATTGCCAAGCACATCCTTGTAACCGGCAAACGGATATGTATTTTCTTCGTCGGAAATCCCAACCGTTTTGTCATATCCATCCGCCCATAAGTCAAAGCCTTTTTTATCTAACATAGTTGCCTCCGTATTTTTTAAAATGAATATCACTTTATCAGAGAGCAAATCAACGTTTGATTATCTGTCAGCAGTTCTCGCTCCCACTGATACAACCACTCTTCTTTCTCCTCTATCCACTGATCAATTTCCCCAGCTTCCTCTATCCATTCCTCCGGATAGTCCCAGTTTCCGACATATTTTGGATTCTGATAATCATGTACTCCAGAACGAAGAATCAAAGCTAATTCTGAATCGCCTCTTTGCTCTAAAAACCGTACAACTGATTCGATTTCTTTTTGGTCAGTTGCTTCGTAAAAAGTCCATACACCGCTTCTTTGAGACATGGCAAACCAATTTACAATCAAAAGAAAAGCTCTGATGCACATTGGTCTTGGCTCTACAGAACTTAGTTCTACAGAATTTAGTTCTGTGGAACAAAATTCTGTTGGGATATGATAATACAATTCCTGACAAAATTCTGGTTCTATCAAATACAAATCCCGATTCGCCATCCCTGCCATTTCCTCATAAAGCTTTTCAATCCTTTTCATAATTCCTCCATCTCCCGGCTTTGTAGCTAAAACCCTGTTCCTGTCTGAATGGTTCTTGCTCTATAAGAAATTGTGTCTTGTAAAGTGAAAAAGAATTCCACAAAGTGAAATTCTTGCACCGAGCGCGGTTGCCGAACGGCAATCTTCCATTCGCGTGAGTGTACCTCCCGCTCGGAGAACTTTCCTATCATACAAAAAAAGAAGCCTTCTTTTCAAAAGCTTCCGTTCTCTTTATAAAAGCGGATAACGGGAATCGAACCCGCCTCCTCAGCTTGGGAAGCTGATATTCTACCAATGAACTATATCCGCATCTGTTTTACTTTTACCATTATAGCACATTTTCGGAAAAAGTAAAGCATAAATTTCATTTTTTATCCGCAGGTCATAGCTGCAATTCGTATAGATAATCCGCATATTCTTTTTGTGTGCCGCGCTTTTGATACGTTTTTTCCCCAGTCACTTGAAACCCCAATTTTTGTACTACCTTATTGGAAGCAATATTTTCTTTATTGACTCGTACCGTAATTCTGGCGGCGCCTTGCTCTCTGGCATACTCAATGATTCCCTTTGCTGCCTCTGTGGCAAATCCGTTTCCCCAATACGTTTGATGTACACAATATGCTATATCATAATTTTTTCCATCTTCACTTATGATAAAGCTGCATGTTCCTATCCTTTTATGAGTGTCCTTTAACTCTGATATCAAATAATAGCAGTCTTTATCCTCTGCTAAATTCTCGATTTCTTTTATATAATCCTCGTCGGGTTCTTCCATCGCCTCGTCTGGTAAGTATTCTCCCATTTTAGGATCGTTCCATATACCGATTGCAAATCGTGCGTCCTCTTTTTCAAAGCTTCTTATAGACAGCCTTGCAGTCTCTATTGTGTGAATTCTCATCGTTCTCCCTCTTTTTAAGGAGCCGATCTCCTGCTTTTCATTTAGAGATCGGCTCTCCGTTTCAACTCATAGTCTTTCTCTTTTGCTGTTCCAACTAGGATAGCTGCTCTTCTAGCCAGTTTCGATGATACCGATCACGTTCCGGATAAGCGGTTTCTTTTACCATTTTGGAAGTTCCGGCAACCAGTTCTAAAAACGGCAGGTCGTTTGCCTTCCGGCATGGCTCCCAGATTGCCATTTCTTTTCCACTTGCCGTATGTCCTGCTATTTCTCTCCTCTCGCCATTCGGATTACCATATTTGACAAAATTCATCCAATAGGTAGACATCAGTTCTGCCGTCTTATAATCCTCCTGTCTCCATTCCCGGTGTGCCACACCTTCTCGAATGGAATCAAACATATACCATAACTCCGAGGAATGGTATGCTCCCTTGAAAGCAGAATTGCGTCCCGGCGGCACTTGACGGAAATAATAAACATAAGTCTCATGCGCCTGATTGTCTTCTGTCAGTGCAGCGGTTAAGAGATATTTTTGCAGACACTGATCACTCTGCGCGCGCATCAAAGAGGCTTCTGCCTCCTCCTTTGTCGCTATCGGATAATGTGCCGAGCAGCCGACGCCATACTCCCCGTCTAAGCGCTCTCCTGCATTTTCCGGAGTAATCCCCATATGACTGATAAAATCCCCAAATAGAGAAGTCGCCTCGTCAGAGGTTCCGCCCATCATAATCTGGATACCATCTAACTGCCCTGGTTTTAGTAAATGAACCGATTCCTCGGTAAAAACATAACCGTCTATTACCATATGACCGACCGCCTGGCTGATTTCCTGTAACAGCGTCATCGGCTGTCCTCCCATACCTGACTTTGCATTCGGACCTGGCTTTAAAAAGTCTGCACTGGAAAGCCTCCGCAGTTCTTCTACAGTTACTTCATGACCAAAAATTTCCTTTAAAGCGGCAGCATTTTTCTCTTCTGCCTCTTTTAACGTCAAAACATCGGTTTTCATGGTTCCTACGTTTAGAAAACCGTTAAAACCACTTTGTACGATTGCTGCCCGGAATAAGCCCTTCGCCAATGGGGTACGTAGCAGACATGTCACTGCCATTGCCCCGGCAGACTGCCCGGCAATCGTCACTTTTGAAGCGTCGCCACCAAATCCGGCAATATTGTCCCGCACCCATTTTAATCCATGAACCAAGTCCAACACTGCATAATTCCCAGATACGCCATGTTCTCCTTCGGCGGACAGCTCCGGCAATGCCAACCAGCCAAGCGCGCTTAGACGGTATTGCAGCAATACGACGACAACTCCCTGCGCTGCTAAATGGCTGGCATTAAACTCTATCTCCGACGCATAACCAGCGCTAAAACCGCCTCCATGGATATATACAAAAACCGGAAGAGGTTCCGTCTGTTCTTCACCGCAACCCTTCTCCGGTGCAAATACATTGACTGCCAATCCATTTTCGCTGTTGCCAGGATTATAGTTTGGGTCATAATAAAACTCATCTCCCCAAAAGCTTCCTGGTTCCCGCCCGGACAACTCCTGTAAAAATCGATCTGGCCAAGTATCGCATACTCGTATACCCTCCCAAGGGGCTGCCGGCTGCGGTTCCCGGAAGCGGTTCTGCCCTGCCGTATCCGCCCCAATTGGGATTCCTTTAAACAATACCACACCCTCTGTGTCCGAAGCCACACCACTTACTGCTCCATACTGCGTTTCCACTACCCTATCTTTCATCTTCTTTTCTCCTATTTTAAGTTCCGTGAGCCAGGCA
>CAJUFW010000064.1:9565-16692 GCA_910585655.1 uncultured Lachnospiraceae bacterium
TCGCCTGGCTTTATCCCATACAAGACACTTACTCCTAGCTGAATTTGTCTGTGCAGAGAAACGCACAGACAAATCCACCTGTATCTTGTATGGGATTTTACTGTTTTTTAAGTTCCGTGAGCCAGGCATCGCCTGGCTTTATCCCATACAAGACACTTACTCCTAGCTGAATTTGTCTGTGCAAAGAAACGCACAGACAAATCCACCTGTATCTTGTATGGGATTTTACTGTTTTTTTGAGTTCCGTGAGCCAGGCATCGCCTGGCTTGCTTTATTTTGAGGTTTACTCACTCTTCATAGCTTCGATCGCGCTGATCTTTGTAGCGCGGTTGGCTGGATAATAGCCGGATACAATACCGACGCTCATTGCAAAGGCTGCTGCCAGAAACGGAAGCCAAAATGGGATGATAGAAAAAGATGTATTGACTACCTCCTGCCCATAGCCGACCGAGCTTCCCGACATCAGAGCCTCAAAGAGCGGGGCGCCGAATTTATTGATTGCATAGGAAATCGCATAGCTTAACGTAATACCGACAATCCCACCCATCAGTCCAATCATAGCCGCTTCAAAGAGGAAGAGCTTTTTGATATCCCGTACCAGACATCCCAACACCTTCATTACGCCGATTTCTTTTGTCCGCTCATAAATGGACATGACCATTGTATTGGCGATACTGATAGCGGACACAAGCATCGCTACCGCGCCGACACCGCCCAATACCATCTGCAGCATCTTGGAGGTTTCTTCCATTGGTTTGGTCAGACTTGTCAAGCTGGAAGAATAAAACCCTAAGTCCTTAATCGCGTTCTGCACCTTTTCTACACTGTTTACATTATCTACGTTGACTTTAATGCTGTTATAATCGGTAAGCTGTTTTTCTGCCTTTTTTCGGTCTGCCACCTTTAAATTCCGCATATATTCCCGGTAGAGCTTTTCGTACTGCTTCTGATCCATGTAGATAGAACCGTCATACTCCCAGTTATCGGTCTGTTCAAATACTGCTACATTGACCTCATAATCTCTGGCGCGCTTTCCTTCGTCTAGCTGAAATTCCCAGTTCTGAATCGTCAAACGGATCTTATCGGTTGGCTCTACTTTTACCTCTTCGTACCGCATCGCATTCGGATTGTAAAAATAGTTGCTCAAAACATTCGCCCCTACCCAAATCGTCGGAATATCATCATCCTCATCGACCTCATAGCTTCCTACCGAAAGCGCCGGAAAGTCAAAAGCGTCAAACGTACCCGAATCCATAACCAGCACATTCATTCCACACTCATATTTTCCATTCGCTACCAGACGGACGTTTCCGTTGATCACCGGAGATACGGTCTTTACATGCTCCATTTGCTCTATCTGCCGAATCAGATCGTTGTTTAATGCCTGCTCTTTAAAGTCCACATAATTTCCTTTGTCATCTATGACATCCTGATATTTGGACACTGTAACGGCAGTCAAGCTTCCCAGCTCCATGACCTGCTTTTTAAAATTTGTATTCATCCCAATACCAATAGAAAACATAACAACAATGGAAATCGTACCTATAACCACACCGACGATCGTCAGTGCCGTTCTTGCTTTCCGTCTGCCCAGGTTCCTAAGACCCATTTTCATTAAATCACTAATCTTCATACAGATCAATTCCTTTTTTAATCTTTAGCTTTGCCCAAAGGACGCCAAGACCTACGCCAATCGCCAGCGCCAGCACGGAGATTCCGATCACAAATGGCCAACTGGACAAAATCGGATCTTTTGGAGTAGTCGCGCCTTCCATCATATCCATACCATCGCCCATCATGCCCATATCTCCGCCAATCATATCCATGTCACCGCCGATCATATCGCCGTCTACTCCCGGATCTATCCCGACGTCCCCTTCGGTTCCATCCCCATCCAAGACTTCGCCACCTTCCGTTCCCTCGGTTCCGTCTCCATCTAAGACTTCGCCGTTTTCCGTTCCTTCGGTTCCGTCTCCATCTAAGACTTCGCCGCCTTCCGTTCCCTCGGTTCCGTCCCCATCTAAGACTTCGCCGCCTTCCGTTCCCTCGGTTCCATCTCCGTCTAAGATTTCACCGCCTTCTGCTCCTTCGGTTCCGTCCCCTCCTAAGGTTTCGCTGCCTTCTGCTCCTTCGGTTCCGTCTCCTCCTAAAATTTCGCCGTCTGTGGCTCCCTCTGTCTGAGAGTCCTCTGCTTCGGCAGGCAGCGTCATAATGCCGCTGTCTGCGTTATTGGTAACACTATCTGTATCGCTGCTCACATTGCCTTCCGGTATTGCTACCGCTGTTGGCAGCACTACCGTCGCATTAAAATTCTCATCTAGTATCAATTTCATAGTTTCTCCATGCTCCCTTCTGATTTTCGCCTCCGAACATTTTCCGCTCTTTAATCCAGTTCTTCATCCAAACGCTTTAGCTGTTTTTTCTTATACAGCTTAATGATAATACTCTTTGTCACCAGCGGCGCAATCAGCACCAGAGCTACCTGAATCAATACAAAAGCCCATACCGGAAGAAGCGGCTTTTTCGCATTTACCATACCGGTTCCATCTACATCTATCATTCCGCCGTTCGGATCGTCAAGACCCGGGTCAATCGGAGTATTGTCAACTACTTGGATCTCGCTTTCAAAGCTTTCGTCAAAGGTCGAAATATTGCCGTTGCTGTCCTCATAAGAAATATGCAGGGTACCGGTGCCAAATCCCTCTACCATCGGCGTTACATTTAGTTCCCAGGATTTTCCGGTTCCTGGTTCTACATTTCCGATCATTACCATACTTCCGGCAGCATCAAAATCTCCCTCAACGCTAGCCGTTACATTGTAAAGCGGAGATTTTCCCATGTTATAAAACTCAAAGCTCATTGTCGTCAGCTCTCCGAAACGAGGAGCTTCCCAATAGCCTACCATGATGTTGCTGACCATTGGACGGTCGTTGGAATAAACCGGAATTTTCAGCTTCTCATCAAGGGAATCTGACTTGGAGATATCGTTGCCGTTCTCATCCTTTGCCGCATATTCATATTCAAATTTAATCGCCAAATCATAGCCGCCTGTAGCCGCATCTCCTTTGACCTTTAACGGAATCTCACAGGATTCTACCTCTCCTGCTCCGATCGTCGGAATCAGGAAGCTGCTGCTGCCCTCTACGATGGAAAAGGTGCTATCCTCTGAGGATACTGTTACTTTGATATTGTCCGCTACAGCAGAGCTATGGGTATTTCGTACATTAAATTGGAAAATAAATTCGGATCCAGCCATCAGCTTTTCTACGCCAAGGTTGTAATCCTGTACCAACAGCTTTGGCATACTGTTTGTCACCGGTTTTTTCTCTTCCTCTACTTCCCCCTCTAAAAACAAAGAAGTCGTATTGTGGCAGGTCGATCCGTCCGGTAAGGTATATGTCACCTTTGCCGTCAGGTTTTTGGTTCCTGCAGTAAAACTCTTGGCAGACGATAAGCTAAAGGAAGCAATCGCACTTTTTCCTGACTCCAAATCTGCTAAATCTACCGTATCATACAGGAAATTCGGAATAAAACCGGCTTCGCTATAACCACCTAACTGTACCTTTACTCCGGTTACTTTTTCTTTTCCTACATTCTGGTATTGCAGACGGATGCTGATATTTTGCTCTGCGCCGATCCGCTTCGGATAGCTGGCAGATACCAGTTCCATATCCGTTCCCTCGCCATCCTCTTTCTTTTCATCTACCTGACCTTCGATAAACAAGGAAACCGTATTGTCATATACAGTACCATCTAACGATTTGTAAGTTACTCTAGCAGTCAACGTTTTGGTTCCGGCTGTCAACGATTTTGCAGCCGTCAGGCTAAATTCTGCCGTACCGGTCTTTCCTGCCCCCAATTCTTCCAAGTTTACCGTATCATAAATAAAATTCGGAATCAGGTTTGCTTCGCTGTAACCGCCTAATTGTACCTTTACATCCGTTACCGGATCTTTGCCTTTATTTTTATATTGCAGGCGGATCTTCACCTCTCCGTCCGGTTTCACACTTTTTGGGCAGGTGGTTTTTACCAACTGTACGTCGGAATTTTCCGTTACCTTAACCGGCTCCTTATCCGCCGCTTCTATATAAAAAGGGGTTTCTTTCTGATAGGTCGTGCCATCGTCCAAAGTAAAATCAATGATCGCTTTCAGGCTTTTTACTCCGCTTGTCATTGTTTTGGCTGCCTTAAAAGCAAAGTCCGCATTGACCGTACCGCCCGGCTGTAAAATATTGGCTTCTATAGTATTATAAAGCTCCTGCGGAATAAAGCCGCTCTCCTCTGCTCCGCTCAGACGGACTTTGATATCCGAAGCGGAAAGTTCTCCATCGTTTTGAAATTTCAGACCAATCGAAAACTCGTCTTCCGGCTTGATGGAATCCGGTACGTCCTGTTCGATAATCCGAAACTCCGGCAAACGGCGCTCTTCCGTAACGCGGATTTTAATATCTGGCTTTTGTGTTAATTCCACCTCGCAGTAATTATTAAAGCTATCCGTTGTCACAAATAACATTTTTCCTAAATTATAGTCGCCTTTTCTGGCGCTCTCTTTAATTTTTAGCGAAAATGTCACATACGTTGTTCTGCCCATCACAATGTTTTGAATAATTGTTCCATCCTTTACATCATCTCTGGCAAATTTAAAGTCGGATACCAATTCAAACGGCAAATTTACCTTTTTCGTTTCTATCCCGTTTTCTGTTTCCCGTTCTACTTCCCCTTTTAACTCCAAAGAAATCACGGGCTTTCGGATTGTATAATCTGTCGCCCGAATCGGAAGCGTAATCTGAATAGTCTCTCCCGGCTTTCCCTCAAACGGGCTTAATAGCTCCGTCACAACAGCCTTAGGTTTTGTCGCTTCGCTGGGAAAATCCCCAGTTGCCCTTGACGTCACTCCTGGAGCTACTGCTGTCAGCACCACCGCCAACAACAGCGCCACCGCTGCCCATTTCTTTTTCCTTCTCATCCTTTTCCTCACCTTTCTCATAAACTCTGTAATCTTTTTTTCAGCATTGCTTTACCCGGAAACCATTAAGAATCCGTCCCCGTTTTCTCTGGTTCTTGGTTCTTTCCCGGCTTTTCCGGAGAGACCTTTCCCTGCCGCAACTGCGCAATCTTTCGCTTTCGTTCCTCTTTTTTTTGTTTTTGCAGCTCCTTGTAGGCTTGAATCTCTGCCTCCGCCTCTGCTTCAATCTGCTCCATCGACTTTTTCACTTCTACGCTCTGGATTTTCCCATCCAGGATATGTATGATTTTATCGGCATATTCTGCCAGCCTTGGATCATGCGTTACCATAACGATGGTCTGATGATTCCTCCTTGCCAAGCCATGAATCAAATCCATAACCTCCATCGCCGTCTTGGTATCCAAATTACCGGTAGGCTCATCGGCAAACACAATTTCCGGGTTGGCGACAAAAGCTCTGGCAATCCCTACTCTTTGCTGCTGCCCGCCGCTCATTTCCTTTGGTCTGTGGTTTAGTCTGGCTGCCAGTCCTACCTGTTTGAGCATCGCTGTCGCCAGCTCTTTTCTCTTTTTTGGTCTTACCCGCTTAAACACCAGCGGAAATTCTACGTTTTCTAAGGCGTTCATCGAACCCATCAGGTTATACGACTGAAACACAAATCCCAAATACTTCTGACGGAATTTTGCCAAGCCGTTTTCACTCATCTTCCGTATATTCTGTCCTTTGATTAGGATATCCCCTTTTGTCGCTTTTTCTATCCCTGCCATCAGGTTTAACAGAGTGGATTTACCAGAACCGGAAGTACCCAGCAAACAGCAAAACTCACCCTTTAAAATTTCAAAATTAACGTCGTCTACCGCATAGATTTTTTCTTTCCCCATCCGGTAAATTTTACGAACGCTCTTTACTTCAATTACCTTTTCAGGCTGTTTTTCCTTCGCCTTTTTTTTCTTTTTCTCTGATTCCATTTTCTCACCGCCTCCCTGATGTATGCTATGCCGAACCCCTCCTTACACCAAAACAGACTCCGACATGCTCACCACTTTCCATCATACTCCTTAATTGTTACTAATGCGATACATATTTCTTACAAATTCCTTAATTTTGTATCAGATATTTTTTAACGTACAAAAACCCTCTACATATATATGACGCGATTTCTGCCTAACATGTTGCAGTCGATTTGAAATTTTTTTCATCTGTCCAGCGACTTATCGTACTCTTCCAATAATTTGGCATATTCGTCATATACAAAAGAATTCCAATGTATCCCGTCCGCCGAATACGACTCTTTTAGCCATCCTGTGGAATCTTTTAGAAAATCTGTACAATCAAAGTATCTCACATTCCTATCCTCTGCCAGTTCCTTCAAAGCCTCGTTACAGTCCGGTATCTGAGCAAATCCAGGATTGTTTTTCTTTTCTGCGGCGGTCACTGGCGGGATTGCCATCATTACAATATCTGTCTCTGGAGAGGCGGATTGAATGCACTCTATAATCTTCCGATAACTACCTACCAATTCTCCCTCCTTACGGTAAAGAAGATCGTTGATGCCTAACATAATGTATACTCTATATGGTTTCTCCTCTATTACACACTCCAATGCAGATTTTCCGTTAAGTATCTGCTTGGTACGAAATGTTTCTGTATTAAGACCGATAGAAGCTGCTATCTTTTTCTTTCCTCTAATGTTTATTTTATCTAAAACACCATACGACGTAAAAGCGGCAGTAATAGAATCCCCGGCAAATACCGTAGTTCGGCTGCATTTATCTCCCAGATCATCTGATATACGATCGTAATAACCTCTTATATCAGCCAGCCTTTCCCCATACGAATCCGTCACGAATTCTCCTGCTGGAACATTTTCATATGACAGTATCTGTACGGCATCTTTTATCGACAACGCTTTCACTATCCATTCTACGTTCCTCTCTGGTTCATATCGCCTTGCTTTAGCAGAAGACTCCAATAATACACCTGCTACTGCTACTGCGCACAAAACAAAAGAAACTGTCTTCGCACACCCTTTTAGTTTTATGATTAAATTTTCCACGTCTTATTTCCTCCCTTCCTGCAAAATGAACTTTCCTATGACATGAAAAGGAATTCCACAAAGTGGAATTCTCGCGCCGAGCGCGGTTGCCTTACGGCAACATCT
>CAJUFW010000065.1:0-3960 GCA_910585655.1 uncultured Lachnospiraceae bacterium
GGCAATCGATTTGGAAAGCTATCGCAACGAGGCGCGTGAGTCAATATCCATCAAGCTGGAGGATTCTGATTCTGAGGTTGCGCCAGTTCCCGCTGGAAAGGTCAATCACATGATTGGGCCAGAGATGGATTTACTTTCTGTTATCCTGTCCGACTTCAACGATATGTTCGGCAATATCAACTGGAATGATACAGATAATGTACGCAGGCAGATTCTTGAAATACCCGCTATGGTTTCCCGAGATGAGAAATATCAGAATGCCATGAAAAATTCTGATGAACAGAGCGCAAGGCTTGAAAGCGAGCGAGCTTTACAGCAGGTCATCTTCGCCATTATGGCTGATAATATGGAACTGTTCAAACAGTTTCAGGATAATTTCTCGTTCAAGAAATGGCTTTCCGACCTTGTATTCAATCTTACCTATAACAAAGAAGGAAAACCTTATGAAGCACCATCTCAGGAACATAAGTCTGTTGTTTATAACTTTGAGCCACAACAGGAAATGCAAATGGTAGCTGAGGAGCAACCGCCTTACGGAGAGAAGAACAAATAATTCAAGGTTTATACAACCGGTTGTGCGCTACTTTGCAAGCAGTTTCTGCTTGTTGGGGTAGCACCCCAAACCCTTTGAACAGCCCCGTAGCCGGGACTGGATGCGCATTCGGTTCCCGAACACTGTTGCTCCTGCTCATACCCAGCAAGGAGAGTGCCAAAGCGTTCCTCTCTGATGCGCCCCACCGCATAGGATTCGTACAGCTTCTTGATGATGGTGTCCAGTTCCCGACAGTGCCGCCTGTCCTTCATTTTGTTATGCAAGGCACAGACGGGAAAATCGGGATAGCTTGCCAAATTCTTTCTCCTATTTGACGAAGATAGCTTTAGAATCAGGAGGATATGTATACAAGGTTTCTACAGGAAATCCGATACAGTCAAATAATCCCATATTCGTTTGCTTCAGAATACAGGCACGTTTTACGCCCCTTTTCCTGCCACGTTTCCCGCCGCGCTGAAAAGTTTTATGTAAAACGTTACAGGGAGGTAATCCTGGTAGGATATATCCGGTTTTTTCAATAAAAAGCACTTGCTAGAGAATTCATTGTAGTGTATGATAGGAAACGAAACAAGGTAGGTTTAAGGAGGATTATAAAAGATGAAACTAGGAATCGTAGGGCTTCCGAATGTCGGAAAGAGTACCTTATTTAATTCGTTGACCAAAGCAGGTGCCGAATCGGCAAATTATCCGTTTTGTACGATTGATCCAAATGTCGGAGTGACGGCAGTGCCGGACGCACGTCTGGATGCGTTGGGAAAGCTGTATGACTCAGAGCGGATCGTTCCGGCAGTGATAGAGTTTGTAGATATTGCAGGGCTGGTGAAGGGAGCCTCGAAGGGAGAGGGACTGGGAAATCAGTTTTTAGCCAATATCCGGGAGGTAGACGCGATTATTCATGTGGTGCGTTGCTTTGAGGATGAGAATGTAGTTCATGTAGAAGGCAATATCAACCCAGTCAGAGATATCGAGACGATCAATCTGGAATTGCTGTTTGCAGATTTAGAGGTGTTGGAGCGCCGGGCTTCCCGTGTGGGAAAGGGAGCGAGGAACGACAAGTCTTTGGCAAAGGAAGCGGCGTTGTTAGAGCGTTTAAAGAAACATTTGGAGGATGGCTTTTTAGCAAAGACCTTTGTGATAGAGGATGAGGACGAAGAAAAGCTGTTTTCCGAGTATAACCTGCTGACAGCAAAGCCGGTTATTTATGCTGCCAATGTCAAGGACGATGAGTTAGAAGAGGATGCGGTCGGGAATCCGTATGTACAAGCAGTACGAGAGCTGGCAAAGGAGGAGCATTCCGGAGTATTTGTAATCTGCGCCCAGTTGGAGCAGGAGATTTCCGAGCTGGAGGACGAGGAACGAGAGCTGTTTTTGACCGAGCTGGGTGTGAGTGAGTCCGGATTGGAAAAGCTGATTAAGGCAAGCTACCGTCTGCTGGGGCTGATGAGCTTTTTGACTGCTGGACCGCAGGAATCAAGAGCCTGGACGATTAAAATCGGTACAAAGGCACCGCAGGCGGCAGGAAAGATCCATTCGGATTTTGAACGGGGCTTTATCCGGGCAGAAGTTGTCAGCTATGACAATTTGATGGAATGCGGCAGTTACAATGCAGCCAGAGAAAAGGGACTGGTACGGAGCGAGGGCAAGGAATACGTCGTACAGGACGGGGATGTGATTTTGTTCCGATTTAACGTATAAAGACCCTTGGGGGAACAGGAAGGCAGGCAAAGCTATGTGGCTAAGTCAAAGGATTGAATTTCCTAATCTGGGGATTACGATAGAGATGTCCGATCGGATTGCCTTGTTTGGAGAGGCAAGCATTGCCGTAAACAGTATTTTGCTGGGGATTGCTATCGTAGCAGGATTCTTTGTGGTTTGCTGGCAGGCGGTAAGAACCGGGCAGGATCGGGAATTGTATTTGGATTTTGCTTTATATGTGATTCCGATTTCCCTGTTAGGAGCCAGGCTTTATTATGTCATTTTTTCGCTGGGCAGGCTGCCGGCGGATCCGATTCAGTTGATTGAGTTAAAGGAAGGCAGACTGGCGATTTATGGGGCAGTGCTGGCAGGTATTGTAACTGCCTTTTTTTACAGCAGCTTGAAGCGTCTGGATTTCTGGCGTTTGGCAGATACGGTTTGTGTAGGTCTTTTAACAGGGCAGATCATAGGGCGTTTTGGGGACTTTTTTGCCAGACGTTCTTTTGGCGGCTATACCGACGGCAGACTGGCGATGCGTCTTGGTATTCATGATGTTCTGGCAGGCAGAGGGTTAGTGGGACCTTCTGATACGGCGATTTCCGTTGTCTCGGAAGAGATGATACGTCAGTCGGAGCTAGGGGGTTATCCAGGGTATATTCAGGTACATCCGATATTTTTGTATGAAGCGGTCTGGAATTTTTTGCTGTTGGTGTTTCTGCTGGCGATAACAAAGCATAAGCATTTTGAAGGCGAGTTGTTTTTGGTGTATATTATCGTGTATAGCTTCGGAAGGCTTTGGTTTGAAGGGATGCGTACCGACCCGCTGTATGTATGGGGAACGGAAGTTCCGGTTTCCCAGGTCGTGGCGGCGCTCTTGATCGGGCTGGGGCTGCTGGCTTTTGTGTATCAGTGTTGCCGTAAAAGAAACGCCTCCGCCAAAGCCTGATGTTTTATAGTTGCATTTTTTTCCAAAACAGTGTATGATGATAGAAAAGTGAGGTGGAGGACATGTCGTTTTCCCATTATTCGGTGATGTTACAGGAGGCAGTGGACGGGCTTTGCGTCCGACCTGACGGCATCTATGTAGATGGAACACTTGGGGGAGGCGGTCATTCCTATGAGATAGCCGGAAAGCTTTCCGAAGGTGGACGATTGATTGGGATCGATCAGGATGGAGATGCGATAAAGGCAGCTTCGGAGAGACTTTTGGAGTTTGGGGATCGGGTATCGGTGGTTCGCAGTAATTACAGCCGGATCCGTCAGGTGCTAGAGACGCTCGGAATAGAACGTGTGGATGGCATTTTGTTGGATTTGGGAGTTTCCTCCTACCAGCTTGATACAAGAGAGAGAGGGTTTTCCTACCGGGAGGATGCGCCCTTGGATATGAGGATGGATCAGAGGGACAGCCGTACGGCAGGGGATATTGTAAATGAATACAGCGAACGGGAGCTTTGCCGGGTGATTCGGGATTACGGAGAGGAGCGTTTTGCCGGGCGGATTGCCAAACAGATCGTTTCGGTACGGGAACAGGAGCCGATTAAGACGACAGGGCAGCTATGCGATATCATTCGTGCAGTGGTTCCGAAGAAGTCCCAGATAACGGGCGGGCATCCGGCGAAACGTACTTTTCAGGCGATTCGTATTGAGCTGAATCGGGAGTTAGAGGTATTACAGGATACCTTAGAAGATCGGAAGAGCACACGTCTGAACTC
>CAJUFW010000065.1:3970-16159 GCA_910585655.1 uncultured Lachnospiraceae bacterium
GGGCTGTTAAACGATAAGGGAAGGATTTGTATCATTACATTTCATTCTTTAGAGGATCGCATTGTGAAAAGCTTATTCCGCAAGGCGGAGCAGCCCTGTACCTGTCCGCCGGAATTTCCGGTATGTATGTGCGGGAAGCGTTCTTTGGGAAGCGTATTGACCAAAAAGCCGGTTCTGCCTTCTAAAAAGGAGCTAGAGGAGAATTCCCGTTCTAAAAGTGCAAAATTAAGAGTGTTTGAACGGAGGGTGATGCAGCATGGCAGCAGCCAAACGGAATAAAAGACAATATCGGGTAGAAGGAACCGCCGTCAGAAAGTTGGACTATATGCCGGAGCGGGAGTACGTTCCTTATGACGAGCCGGAGAAAAGACCTGGTTATCAGCCGGGACGAAAGGCGCGCCCTGGTTCCAGGCAAAAGAAAAAGCCAGGGCAGGAACGACAGCAGGCGCCTAAGCTGGCAAAGAAGTCGGCAGCTCCGGCGATTGATTTTTTTGCCATGCTGGTCTTGGTAGCAGCGATTGGCGCTACTTTTGCTGTCTGTATCAGTTATCTGCAGGTGCAGGCGGCGATTGATTCAAGGAACCAGGCGACCAGTCGGCTGGAAAGCCAAACGAATGAGCTAGAGTCAAAAAACGATTATACGGAGCTGAAAATACAGGATTCCGTAGATTTGGAGCAGATTCAGCAAAGAGCGATGGACGAGCTGGGGATGGTGTATCCTTATAACAACCAAATGATCACCTATGAGAAAAAGAAAAGCGGATATGTCAGGCAGTATGGAGAGCTGACAGGAAACGAGCAGGAATCCTTGATCGAATTGCTGCTGCGGATGCTGCTTTCTTCTAAAGAAGGCGGGGACAGTGCCGTTCTGGTAGAGGAGTAGCCTATGCCAAGACGGAGAAAAAACGTAGGGAAGATCAAAAATTTCAGCCATAAAATGCAGGCAAAGCTGGTCGTGGTCTTTTGTGTGGTGATGCTGTTGTTTTTGGCGTTAATGGGACGTCTGCTCTATTTGAATTATACAAAGGGAAGCACCTATGCCAAACGGGTATATGCGCAACAGACTTATGTCAGTTCGGTTATTCCTTATCGACGCGGTAATATCACGGATCGGAAGGGGACGTTGTTTGCGACGTCAGAAAAGGTTTATAACCTGATTTTTGAACCCAAGACGATTCTGCTCAAGGAGAACTATTATAAGGAACCTACCTTATCGGCATTGATCAGCATATTTGGATTTTCAAGGGAGGAATTGAACCAGATCTTAACGGATCGACCATCCTCCCTTTATGTTGTACTGAAAAAAGAAGTGACCTATGAGGAACGGGCGGCGTTTCAGGAACTGTGTAAGGAAAATGCCTACATCAAGGGCGTTTGGTTTGAAACACAGTATCGCAGAACGTATCCGCAGGGGACGGTTGCCAGTGATTTGATTGGTTTTACCAATGCGGGCGATGTGGGCAATGGTGGTTTAGAGGGTTATTATAACAAGCAGCTAAATGGCGTCAACGGACGGGAATATGGTTATTTTAATTCGGAACTGGATTTGGAAGAGACGATAAAGGGAGCAGTCAACGGCTATCACCTGACGACGACTCTTGACGCCGATGCCCAGCGTGCGGTAGAGCAGGATATTGTAGACTATCAGGAACGGGAGGGCGCAGAAAACGTCGGTGTGATCTTGATGAATCCAAACAGCGGAGAAATCTATGTGATGGCTTCGGATAAGGGATACGATTTGAACAATCCAAGAGATTTGAGCGGTTATTATACGGAGTCGGAAATCGCGGCGATGTCAGAAGAGGAAAAGCTGGATGCGCTTAATCAGATATGGCGGAATTTTTGTATCAGCGATGCTTATGAGCCGGGTTCTACTTTTAAACCCTTTACGGTAGCAGCATGTCTGGAGGAAGCGATCGTAACACAGAAGAAGAAATTCGTCTGCGATGGTTTTGAAACGATAGGCGGACGGGATATCGGCTGTGTGAAGCGTTCGGGACATGGTGATTTGAATCTACAGGAAAGTATTATGGTTTCCTGTAACGACGTCATGATGCAGATCAGCCGGGAATTAGGACGTACCAGCTTTGACCGCTATCAGCGGCTGTTTGGCATGGGAGGCAGGACAGGGATTGATTTACAAGGAGAGGGCTACGGTCTGATTTTTTCTGAGGAAGAGCTAAATTCCCAGGAATTGGCAACGAGCAGTTTCGGTCAGTCGCTGACGGTGACAATGGTACAGATGGTATGCGGGTTTGCTTCGTTGATCAATGGCGGGAACTATTATCAGCCTCATTTGATGAAGGAATTAACGAATGATGCCGGGCTGACCGTAGAGGAATATACGCCGGTCTTGGTGAAAAAGACAGTAACAAAATCAACTTCGGATTTTATCCGTGAAGCTTTACGCGCGACTGTAGAAGAGGGGAGCGCAAAAAAGGCTTCGGCGCCTGGCTATCAGGTAGGAGGTAAAACAGGAACGGCAGAAAAATTCCCGCGGGAAGATGAAAACTATGTGTTGTCCTTTTTAGGCTATGTAGGAGCGGAACGACCTGAACTGGTGATTTATGTAGTCATTGATCAGCCGCATGTCGAGGAACAGACAAAATGTACCTCTGCAATGGAGCTGGCAAGCCAAATCATTTCCGAGGTATGTCCGATACTGGGCGTTTACCCGTCCGAACCTGTCGGGAGTGGAAATAACGGAGCCGGGAATGAGCCGGGAACGTCCGGAAATTCCGGAGAAGCCGGAGATCAGAATGGCGTAGGAGACCCGGACGGAGAAGGAGATCCGAGCGGAGAAGACAATACGACAGGAGATCAGAACGGGGAAGGAAACCCGGACGGAGAAGACAATATGACAGGAGATTAGGACGAAGAGAGACCAGAACGAATACGGATAGAGGGCGGGCAGGACTTCCATGTCCGTTCCTCTGTGCATAACCTCACAAAAGACTTCATACAATGAAGCAAGGATTTTGTGAGGTTTTTTTATGATACGAAGTCTGGTGTATCACAAAAAGGGAATGTGTGTTATGCTTTTGCTTATTTTGCTCGCAGCAGCAGCATTGATTGGGCGAATCGGCTATCTGATGATAGGCGCGGCGGATCATTATGGAGCATTGGCGAAGGAGATACAAGAGCGGGAGCGTTCGATTAAGGCAGGCAGAGGAGTGATTTATGACCGGAATAAAACGGCGATTGCCACGAATAAGCCGGTATGTACCATTTCGGTGATTTACAGTCAGATAGAGGAGCCGGAACGGGTGATTGAAGTACTTTCTAAGGAATTGGGGTTGTCGGAGGAGAGAGTTCGGAAGCGGGTGGAGAAAGTTTCTTCGATTGAACGAATCAAAGCAAATGTAGAAAAGGAGGTAGCGGATCGGATTCGCACCTATGAGCTGGCAGGGGTAATGGTAGACGAGGATTATAACCGGTTTTATCCATATGGAACATTGGCATCTAAGGTGATCGGTTTTACCGGAGGAGATAACCAAGGTATCATTGGATTAGAGGTGGCATATGAGGAAATGCTAAAGGGAACGGACGGAACGATTTTAACGTTGACGACGGCATCGGGAGTGGAGATCGACGGAGCAGCGGAAAACCGGATTGAGCCCGTCAATGGAAAAGATTTGTATGTCAGCCTGGATGTCAATATTCAGATGTATGCAGAGCAGGAAGCGAAAAAGGTGATGGAATCCAAAGAGGCAAAGCAGGTTTCTATCATTATTTTAAATCCGCAGAACGGGGAAATTTATGCGATGGTAAACGTTCCGGAATTTGACTTAAACCATCCTTATGATCTGTCGGTGCTGCAGCAGGAATGGCAGATAGAGACATCCGAGGAGGAAGTAAAGGCGACGTCCGGGGACGGGTCGGAAATGGATCAATACAACAATATGTGGCGAAACGGCTGTATCAGTGATACGTATGAGCCGGGATTTATTTTTAAAATCATTACGGCTACAGCCGCCCTAGAGGAACAAAAAGTAACAGTAGCGGATCAGTTTTTTTGCCCCGGCTATAAGGTGGTAGAGGATCGGAGCATCCATTGCCATAAGCGTGCCGGACATGGAGCAGAAACCTTTAAGGAAGGGTTAATGAACTCCTGCAACCCGGTTTTTATGGAGATTGGAGCCAGGGTAGGGGCAGAAAGCATGTATGACTATTACAGGCAGCTTGGCTTGTTTGAGCGGACGGGAATTGATCTTCCAGGAGAGGCAAATTCCATTTTCCATAAATTAGAAAATGTAGGGGCGGTAGAACTGGCAACGATGACGTTTGGTCAGTCCTTTCAGATTACGCCGTTACAGCTTCTTTCGGCAGTTTCTTCCGTGGTCAACGGCGGAAGGAGGATTGTCCCGCATTTTGGCGTAAAGGTTGTAAACGAGGAGCAGGGGACGGTAGAAGAGCTTTTGTATGAGGAAAAAGAAACCGGGATTTCGACGGTTACATCCGAGACGATGAAAACACTGTTGGAGGCAGTAGTGTCGGAGGGCAGCGGAAAAAACGGCGCTATAGAAGGATATGCGCTGGGCGGAAAAACCGCCACTTCCCAGAAACTGCCGCGCAGCAGCAAAAAGTATATTTCCTCTTATCTTTGTTTTGCTCCGGCGAATGATCCGGTTGTGATGGGAATTGTTTTGATTGACGAGCCGACCGGAGTGTATTATGGAGGGACGATTGCCGCTCCGGTTATGGAACGGATTTTTGAAAATATCCTGCCGTATCTGGGAATTGAGCGGACGCTGCCGGTGGAAGAGGTCGATCCGCAAAAGGAGGAAAGCTAGTTCAGATTTGGGTTGATAATCCCCGGATAATAACGTATAATGGTAGAGACTTTTCATCGTGCCAATACAAAAAGGAAGGCAGGCGATGGCGTACTGCCGCCAGAAAAGGCACAATCACGATAAAGACAGGAGATGCGTAATAAGATGAATACGACTATTTTTTTACCGGTAATCATTGCGTTTGCGATCAGTGTGGTACTATGCCCGATTATGATTCCTTTTTTAAAGAGGCTGAAATTCGGTCAGTTTGTACGGGACGACGGACCGCAGTCCCATTTAAAAAAGGCGGGGACGCCGACGATGGGCGGATTGATTATTCTTTCTGCGATTGTTCTGACGTCACTGTTTTTTATTCGGGACTATCCGGAGATTATTCCGATTCTGTTTATGACGTTAGGTTTTGGGCTGATTGGTTTTTTGGATGATTACATTAAAGTCGTAATGAAACGTTCGATGGGGCTGCGGGCATGGCAGAAGATGTTAGGGCAGATCGTAGTGACAGGTGTTTTTGGCTATTATGTAATGAATCAGGCAGAGTTAGGAACCTCGATCCTCCTTCCGTTTACCGATGGAAAATTGTTTGATTTGGGTGTTATGTTCCTGCCGTTTTTATTTGTTACCGTTCTTGGTACGGTCAACGGAGCCAATTTTACCGATGGTCTTGACGGGCTGGCTACGAGCGTGACGATTTTAATTGCGGTATTTTTTGCGGTGGTCTGTGTACTGACAGGCGATCACCGTGGGGTAATTGCCTGTACGGTAGCAGGTGCGTTATTGGGATTTTTGCTGTTTAATGTCTATCCTGCCAGGGTGTTTATGGGGGATACCGGTTCTCTGGCGCTGGGCGGATTTGTGGCGGCGATTGCCTTTTTGACCAGACTGCCGCTTTTTATTCTTCTGGTAGCCTTTATCTATTTAATTGAGGTAGTGTCTGTGATTCTTCAGGTTGGCTTTTTTAAACTGACAGGCGGAAAACGGATTTTTAAAATGGCGCCTATCCACCATCATTTTGAGCTGTGTGGCTGGGAGGAAACCAGAGTAGTAGCAGTATTTTCTATCGTTACTGCAGTATTATGTATGATTGCGCTGATGGCGCTTTAAACAGAACGAAGCCTATCTTTTAGATGGATTCAAGTAGGAGGTTGATGTATGGCACGGGTACAGTCTGCTAAGGCGGGAAAGACGATCAAATTTCATCGTTATTACGATTACAGTCTGTTGTTCCTGACGATTTTTCTGGTCTGCTTTGGGCTGGTCATGATTTACAGTACCAGCTCCTATACGGCACAGACACGGTTTGGGACGGCGACTTATTTCCTGCGGAAGCAGACAATCCCGGTATTGCTTGGGGTAGGGATGATGCTCTTTATTTCCAGACTGGATTACCGGATTCTGATTAAAGATCTTCCTATTTTACATATTAAGCCGGTGATACTGGTGTATGTATTGGCTCTGGTGCTGCAGACGGTGGTGCTGTTTGTTTCCGGCGGAGAGAGCCACGGTGCGCAGCGTTGGCTTCCGGTGCCGGTTATTGGTTCCTTCCAGCCGGCAGAGTTATCGAAAGTCGCGACGATTCTTTTTACTGCCTATATTGCTTATGGCGCGCCGCGAAAGCTGGATAAGTTGCGGGGCTTTATCCGGGCGGGGATTTACATTGGTCCGTTGATTATCCTGATCGCAGTAGAAAACCTTAGTTCGGCGATTATCGTCGCCGGAGTGTTTGTGGCGATCTGCTTTGTCACCAGCCGGAAGAAGATGTATTTTATTGTAATCTTCCTTGCTTTGGCAGCGGCGGCAGGAGCTTATGTCGTGCTGGGAGAGGGCTTCCGTATGGAGCGGTTTGAAATCTGGATGAATGTAGAAACGCATCCGAAGGGTTATCAGATTTTACAGGGGTTGTATGCGATTGCCTCCGGTGGGATGTTTGGAGCCGGATTGGGACAGAGTATGCAAAAGCTTGGCTTTATTCCGGAGTCGCACAACGATATGATCTTTACGATTATCTGCGAGGAACTGGGACTGGTAGGGGCGATTGCTTTGATTTTGCTTTTTGTCCTTTTGCTGTGGAGGATTTTTGTGATTGCGGTCAACGCGCCGGATCTCTATGCGGCTCTGTTGTGTGTGGGGGTATTGGCACAGGTAGCGATTCAGGTGATTTTAAATATTGCGGTAGTGACAAACAGCATTCCTTCGACAGGAATTTCCCTGCCGTTTATCAGCTATGGAGGCACTTCCGTGGCGATTTTGCTGATGGAAATCGGTATGGTGCTAAGCATATCCAACCATATCCGCTATGAACGCTAAGGACGATAGAAGTCTGCAGGTCACATATTGGCAGTTTATTTCATATAATAATAGCAAGCTTATATCGTTTGCGGGGTGGCTTTGTGGCATATATTCAAGTGGAAGGCGGAAACCCGCTAAAAGGAAGCCTAAGAGTGCAGGGAGCCAAAAATGCCGTACTGCCGATCCTTTCGGCGGCTCTTTTGCATAACGGGACGACGGTGTTGACGGAAGTGCCGGATATTTCCGATGTGAGAGATACCTTGGAACTGCTTCGGGTATTGGGCTGTCTGGTAGAGCAAAAGGGACGCCGGGTGGTCATTGAAGCCAAGGGACATATGAACGGATGTCTGCCGCAGCGGATGGTCGGACGGATGCGTTCCTCCTTTTTACTGGCAGGGGCGATGCTTGGCAGAGAGGGAAGGCTTGAGACGTTTTATCCGGGCGGCTGTACGATTGGCGCCAGACCGATTGACCTGCATTTGGCAGGCTTGCGGAAAATGGGAGCAGAGTATGTTACGGATCGGGATCGGATTTCTCTTTGGGCGGATCGTTTGGCAGGAACAGAGATAAGCTTAGCCTATCCAAGCGTAGGAGCTACGGAAAACCTGATCTTGGCAGCAGTCCTGGCAGACGGTGTAACCGTGCTGAGGGGAGCGGCGAGAGAGCCGGAAATCCAGGCGCTGCTAGCCTGTCTAAAGGGGATGGGAGCCGATATCCGGGAAGAGGCAGGAACGATTGTCATTCATGGGGTTTCCGAGCTGCAAGACAGTGTTTATGAAATTCCAGGCGACAGGATTGTGGCAGGAACGATATTGGCTGCGGTTGGGAGCTGCGGCGGAGACGTCCTGTTAGAGCATGTGGAACCGGAGGGGCTTGGCTGTGTCCTAGAGTTGCTTGGCCAGGCGGGGATGGAGCTTGATGTGGACAGAGCCGGAAGTCGTATCCGGGCAAAAGCAGCGGGACCTTTGCCGCGGGGAATGGAGCTGGTAACAGGACCGTTTCCGGAATTTCCGACGGATTTGCAGGCTATTTTTATGGCAATGTTATCAGTAGCCGGCTCAGGAAGCCGGATCAGGGAAACCGTGTTTGAGTCTCGTTTCCGTCATGTCGAGCAGCTTCGGCGTCTGGGAGCAAAAATCGAAGTGTCAAAAGATGTGGCAAGGATTTCCGGAGGAAGTATGTTACAGGGGGGTTTGGTGGAAGCACAAGACCTGCGCGCGGGGGCTGCTCTGGTAGTTGCCGGACTGGCTGCCGAGGGGATTACGCTAATCAGCCATGCGGAATATATTGCACGAGGCTATGAAAATCTGCCGGAGGTGTTGCAGGGACTAGGGGTACAGGTAGTGCAGCTTTAAAACAAAGATACAAAAGGAAAGGATGGCAGGATATGGGAAGATGGGGCGGAATTCATTATCGGAAAATACTTTGGCTGCTGCCGGTATTTTTGGCAGCGGCAGTCTTTCTCTATCTGCGCTTTGGCTGCAGTCTGGTAACATTAGAGGTGACGGGCTGTACTTATTATGAGAACCAGGAACTACGCTCCTGGCTTTCGGAGGGCGGCTTGGAAGATCAGAGCTGGTTTTTGTATTTGAAGTTAAAATTCGGAGATGCGCCGGTGATTCCTTTTATTGAGCATATAGAGGTTGATTTTGTGGATATGCACACACTGCGGCTTCAGGTCTATGAAAAGGAAATCATTGGCTGCATCCCTTACATGGGAGAATTTGTCTGCTTTGATAAAGATGGGATTATGGTCGGAAGCGTGACAGAGCGGCGGGAAGATATCCCGGAGGTGACAGGGATCTCCTACGAGCGGATTGTCTATAATGAAAAAATGGACACGCCAAGGGATGAACTGTTTCAGCTTGTGTTAAATGTCACACAGTTAATTCGCCAATATGAATTGTCTATTCGTCGGATTGATTTTAATTATGGAATGGAAATTACGATGTATACCGGAAGCGTACGGATTTTGTTAGGACGGAGGGAACAGTACGATGAGCCGCTTTCCGCGTTGTCTGGGATTTTAAAGGAAGCGGAGGGGATGAAAGGGACGTTTCATATGGAAGAATATAGCCGTAAAAACGATAAGGTTGTGTTTGTTACGGAGGAGGACTAAAAAAAGTGAAATTTCTACTTGATTATTTTGGGAAATAACTATATTATATAAGATAGGGTTGTAGAGGGTAAAATAGAATAGAGATGATGAGTGGATACAAAGATACATAGGACAATCATATAAATAATTACGAAATCATACAGCCGTAGTCTATAGAGAGGAACAGCAAAAAAGGAAGCGGGCGCTCCTTGTCAGGCTGTATCCCAAAGTAGACGGAATAAATAAAGGTATTGGAATGCCCTGATTGAATGCAGCTTCCATATAGGGGGATATCATATATGGAAGGAAAAATGAAGGAGGAACTGGTTTTGCTCGAAATTAAAACGAACGATTCGGATTTAAGTGCAAGAATTATTGTAGTAGGTGTAGGTGGGGCAGGGAATAATGCGGTAAACCGGATGATCGAAGAAGGCATTCAGGGCGTGGAGTTCGTTTGTGTCAATACGGACAAGCAGCATTTGAAAAGCTGTAAGGCTCCCGTTTGTCTGCAGATAGGAGAAAAACTGACGAAGGGCTTAGGGGCGGGCGCCCAGCCTGAAATCGGGCAAAAAGCAGCAGAGGAAAGCAAAGAGGATTTGGCAGAGGCTATCCGGGATGCGGATATGGTATTCGTCACCTGCGGGATGGGCGGCGGTACAGGAACCGGAGCCGCTCCTGTTGTGGCGCAGTTAGCCAAGGAAATGAATATCCTGACGGTAGGAATTGTCACAAAGCCTTTTAAGTTTGAAGCAAAAGCAAGGATGAATAACGCGGTCGGCGGGATTGCCCGTTTAAAGGAATACGTCGATACGCTGATTGTGATACCAAATGATAAGCTTTTAGAGATCGTCGATCGCCGGACCACGATGCCGGACGCGCTGCGGAAGGCTGACGAAGTGCTGCAGCAAGGTGTTCAGGGTATTACGGATTTGATCAACGTGCCTGGTTTAATTAACCTGGATTTTGCCGATGTGCAGACGGTAATGAAGGATAAGGGTATCGCGCATATCGGAATCGGTGTAGGACAGGGAGATGAAAAGTGTCTCGATGCGGTCAAGCAGGCAATTACCAGCCCGCTGTTAGAGACGACCATCGAAGGAGCATCCCATGTCATTATCAATATTTCCGGAGATATCAGCCTGATCGAAGCAAACGAAGCGGCTTCCTATGTCCAGGAATTGGCAGGGGAGAGCGCCAATATTATTTTTGGTGCGATGTACGATGAAAATGTGTCGGATTCTGCGACGATTACGGTAATCGCGACCGGCTTAGAAGAAAACGAGAACCAGGAGTCCGCCAGACGTCCGGGCTTCTTGGGAACAATGGGAAATTCTGCCAATACCGGGAACACCGGGACGATAAGCGGCTTGGGCAGAGGGACTATCGGTCTTCATGCCGTAGGGGGAACGGGAACCAGTTCCTATAACCAGACGTCAGGCGGCAGAACAGGTCAGATCACGCCGTTTAGCGGATTTGGCGGAGGAAGCCAAAATACTGCCGGGACGGGCGGCGGCTATACGCGCGGTACACAGACCACACCTGGTCAGAATACCGGAAATTTCGCATCGAAGCAAAGCAGCGCCAATCCGGGAGGCTCCCATACAGCCGAATCGGATACCGGCGGTATTAAGATACCGGAATTTTTGAAAAAGGGCAGAAAGTAAGAAGAGGAGACAGCATGGAATACAAAGAAGCCTATCAGAAGCTGGAACAGTACGGTCAGCTTTCGTTATTAAGATACTACGAGGAATTAGGGCAAGCAGAACAAAGGGCGCTCTTAGACCAGATTGCACAGACCGATTTTTCTATCTTAGAAAAAGGAAGGGAAGCAGGGAACCATCCGGCTACTTTGGAAAAAGAGATTTCTCCGATTTCCGTTATGCAGCAGCCGGAGATTACAGCCAGAAAAGAAGAGTTTTATCAGGCAGGTTTAGAGGAGATTCGCGCCGGGAAGGTAGCCGCGGTACTGCTGGCTGGAGGGATGGGAACCAGGCTTGGTTCAAGCGACCCGAAGGGAATGTATAACATCGGCGTGACCAGGACGTTGTATATTTTTGAACAGCAGATTCAAAATTTACTAGAGGTGGTAAAAGAAGCGGGACGTTGGATTTATCTGTTTGTGATGACCAGTGAAAAAAATCATGAAGCGACGGTGCAGTTTTTAAAGGAACATGCTTATTTCGGTTATCAGCCGGAGTATGTTGTATTTTTCCCACAGGAGATGGCGCCTGCCACGGACTATGAAGGCACAGTCTATTTAGAGGAAAAGGGACGGATTGCGACTTCTCCAAACGGGAACGGCGGATGGTTTTTATCCATGGAACGGAACGGTCTTTTGGATTTGGTACATCAGGAAGGGATTGAATGGCTGAATGTGTTTGCAGTAGATAATGTGCTGCAACGGATAGCCGATCCGCAGTTTGTAGGCGCGGTTAAAAAAGCCGGCGTAGCCTGCGGCGCAAAGGTGATCCGGAAAAACGCCCGTGACGAACGAGTCGGCGTCATGTGCTTAAACCACGGCAGACCTTCGATTGTAGAATATTACGAAATGACGGACGAGCTGTTAGACGCGGTAGACGAAGAGGGCGAGCGTCTTTACCAGTTCGGCGTTATTTTAAATTATCTGTTCCGGGAAGATGATTTGGAACGAATTGTCAAACAAGAGCTGCCGCTGCATCAGGTGGAAAAAAAGATTCCCTATATCGATGCAGAGGGGAATCAGGTAAATCCAGAGAAGCCAAACGGCTATAAGTACGAATCTCTGGTGTTAGATATGATAGAATTACTGCCGGATTGCCTGCCGTATGAGGTAGTACGAGAGTATGAGTTTGCACCGGTAAAAAACAGAACAGGGGTTGACTCTGTAGAAAGCGCGCGAAAGCTGTTGGAACAGAACGGGATTGTATTATAAGTTTTATAGAAGATAAAAGACAGGTGAGACAGAAAGTTTCTCACCTGTCTTTTTTGGTGCGCCCAGTATGGGCGCAATCTAATCGGTGAAAGTCCGTAACA
>CAJUFW010000066.1:0-10216 GCA_910585655.1 uncultured Lachnospiraceae bacterium
GAGTTTTATTTTCGTAGCAAGGTACTATAGCAGGGCTTTTGACCCCAACATCATTATATCCAATTATAATCGTACGGATATCCCTCTCCACACAATCTTTTACAATCTTCCGGCTTGCCTTGTGCATATAGTCATCCAGTTTCCGGTTCCTTTTTGCGGTCATCTGCGCCATCCGCTTTGTAAAATCCATACCGTTCATCCGTTTTGCTGTCTCTTTGTAATGCCCCATCTGCTTATTGTAGTATTTATTTACTGACTTTAGACCCCTGCCGTTTATAATATATGTTCTGCATCCTGTATTTGTTGTTACGGCTGCTAAGTTGTCTATGCCAATGTCGATACTGCAATAACGCCTGTTGTCCGGCTTTACTTCGCTGACAGATATGCTGTAAACCACTTCCGCTATGATATAACCTTGTTTTGGGATAAAACGCACCTGATGAAATGCAGCAAAATTATCCCTTCCACAACACCTCAGTTTTAATTCAAGCCCTTCAAATTTCTTTGGGAATTTTAAAATCCCCTCCCTTAATTTTACATTCTGGTTTGTCAGAACCAATAGATTCCTGCCATTTTTCTTTTTATACTTTGGAAGTTTTGGCTGCCCTGTATATTTGTCTTTGTTCTTTGACCAGTCTTTGACAGACTTAAAAAAGGACTTCCAGTTCTTTTCCAGCAGCCGTAAAACCTGCTGGGCGGACTGTGCCGTCGGCATTGCCTTATAATCAGGGTATGCTTCATCTGCCTTGAGGATTTTATCCAAATCTCCATAAGGGACTGCCTTATTGTTATTTATAAACGCCTGGCGCAGTATATAATTTGCATGGTTGTACAAATTTTTGGAAAGGAAACAGAAAGAGTCCAGCATGGCGTAACAGGCATCAGACGGCTTTATCATATGTTTTTCAACCCTCCGTACTATCATCACTTTCCAACACCTCTTTTATTTTTTTCGCTTTCCTTTTGCTGTACAGCTTCATTGAGTAACAATACAGCAGCGATATGATTTCTCCAAAAATTTCCTCACTGTCCAGTTTTACGGAACCAACTTCGCTCATAACTATGATATCGCAATGGTATTTTTTGAACAAATGGTAAAACAGGTCAAAACCAACCCTTGAAAGCCTGTCTTTATAGGTAATAACAACTTTTTCCCCCCTGCCATCTAAAACCTCATCCAAAAGGTTGAAAAAATCCTTTCTTTTTTCAAAGCTTATGCCACTGGCAATGTCAGAATAAATTCCGGCTTTGTATTTTTTACTATTGTAGCTTTTCTATCGTCGGCAATACGCCCTCTAAAAATTCATAGTCATTGGCAGCGTCCCAGTTAATCGACCAACACATCGCTCCACGTAGCTTTGTGTATTTCTTTTCAGGACGATAACTGCCGCCCTTTTTCCCCTTCGCCAGGCAATTTAAAGCCTTATTGACGACAGACGGTGCAACATAACCGCTCCCTGCCCCTTTCGGAGAAGCCGGTACGCCAAGCCCTACCTGATCCGGACGCAGCCCGTTTTCCAACTGGATTGCCGCCAACGCCGTCAGGAAATCTACATCGCCCTGGGCATATACCTTTCCATCTGCCCCCAACATCGTACCGGAATTATAGTACTGGGTATTGACGACCGTCAAAATATCTTTGATATTCAGTGCCAGTTTAAAATATTCGGTCTGTGTATTCTGCATATCCAACGTCTGCGGCGCCATCGTAAGGATCAAGCCATCCCCTACCTTTTTAGAGAGTCTCCGCAATGCCTGTTCCATATAGCCCGCATGGATGCCATGCTCTAAGTCAATGTCTACGCCTTCAAATCCGTATTCCTCCATAAGCTGATACAAGCTGTCCGCAAAACGCTTCGCTTCCTTGGCATTTGACACGCTGACCGTACCGTTTTCTCCGCCTACGGAAAGAATCACATGCTGCCCTTTCTTTTTTGCCGCTTTAATATCCTTGATAAACTGCTTTTTTGTATAACCGCCCAAGCGCCTGCAAAGTGTCTCGTCCAAACGAAACGTCACTTTTCCCGGCGTCGCCGTTGACTCGGCAAAGGCAACTGCTATCAGACCATATCCTTCTGGTACATCGCTGATTTTCAGACAAGTCGCCCCGTTGTCAAAGTTTTGCCAGTAACCGGTAATAAAATGCTCCGGAAGCCCGGTTTCTGTATTTTGGGGCTTGTTCGTATCCTCATCTTTCGCCTCTGTTTTTTCCGGCTTTTTTGTCGTTGTTTTCGGAGCGTCCGTTTTCTGTGGATTTGTTTTTTGAGTGTCTGTTTTTACCTTTTTCCAAACACTCCACTCATCCTGTTGTTTCGCCGGATCTTCCCCCAACGTCCACCAAGCCGCCTCGTAAACAACACCGTTTCGCGTCACCCGATCCCCTGCTACGTAAATGGTGTTTTTTTTCCACTTAGGCGGCTCTTTTTCTGCCTTTACCGGCAAGGCTATTACAACCAAGACAGCAAGTATCATACTGATACCAAGCAGAAAAAGTCCTTTCTGTAGCTTGTATTCTTTTGAACATTTTTTCTCATTGTTTGCTTTTATTCTAAGCATCGCTTTAGTCGTCCGGAAAGCTGCTCTCTGGAACAAAGAAGCTCTGTCCGCATTGCCTGATAAAAGGCTTCTGCTGCCTGCTGACGCTCTTTGGCTAACTGGCGTCCTCGTTCTGTATAAAGCGCAGAAGCAATTTCTTTACATTTATGCTGATATTCCCGAAAAAAGGAGTCCGTTTCGTCTTTGGTTCCATCCGATATCCTCCCATCTGCCTGCAATAAATACAAGGGCTTTCCTACCTGCCCTGCGTAGCAAAGAGTCCGCGCCACTCCTACCGCCCCGCTTACATCTATTTTATCGGCATCAAACAAAATTCGCTCTTCTAGCGCAACCGGCGGATCATCCGAACGGAAACGATGTCTTTTAATACAATCTTTTACCCTTTTTGCATAGTCCGGCGAAAAACCCTTTTCCAATAGAAAAGCATATGCTTTTTTGGCGCCCTCTGCCGCATGACAGAGCCGAGGATTCTCCAACTGCTCCTTCCTGCCAATGTCATGCAGCAGACAAGCAGCAATTAGTACGTCATATTCCACGCCCGGCTCATGCTCCGCAATATCCAGCCCAACCGCTAATACCCGGTAAATATGCTCCTGGTTGTGAGCGCCATCCCGTTCCTCCATTTGGCTTTGCATAAAGTGTTCCAATAACTGATAGGTTTCCTTTGTCATGTTCTACATCCTCCTGGTTACTTTTTCTTGTTCCTGTTCTGAAAAGGCAGCCTTTTTCATATAAATTCTGACTTTACTACACCATAAATTATATTGATGCTATAATTTCTCTTTATCAAAAATTTCTTTCAATTCTTTTCCTTCTGCAATGATATCAGCTATCCCCATAATGCAGGTTGCACAGAGAAAACCAATATGCGAAAACCAAGCGTCCTTCTGTGCGTAAAATATCCAAGGTACAAATTGAACATCATTCGGGAAACCGTCGGGCGGACGGGTTAGCTCGTTGATACTTAGTCCATTAGGGCTATTGAGCGATAAACCCCACTTCTTAACATGGTGGGAGTACGTCACCATATTATCATTTATATTCCTTTTAATTCTACCACTGGAGGGTTGTCCGCTAATATTTTTAAAACCAAACCATAAATATCCTGTCAGCTCCCATCCTTTAGAGTATATTTTAATCTTTGCTGCCCTCTAGTCGATGGTCCTATTTTTAATACACGCACAACATCTTTGTATAAATCATCCAAAGCAAGAATTTTTTATCCCTCTCCTGCTTGCTCCAATACCATATGCTCTAACCAGGAATCAACATAAAATCCATTTCGCTTCATCTCAAACAATAATGGATAAATCGTCTCTATAATTCCCTGTTTTTTTGCTTTTAAAAGAATTCCTAATGTACCGGTAACTGTCAGCCCAAGATATTTTGCCGTTTTTTTTGCCGCATTATCGTCTATAATAACCAGATCAGCTTTTTGCTCTTGGGCAAGAATCATAACTTCTACTTCTCCTGCATGCAATTTTGCTTTATACATTTTCTTTTCTATATCATTTTGAATTTGCATTACATGAATCCATTCGTTGCCGTTCATCATTTGTATACAGGCAGAATCCTTTACCTTTGTAACTTCCTGGTATACGGCAGTTGGAATAAGAATCTCTCCATACAATTTTTGTAAAATATCTAAATACCCAATCCCTGAAAGTACAATAAGCGGCGTGGAATTAACAATTACTTTACGCATTATCCACTTCCTCCAAAAATTCTTCTTTGTTATCAAAGCTAAAAATAGAGATTTGATGCCTTCCCAAATATTTGATAAATTCTTCTTTAGTCATTCCTGCGATTTGAGCGCAATATCCAATTGACACTCCGCTTTGTGTATAATATCCAAGCGCTACTGCACACTGTGCAAACTTCTTTGCTTCCTTTTCATTCATTTTCGTATCATATAAAACTTCCTTGGGTATGTTAATTGCAACTTGACACATAGCTCTGCCTCCTTATACCTATTTTTCTATATTTGATGATGATAAAATTTTTCATCTGTTATTCTTTCCTTGAACACGATAGTATAACTATAATATAACACACGATATGTATGCTTTCAATATATACAGATAGGATTATTTTATATTTGCGCGATTCAAAACACAGAACAGAATAAATAGTTATAGGAAAGCCCTCCGGGCGGGATCTCCTCTCTCCTCTGAGAAAAAATGAAAAAGAATTCCACAAAATAATAGAGAATCTTCCTATGATATAGAAAACACCGCCGTTTCACTCAGCTCTTCCAGCAATAACCTGTTCACGATTCCCGGATCGGCTTTCCCTTTCGTTTCTTTCATCACCTGCCCGACCAAAAAGCCGATTGCCTTTTTCTTTCCTCCCCGATAATCCGCTACCGACTGCGGGTTATCGGCGACGATCCGGCGAATCGTTTCCTGCAGCGCGCCCGTATCCTGTACGATCCGAAGAGCATGTGTCTCTACGTACTGCCGCGGATCTACATTCTCTTTAAAAATATGTTCAAATACTTCTTTTGCTATGGTTCGGTTAATCGTACCCTCCTCCAACAATTCAATCAGAGCTGCCAGATTTTTTGGAGAAAAACATAGTTCTTCTGCTTCCTGCCCGCCTTCCTTTAACAGCCGCATCGTCTCTATCATCAGCCAGTTGGAAACTTCTTTTGGCTTTCCGCACAGCGCCACCGTTTCTTCAAACAGATCGGCAATCGCCTTAGAACCTGTCAAAATCTCTGCATCGTAAGCCGGAAGCCCATATTCCTTTCTATAACGCGCCTGCTTTTCGTCCCGCAGCTCCGGCTGACGGCTTTTTATCTCGGCTAGCCAGTCCTCCGACAGCTCCAGAGGAACCAAATCCGGCTCCGGGAAATAGCGATAATCCATCGCGTCCTCTTTGCTCCGCATCGCAACGCTGGTGTTCTGATTGTCGTCCCAACGCCTGGTCTCCTGTACGACCTTTCCACCGTATTCCAGCAACTCGATCTGCCGTTTCTGTTCTCCGTTTATTGCTCTGGTAATCGCCTTAAAGGAGTTCATGTTTTTCATTTCTGTCCGGGTACCGAGCCTCTCTTCTCCCAGCTTGCGGACAGAAAGGTTGATATCCGCTCTCAAAGAGCCTTCCTGCATTTTACAGTCCGATACTCCTAAATACGAAAGCATTTGTTTTAGTTTTTCCAGGTAAGCGATCACCTCTTTGGCAGAACGCATATCCGGCTCACTGACAATCTCAATAAGCGGCACTCCGCATCGGTTGTAATCCACCAGCGTCACATGTTCCAAAGGGTCGTGTATCAGCTTACCCGCGTCCTCTTCCATATGGATTTCATGAATACCGATGGTTTTCTTTTTTCCTTCCACCTCTATTTCTATTTTACCGTCCCGTCCAATCGGCAGATAAAGCTGAGAAATCTGATACGCCTTTGGCAAATCCGGGTAAAAATAATTTTTCCGGTCAAAACGACAATGTTTTGTCATCGTACAGCCCATTGCCAGAGCTGACGCAGCCGCGTATTCTACCACCTTTTTATTTAACACCGGAAGCGTCCCCGGCATTCCGGTACAAATCGGGCAGCAATGCGTGTTCGGCGCTCCTCCGAATTCGGTGCTGCAGCCGCAGAAAACCTTTGTCTTGGTTGCCAGTTCTACATGTACTTCCAGACCGATTACCGTTTCATATTGTCTGTCGGCATTCATCGCTTCTCCCCTCCTCCTTTCTCTCAAGTTCCCAGAGTTTTCTGCCAATGCTCATAAGCGGCGGCTATTTGAAATAACTCCCGTTCCCCAAACGGACGCCCCATCAACTGCATTCCTACCGGCAGTTTTTTCCCGCCTTCTTCCACAAATCCAGCCGGAATGCTGATACCTGGCAGCCCTGCCAAATTCGCGGCTACCGTATAAACGTCTCCCAGATACATATTCAGCGGATCGGAAAGGCTTTCTCCCAGTCTTGGCGCTATGTTCGGAGTGGTTGGACCTAAGATCAGATCGTATCGTTTCAACGCCTGATCAAAGCCTTGTTTGATCAAAGCTCTTACTTCCAAAGCCTTCTTGTAATACGCGTCATAATAACCGGAGCTTAGCACAAACGACCCAATCAGCAGACGCCGTTTGACCTCTTCTCCAAATCCTTCGCTTCTGGTCTTTTTATAAAGCTCCTGCAAGCCTTCATAGTTTGCCGTCCGATAACCGTATTTCACCCCGTCATAGCGGGAAAGATTCGAGCTTGCCTCTGCAGACGCCAAGACATAATAAGCCGGAACTGCATATTCGGCTGCCGGAAGTTCAAACTCCTCTAACTCTGCGCCTAAGTCCTGTAGCGTCTTTGCCGCTTCTAATACCGTTTCCCTGACGTTCTGATTCAATCCTTTTCCAAAATAGCCGTTCGGCAGCCCAATTTTCCTCCCGCGCAATGCCGATTTAAGCTGACAGATATCCGCCTGTTTTACACGTTCTATTACCTCCAAATAGCGGTATTGTCTTGCTATATTTGGCGTATCCGCCATAGTGGCAGCCACATGCGTCATATATTCCGGCGGTACTGACGTGGCGTCCTTTTTATCCCAGCCGCTGATGATCTCAAGAACTGCTGCCAAATCCTCTACGCTTCGGGCAATCGGTCCAATCTGATCCAACGAAGAGGCATAGGCAATCAGCCCGTAGCGGGAAACTGTCCCATACGTCGGCTTTATTCCCATCACACCGCAAAAAGAACTGGGCTGACGGATCGAGCCGCCTGTATCCGATCCTAATGCCACCGGAGCCTCAAAAGCTGCTACCGCCGCTGCCGATCCGCCGGACGAGCCGCCCGGTACACGGGAGGTATCCCATGGATTTTTCGTCACTCCTGCCGCCGAGGTTTCTGTCGTGCTGCCCATAGCGAACTCGTCCATATTGGTCTTTCCCAGGATAACCATTCCTGCCGAAACCAACCGCTCTACCACTTCTGCCTGATAGGGAGGTCGAAAGCCTGCCAGCATCTTACTCGCGCAAGTCGTTTCCTCCCCTTTGGTACAGATGTTATCCTTTATTGCAATCGGTACGCCTGCCAGTAGGCTGTCCGCGTACTTTCCTTCCTTTAATTCCTGCTCGACCTGCTCTGCCCGCCGTAAAGCCTGCTCCTGCCAGACGGACAAATACGCATGATAGGTTCCGTCTGTTTTTTCTATTTTATCCAAATATGCCCGGGTCGCTTCGGTTACGGACACCTCTCCTGTCCGAATCCGTCTCCCCAGTTCAAGCGCCGTCCATGTCGTAAGTTCCATCCTCTCACTTCCTTTTTAAGCACACCGGCTTTTTCTCCTATCCTTCTACTGTTTTGGGTACAACAAAGTAACCATCCTTTTGTATTGGCGCGTTATCCAGCAAGGCGTTTTGTTCTCCTTCCTTTTTCTGGCTGAGCGGCTCTGTCTGCCGTACGATATCTTCCCGAACTACATTTTTTAACGGAAGCACATGAGACATTGGCTCTATTCCTTTGGTATCCAGTTCCTTCATTGTCTCCATATAAGCTAAAATCCGCTCCAAATCCGCCTTGGCGCGTTCGCGCGTCAGACCATCCTTTTCCCGTTCGGAAAGTTCCAACTTAGCCAGTTCTGCCACATACTCCACTGTTTTATCGTCTATTTTCACCGTCGCTCTCCCCCTTTTTCCGGCTCTGGAAATATACGAACGCATCAATCGCATCTAAAATATCCGCAAACACTTCTCGTCCTGCCGTTTCGATATATCTTTTTAAAATCGTCGTTTCTTTTTCCCCTTTGTATCTGCCGTAAAAAATATCGTATAAATTGTGTCCTCTGCCGTAGATCAAAATCGTCTCCAAATGCTTTTTGATATCCTTTTTAGAATGGAGTTCGATACCGGTTTTTTCTCTCATTCGTACAAAGCTTTTGATCCGATGCAGATATTCTTTATATTTGTCATACAACATATCGTAAAAGGCTTCCTCATTTGGAATCACTCCGATTTTTGCCATTACCTTTGGATTTAAAAAATAATTTTCAAACGAATAGTATTTTAAAATCAAAACATTTTTCGGGCTGATTCTTGGCAGCGCTCCGACGTCCTCCTGACTCCTGTTCGCATAATAACTGCACAAATCACGTTTAAGCTTTTCCGGATTTTTGCCGTCACTGTCACGAATCATCAAAAGCTGATCTTTTAAATAAATCTGATTCATATATTTTAAATTGGCATAGGTTTTGATATTGGTACAGCTATTCGTAGAAATAATCGCAATCCGCTGAAGATTCCCGTTTTCATCGTACATTTCCGAATAATACTGGTTCAGCAACAACGGCAGACGGCTTCTATCCTGCTTGCCCTCTACAATAAATACAAAGCTGACATTCATCAGATCGTTGGCGCTAAAGCCCAAATCGTCTAAAATCCGTCCGATATCGTTCTGCTCACGGATCAGCGGATGCCCGGTGCGGTCTAGCTGCATCTGTTTGATCTGCTTTTTGTTAAAATTGAAAATCATCGTCGGAGAATGAGTAGAGAAAATAATCTGATTTTTCTGGGATAGACGATACAGCACCTCGCTTGCCATCTTCTGTAGCTGCGGATGCAAAAACAGCTCCGGATCTTCCATCATCAGGATACAAGGAAGCTTTTCCGGCTCCTCCATATAAGTTTCCAACAGAGAAAGGATATAAATGCTTTTCATTCCCTCTCCCATATCATAAATCGGCTCATAATCGCCACCATAGCCTCTGCCTTCTCCATAGCTTCCGGATTTTTCCGGCTCTCCGTATTCGCTATACTCGCTTTGCTCTCTCTGTTCCCTCTGCTCTTCGTGTTCTCCGTACTCTCTGTGTTCCCGCCTTTCCCGGCGGCGTACCACGTCGATTTTCAATAACGACGGCAGATCGATATTGACCTGGCGTACCAACGTATCTGAAAGCCCTGTATTCCGGCGAAAAGCTTCGTTCAAACGCTGCATAAAGGCGTCGCTGTCCGCATGAAGCAACTTGTATTCCAACAGCTTTTCCGTCTCAAAAATCGTCAGATCCTCTACTGTCTTTTTCTCTATTTTCCCAATACACTGAAAGCAGGCGTTACAAGGCTTTGCCTCGTCAAACATACACTTATTTTCCCGCAACATCACTGTTGTTTTTTCCCGAATCCCCATCTGAATGATATCGTCCTCAATCTCATCAATATTTCGCCGATGATCGATGCAGTAAATTTTTGGAAGCACTTCCCTGATATAAGGATTGTCCTTTTGCAGCCCGTCGCTGTAACGAATCCGCCCGTTTTTATTCGCTACAAATGTAAACTCCAACACACCGCCCTGCCCCAAGGTAAGTGGAACAGAACCGTTCCTTCCGGCTCGCTGAAACGAAGGAAGCCGCTTGCTAAATTCCCGTTCAAAGACATCCCGTCTTTTGGCACGGCTGACCCGTCCCCTTCGGTAAAACAAGGCGATATCTTCCCCGGAGAGCGAGAGCTTTACCGTAATTTCAATGTTGCTGCCTGCTTCATTAAAATGCTTTGGCTTTACTTCTTTTTGCCCGCACGCCGTCAGCACCGCATCTAAAATCACGGTTTTTCCTGTATTATTCCGTCCTACCAAAATACAGGCGTTTTCCATCTGCCGGATTTCCAGTTCGTGGATAAATTTATAATTTTTGATTTTTAGAGCTCCTATTTAGATCGGAAGAGCGTCGTGT
>CAJUFW010000066.1:10226-16155 GCA_910585655.1 uncultured Lachnospiraceae bacterium
TTCCCTGGCAATCTGCGTTTCCCAGTTTTTATAGCTGATCATCTCCTGCTCTAACTTTACCTGATGGAGCAGCATATACTCCACCGTCTCCCGGTAGGCATCCTTTTCCTTTAGAGACTGGAGCCGTTGGTTATCGTGCGGCGTCAGCTTTTGCAGACAGTCCCGGTACGCTTCTTTTTCAAGCTCTTCCTTTGACATATGCAGGATCCGGAAAGGAATCCCCGTCATCCGACACAAATGTTCATGAATAAAAAAGCCGCCTGCGTCGATATCTCCAAAATGATACCACTCCAAATCCGGATTATCCTGCCAAGCCCGTTTTAAAAAGTCCCTTTGGAACCGATTTAAAAAACCGCCCAGATAAAATACAACCGCCTCTGTTGCTTCATAACGATAATATGACGTTTTATTTTCTATCGTCAAAAACTGTCTGCTATGTATCGTAATCCTCTCTATCGCCTCCAGATCCTCTACGGCAAATTCCAAGCCACCCTTTAACAGCCCCACCGAAAGAGAACGCCCGTTTTCAAATACAATCTCACAATCTCCCTTTAGGCAAAGCCGTACCGGCTCCCGTTCGATGCCGTATTCCCGCAGAATTTCATCCTCCATCTCCTGTTCCTCACAAGGACGGTTTTGGTAGCGGCGAAGCTCCCTGCACACATCCGTCAATACCTTTTCTTCCAGATATTTCGAGCTTCCATAGATCATCATCGAAGCCTCCCGCAGATAAAGCGGCTGTTGGTTCCGTTCAATAAACACCAATGCTTTTAGCACCTCTCCCAGATGGATATAATCCTGCTTCTTATGAAACATCTGATTCTGCTCTAACTCCTGCCGAAGCCTTCCGCACAACGCCGCTGCCGCCGGAGTCGTTTCCTCGTACTGATCCAGCAAACGCCTGACCGCCTGTATTCGATCCGTCTTCGGCGTGTAGCCGTACTGCTCCTTTAAATACTGCTCTGCTGCCTCTACCTCGCTATCCACCAGATCGATTTGCTCTATTTCATGGCTCATCCTGCGCTCCCGAAAGGTCACAAAACCCAGCTCCTGACATTCCCGAATCGCCTCATTAACCGCCTGAATGCAATCCATATCCCCATCGTTGTCATAATAGTTACGATACAGTCTGTCCGGTTTTATCCGCGTAACCCGCTTAATCCGGTTCGTTCCGGCGTCCTTTTTGCTGTTCCGGTAGCTCTGCGTCAGCAGCTTTAGCAGTTCTTCCTTGTAGCCCAATGGTTTGGATCACTCCTTTCAAACGGAATCCGCAAACTGCACAATTCCCAACTGCATACTATCCGCCCGCACCTTCAGCACCGGCAAAATAACCTCGCATTCATTCCCAATCGACTCTGTTTTATCCGGGGAACAGAAAATCACCTGAAGATTCTGCGCTCGCAGGAAATCAAGCATCAGTTTCACATTGCCTGGATCCATCTTGGCAAACGGCTCATCAATAAAAACCAATCTGGTAGAGTTGACCCGCTGGTTGTAGATCATTAAAAGCGCCGAAGAGAGAATCAGCATATAAGGAATCTGTACTTCTGCTCCGGAATTGTAGCCGGTCTGTCTGGAAAGTCTGGCGTTTTGAAACGTCTCGTTACTCAGTAAAATCTCATAGGTCAGATAATTTCGATAATCGGCAAACTTTTCAATCGCTTCGTTATTATTCCCGGAAATGATTCGGTTGATAATCGCTTTCATATCTTCTTCAAGCTGCTCTGCTTCCTCCTCGGAGTAGGAGTCAAATATTCCCAATATCCGCTGACTGCTACCGCCGCCAAACTGCTCCCGTTCCTCTAAGTAGCGCGCGTAATCGATCACCCTTGCATAGTCCGAGGCATCCCGGTTAAAACGCACCTCAAACTGATAGCGAGTGGAAAATTTCAGCTTTGCCAGTTCTGCATTGATCAGTTTCAAATCCTCAATCGAACGGTTGCAGGACTTTAAAATCGTCAGTACAAATTCATTTTTAAAAATCTCCTCATAATGCCTGGTCTGAACGTCCAGCTTCCGGCTGACTTCCTGCAGATCGTCCATCCAGATTTTCGTCCGTCGGTTTTCATAAAGCTGCCTTTGGTCAATTCCTGTCGGCAGCCCCTCTCCTTCCGACCGCCTGCCGTTGTATTCGCCCTGCAAAGTAAAAATCGTTCTCTCATGCTGTTCGATTTCCCCCCGGAGACGCTTTTGGTACTCCTCGGAAAGCAACCCTCCCGGTCCTCTGCGACCGTTTGCCAGGTATTGGTCATAGTCCTGTGTCGCTTTCTGCATAGTGGCATATTCCGTTTGACGGTACTTTTCCAATGCTTCTTCCTGTAATACCAATAACTTGCCGCGTTCCTCTAACCGATCTCCACAGCGTAATAATTCCGACTGCAAACGGCTTTTTTCGGCATACGCTTCTTCCTTGCGCTCCTTTAAACGTTCCAAAGAAGTCTCCAAGCTTCTTTGACGTTCCGACAATCCGACAAATTCAATGTTGTCTTTTTGCGCGTCACGAAGCTTTTGTAACGTTTCCTCCGAATCCTGAATCTGACGTATCGTTTCTTCCAGCCGAAGCGGCGCGTCATAATGATATTCCTTAAAAAAGTTCCGCCCTTCCCGAAGCTGATTTCTCGTCTCGTTCAGAGTCTTTTCTTTTGCCAGAAGCGCCTTTTTTTGCGCAGTCAGTCGTTCGATTTCCCGCTCTGCACGCAGGCGGTTTAGTTCAAACGTTTCCTGCCCCAAATAATAAAAGCGGATTTGGTCAAAGCGCAGAAAATAACCGTCCATCGCCACGGACACCCGCCCTTCCTTGGAAATGGCATTTTCCTGGTTTTTGACCTCTCCCATTGGCACCGCCTTCATCCGTCCTAACTGATAATCAAAATATTTCTGCGCCACTTCGTTTTTTACGGAAAGGAAACGCACCACCGAATCTTCCTCCGGCTCCAACTCCTTTTTCATCAACAGCTTTGTATTAAACAAATGAGCGTACTGATTTTTCGAGCGGTTCAATACCTCGTCCGCGATATCATAATACTGCGGCTCCACCAAAATGTTGTACCGTCTCCGTCCCAAATAACTCTCTATTGCGTCCCGCCAGTCCTCGTCCGTCAGCCCAATCACATATTCACAGGCAAATTTCGCCTCGGAAGCAATCCCTTTTTTGGCAAATTCCTCGTTGATTTCCTCCTTTAGCTTTACATAATCCGGAATCTGGTGAAAATCCGTGCGGTTTTTCTTACATTCCTCTGCAATGTTCATCTGCGCCAAAAGCTGCCGTTCCAGCTCTTCTCTTTGCCGCTTCTGTTCCGCCGCTTCCTCCGTCAAACGCTCCTGCAGAGCCTCTACTGCCTGTTTTAAATCCTCCACTGCCGCCTGCTTTTCTGCGATCGGATAGTCCTGTCTGGAAAGCGACGCCAGAATACGCACCGGAACACTATGTTCTTGGATCACTGTCTTGTATTGTTCCAACGTATGGCAAAGCTCACTGACCTTTGTCTGAAATTCCTCTAACTCCTGCCCTTCCTCCATCAACCGTTTCTTTTGCCGCTGCAGCTCTGTCAAATGTTCCTCTTCCTTTTGGATCGGCAGCACACAATCTAGCTGGCTCAGGCTGGCTGTCACCTCCTGCAGTCTGCGGGTCTCCTCCTCGATCTGCCTGGAAACTGTCTCAAGCTCTCTCTCGGTCTGTCTCTGCCTTCGCTCCGCCATCTCCTGTTCGTTCTTTAAGCGTTTGACTGTATCCTTCGCATCCAGGGTATTTTTATAAGCCTGCTTGATATCGTCTGCCAGAAGCTTCTCCTTTCCAGCCTCATAGTTATTATACTCCTTTAAAATTGCCTCTAGTTCCTTTAGCTCTGCCTGCACCACCAAAAAGGTCTGGTTCAATCGTTCAATATTTTCCTTCGCCTCAATCAGCCTGGAAAAATCCACTCTCCGATCTTCTAATACGCTTTCCTTAATAAAAGCGTCAATCTTTGCCTCCGGATCGTATGTCATAATCCCTCTGAGCTTCCGTAAAAATACCAATGTCTGCTGCGCGCTTAGCTTCAGACCTGTCATCTGCATAAACCGCGCGATGCCCTGCTCCCGGTTAAATAACGTCACTCCATATGCTTTCTGAAACTGGCTGGCGCTGTATACTCGCTTCGCGCCATCCTCTTCATACAGATGTTCCACCTGACTAAGCTCCGTCTGATCCATAATATAACGATAGGACTGGATATTATTTACAACATTCGTCTCCAAAATCGTTCCCAGAAGAAAGCTTTTCTGCAAAATGTCGTCATAATATTCCAGCGCAATATGGCTGTAGACATGCGGAAACTTTTCCGGAGGTCGCATATAGGTTTTGGCAGTCGCATCCAACAGCCCTCTTGTATAAGAAGAAAGCGTACGTGTTCCCTTACTTTCCGAGGATTTATTAAACACTGTATCTCCATATGCCGCATACTTGATCGCATCTAACATCACCGATTTTCCGTTTCCGTTTTTCCCGGCAATCAAAGTAAAAAAACCAATCGGCGCCGTAATGTAGGAAAAACCATACCAATGCACCAGCCTGACCTTTTTCAGTAGTATCATAGCAAATCCTCCTCTTCGTCGTAACGTTCCCTGTTGTCCGCTTCCTCCTGCTCGTCTTTTTTCAGTTCTTCCTGCCGGTAACTTTCCCTCTCCTGCCCTTCTTGCTCCTCCTGCCGATATTCCTCTACTACAGCCTGGAACTGCGGCAAATCCCATCCAAACTGCAGCGAAGGATAAAGCTGAATTTTCGCCTCCTCTCCTAACTCGTTTTCATCATAGGAAATCAGACTATAGCGTTTAAAAAGCTTAAAAGCAGCCCGTAACTCCCGGCTTTCCGGCGAAAGCCCATACGACTTGATTTTATCAATCAAATCGCCTCTCGTAATAAAATTTTCTTCATTATAACCCAGATTTTCTAAATAGACCTCCCATAAAATCAGCAGCAGATGATATTGCTGTGTCTGAAACGTAATCACGTTTGCCCGCTTTAGCCCCGGCGTATCCTCGTCCTCCTCGTTAGCCACAAGCATCGCCACGCCCGCCTTTTCCTCAACCAGCAAATCAAAGCCAATCAACTTCAAATATTCAGAAATATCATAGCGATTCGATTCCTTTTCCACAAACCGATACAGCCGCTCCTCCTTCTCCCGAAGCAGGAACGTAGACTCTAACAGCTTCCGAATACTCCGCTTAAATAAAAGCTGATCCTCTTCCTTTATCGTAACTTGATATACCTTATCCATTCTCCATTCTCCTATTTTGAGTTCCGTTTTTATTTTGAGTCCCGTCTCTACACTGCAGCACCCCCTTAAAGGGGAGAGAATTTCTGTCATAAAAAACATGCCAGAAATTCCTCCCGGGGGTGCTTTCGTTTCGAGACTGTTTTCATTTCAAGACTGTTTTGAGTCCATCTCTGATGGGCTTTGTTCCGCTTTTTCACTTTTCCTTTGTGGGGTTTGTTTCTTCTATTGGATAGACCGAAAGCTTGCTGAGGGTTGCGATGTTCGTTTCCACCAGCCCTTCTTCTAACTCCACGCGGTAAGGGAAGCCTTCTGTCCCGGAATAGATGACGCCTGCTGCCAGCATCATGGCATCGTCTCTGGTCGTAATCGGGAAATCCTCTGTCCGCAACCGTCCGCCTGGGAAGGAAAGCGTTTTGTAATAATCCGCAGCCGTATTCAGACTGTAGCGATCCGGGGCTTCTTTCAATAGGTCGTCTGTCAGAGCTTTTTTCTCTTCTTCGGAAAGCTCTCCAGCTAAAAGTTCTGGCGCCGGTTCTTGTGGTTGAGCTTTTTTCCGCCGTTCGAGTGATTTTTTTCCGATATAGCCCATGCTCTGTACCTGAAAACTTTCTGCCAGCCGCCCAAGCAAGGCTTCCCGCCCCTCTGGTTCCAGATCTTTTAGGGTCAGCAAAAGG
>CAJUFW010000067.1 GCA_910585655.1 uncultured Lachnospiraceae bacterium
TCTTATAAAGCAGCCGGTTTGGTTTTTTATATCGTATCTTATTCAGAAACGGAAGCGCAAGGAATGTAGAAAGCCCCGGCTGCGGATTGTCACCCTTATGTATCGCTTCCGTTTCTATTAGTATACGTATTCTTTGGAAATTGGTTCCTGCTCCACCAATAAAGCGCATACTTCCATCCTTTTTTCCGTTTCAGCAATGCCAAAAGCTCCTGACGTTCTTTTGCTGCCTCCTCTAACATTTCCTCCGTTACGGCTCTTTTCCCATAGACTACCTCCTCATAATATCCGATAAACAGGAGCGGAAGCGCTACAGCCTCAGCCTCCAAAAGCCGCTCTCCTCTCTTCTGAAGCTCTTCCAACGTCTCCGGGCAGGCGGCGTCCGAAGTCTTTCCGGACAGTCCCAGCCAATCCAAGATCTGCAGATTCCACTGCAAATTGACACGTAGTTTCTCTACCAGCTCCATATTCCGGTAGCGGAACCGACAGAAAAGACGGTTTAGCAAAAGCAGCAAAAGCCCGCTAGCGAACACCGCTGCCAACGCCAGACCAGCAATTTCGGATATCCGTTTCGCCATCTTCCAGCTCCAAAGCTTCCCCCAAATGCCAACCTGCTGCTCCTCTTCTTCCACAAGTGTTTCTTTCTCTGGGGGACTATTTTCTTTCTCCCCGGAGAAATAGCCCGAAGGATTGGTTTCCTGACCGTGTTCACCGCTTATCCCATCCTGTTTTACTCCCTCTTTCTCTCCGCCTGCCACCGTCTGCGAAGTAGCCCACGGCGTATAACGCAGCCCGCCATACCCTGGTGTCGGTTCAAATGGAATCCAGCCTATTCCCTCAAAATAAACCTCCGACCAGGCATGTGCCATATTGGAATAAACCAACAACTCTCCCTCCCGACCATAAAGGGCTGTATCCTGTGTCGGCACCAAAAAACCCTCCACATAGCGAGCCGGAATTCCTGCCGCCCGTGCCAGCAGGGCAAACGCCGTCGCAAAATACGTACAATATCCCTGCCTGCTTTCGGATAAAAAATACTCCAAAAAGCTTTCCTCATCCTTTACCGTCTCCGGCATCTTTCCCGGCGTCCTGGTATAAGTAAACTCAGACAACTCTTGTTCTATCGCCAAAAGCGTCTCCACTTTAGACGACGTAGACAGCCTTTCCTGAGAAACGACCGCTTCCGGCAGGTACGTATCATAAACATACTGTCGGTATGCTTCCATCGTTTCCCAGTCCGTCTGCTCTCCGGTTCGCCGCTCATATTCTAACAACGCCTGCTCCCACAGGATATCTCTGGAAGGTTCCGGCTGACCCGTCTTTTCCATTTCTTCTAAAAACCGTAGAAATTCCGGCTGCCCTAAATTTATCTGAAAATATTCGATTTGATATTCTGTTCCATAGCCCCTTTTCTTTTTCCATACCAGATCCCCGCCCAAATCAGAAAAATCCAGTCCTCTGCCGCCCTGCAGCTCCCATAGCTTCAAAGGCTGAAATACATATTGGGTGTTAAAATACCCGTAACGAATCGTCAGATCCGTCCTCCCCAAATAATCCCTCATATGTTTCTCATCAAAGCTTCTGGCAGCATACAAGGTTTCCAATGTATCCAAAAAACGCTCCTGCGGAAAACCTTCTGCCTCCTGTTTCCACTGCCTGCCGTCAAAGGTATCATACACTCTTCCGCTCAAATAAAGATTTGTTCGCAGCTTTCCTTCACTCTGAATAGACATCACTGCCTGCGCCTTCTCGCGGACACCCTCCTGCAGCGAACCCTCCCCTGAAAAACCGGAAAACGCCACGCCAAAGTCCTCCTTATCTCCCCGGACGGCATCCTGCGCCGCGATCACAAACGACTCCTTTATTTGAGTATAGAGCTTCTGCACCCAGCTCCAGTCATAAGGTTCCTTTGGTACAGGCATGGAAAAAAGCAGCAAAACATACCCTGCCAAAAAAGGAGAGATCCAGATCAAATAGGCTCTCTGGCTGCGTTTTCTTACCTTGTTCCAATGGCTTTCTATTCCTTCCATCGCTACCATCACCAGATAGCCCGTCAAAAGAGCCATACCCAGATGCCCCAGTTCCGTCCGTGTCAAAAGGCAGACCACCAGTGCAGTCAGCAGCAGCACGGCAAATCCGTTTTTCACAGCGGGAAACTGTTCCAATAGCAACTGCAAAAGATAACAAACTATCGTAATCAAACCGGTCTGGAGCAACCCATACCAATACAGACGCGCTCTCCAAGCAGCCTGCGCCTCTTCGGCTATCGGTACTCCCTCGCTTCCTGCCAGCCACTGCATATACGATCGTAAAAAAGAGCCCGTTTGTTTTATCCCTATTGCCGTCGCCACAAATCCAAAGCAAATAAAAACAGCCAGCAGAAAAAACCATTTTTTCTGACCGCTTAAAAAATGAACCGCCAGCAAAAACAGCAGTACCATAAGAACCACCAGCACATGCCAGCCTCCCGGATTCTCCACACCCAAAAACCGCCCGGCGCCAAATAAAGCAGCCAGCGTCAGCAGTAAAACATTTCCAAATCGATATAACTCTCGTTCTCCGATACGGATACTCCCTCTCATTACAGCACTCCCTCCAACGCCGCCTCTATCGGCACAACAACGATTCGCCTCCGCTCGCTCCCCTGCCTGAGAAATTCCTCCGACAGATGATCCGTCACTACATAAACTATCACCATCATGCCGGAAGCTGCCAAACGCTCTGTCGCTGCCAAAATGCGGTTATCCAGTTCGTGAAAAATGCCAAACACCAGCTTACTTCCCCAAAACACGCCCTGCTCCACCGCCTGGCAGAAGCGTTCCGCCGAATCCTCCCACTCCTGAAACACCAGCTCTGCAGCCCTCTTATAAAACCGGTCAAATTCCTTTACTCCCGAAACCTCCTGTTTTATAAAAGAGGACTGCCCATAATACACGGAAACACCCAGTTCCCGTCCTGCGAAAAAGAATCCCAACGCCAGCAATACCTCCAGAATCCGATTTTCCAAAGGCAAATATTGTTTGATTTCCCTGCTGTAACGCCTTGTATCGCAAAAAATAGAAATCCCCTGCCGTTCCTCACCAATCTGCATCCTTACTTTCAGACTTTGCTCTCTGGCTGTCGCTTTCCAATGGATTCTTCCTAACGGATCGCCCTCTACATAATCCCGTACCACAATATCCGCCTCCGCTCCGGCGGCTATCTCTCTTTGCAGACTGGACAGCTCCGGCACATGAACCAATTCCTCCAGCAAAACCAGCCTTGGCAGTACAAAGACCTTGATCGTACTGGGAATGGCATAACGCACCCGAAACAGCCGGAAACAGTCCGTTACTACTACTTCTTTGATTCCTACCTCATATTCCCCACGGTACTTACAAACCAGCTTTGTTTCATAAACCACTCTGTCACCCGGCAGCAGCTCATATTCCGTATCGCCTGGTAGTTCTTCTACTGAGGAAAAGGAGGAAAACAACCGCACGCCGACGCCGGCAAAGGCAAACCAGACATCATTTTGCAGTACAAAAAAGTATGGTACAGGCTGCCCGCATACCATACTCCTACCCTCTGTTTCCTGATAAATTTTAAATCCGCCGTAAACACATAACAAATATACCAAAGAAAGCGCCGGCAGCAGACTGACTCCAAAAAAAAGACCATAGCTGACCACGCCGCCGGATACGCTGATAGCAGCTAAAGACAGCAGCCAGAAGCCTGCCCAGACCAGCCAACGTAGTCTTATTGTCACCGCACTTATTGTCTTTATCATAGTTCTGTCCTTTTTCCTTTTCCCCTACATCGGAATTTTTATTTTATGTACCACGTCCTCCAGTAAACTTTCTGCCGTTTCCCGGCGGAGCTTTGCTTCAGCAGATAATACCAACCGATGTGCCAGCACCGGAGTCACGACAGCCCTTACATCATCCGGCTTTACAAAATCCCGCTCCTGCAAAAAGGCTCTTGCCTGAGAAGCGCATACCAACGCCAGCAGCGCCCTTGGACTGGCTCCCAGCGCAAAACCAGCCTCTTCTCTGGTGCCAAGCACGATATCTTCCATATAGCCTAATACCGCCTCCTGTACCAGGACTCCCTTCACCTGCTCCTGCAGCTTTACGATCTCCTCCGCCTGACAGACCGCCTCCACCTTATCCGGAGTATTTCCTGCCAGAAACTGGCTTGCCATCCGCAGCTCTCCTTCCCGATCCGGATACCCAATCGAGAGCCGCATCATAAACCGATCCATCTGCGCTTCCGGCAAAGGATATGTTCCTAAAAATTCAATCGGGTTCTCGGTGGCAAGCACCAAAAACGGTCTTGGAAGCCGATGGATCGTCCCGTCTACCGTCACTTGCCCTTCTGCCATCGCCTCCAACAGACTGGACTGCGTTTTCGGAGACGTACGGTTGATTTCATCCGCCAGAAGGATCTGGTTCATCACCGCCCCCGCCCGGTATTCAAACTCCCCGCTTTTCATATTGTAGACCGAAACTCCTGCCACGTCGCCCGGCAGCGTATCCGGCGTAAACTGAATCCGACCAAAGCTGCAAGCCATACTTTTCGCCAGGACACTTGCCAAGGTAGTCTTTCCTACTCCCGGCACATCCTCAAGCAGCACATGCCCTCCTGCCAGCAGACAGATTAAAAGACATTCTACTACTTCCTCTTTGCCGACAAAGACCCGGTTAATCGACTCCCGTAACATTCCTATTCGTGTAGCTTCTTCCATGGAACTTCCTCCCCCCGCTAAAAGCTTCTTTATTTCAAGTGTATCCCACCCCCACTACTTTTGTCAAGTAGGCTGCAAAACAGGCAGAGTACCAGGAATTCCTGTCCTCTGCCTGCCTTTTTTTCATCTTAACAAGAGTAATGGATTGACGGATTCTCCGTTTTGCATTACCTGGAAATACAGGTTGCTTCCTTCCTTGCTGTAATAGATAGTCGGTTCTGCCACCTGTGCCAGTACCGTGCCTTCCTCTACCACGTCGCCTACCTGCACATGCAGATCCTTTATCTGGGCGTAACGGAGCTGATAGCCGTCCCCGATATCAATCAGGACGCTGTTTCCTAACTCCTCCGTCTCCGTAATCGCCGTTACTACGCCCTTTGCGCCACAGACGACATCGCTTCCTACTTCTAGGCTAATCATGACAGCCGGATTGCATTTAAACTGCTCCAATGTTTCAAAATAGACCAGTTTTTCCATGCTGTAGTTTTTGATAATAGCGCCTTCGGCTGGCCAAAGCAAGCCGTTTTCCTCCTGAAAATGGAGGTTCTGTAAAATGTTTTGGTTAGGCTGTACGGACGTAACAGGCTCTGCGGTGTCCGTCTCGCCCTCGGCAGAAGCTACTTCCCCATACTCCGATTCCAGCTCCAGATTTCCTGCCAGATCCTCTCCGATGCCAGAAGAAGTCTCGCCCTCGGCTAAGCCTGGCTGGTCTTCCTTTGCCACTGTCTCTGTAGAAGTTCCTTCGCCGGCGTCGTCTTTGGCTGTGTCGTCTGTTGCCACCTCGCCTTGAGTCTTATCCTCCTGCAGCTTCTCTCCCTGCGCCATCTCGTTTTGCGGCGTCTTGTCAGCCGCATCACCCTGGGCTGTTTCACCAGTCCAGCCGTCCGGAGTAGCGCTGCCTGTGATATCACTGTTTTTGGCAGTCTCCCCGTCCGCCTTTGCGGTCTCACTTCCTGTTGATGTATCCTTCTGCCCGCCTGTGGCATCCGGCTTTACACCAATGGCACCTTCCCCTGCTGGATTCACCTCTGCTAAATTCCCCGGAGTGTCCTGCTTTGCTAACTCATCCTCACTCTGTCGTTTAATGGAATTCACATTGGCATAAACCATCGTCAGCACAAATACGGCAAAGATACCTGCAAAAAGTGATACATAAAATCCCTTTGACTTAAAAAATGCCGAAACCTTCTCTCGTTTCACTGTTATCACCTCACTTGTATTGTACCCAGGTGATAACCTTTTATACGGGAATTTCAATTTTCCCATTTGGCAAACTCTAGCAAATCCACTCTTATTCTACGCTTTTTAACGACTCTACCATATCAATTTTCCGCAATTTAAAGAACATCCCGAAATTGACCGCCATCGCAAACAGTCCCGTCAGCAGCATACTATACAGGTAACTCGGCAGCTTGATGCTACGACCAAACATAATCATATCAATTTCACAGGTACGAATCACATACTGATGCAAAACGAGCCCCATCACGACGCCAGCCAAAATCCCAAGTCCGGTCAGCAAAATATTTTCCCGGTAAACATATTCTGCCACCTCAATGTCATAAAAACCCAATACCTTAATCGTTGCCAGCTCCCGACGACGCTCCATCATACTGATGTTGTTTAAATTATACAGGATAATGAACGCCAAAAGCCCCGCTGCCACAATCAGCACCCAGATTACCAGATCCAGACTGTGCATCATATTTGCCACGGTTTCCTCCAAATCCTCGACTAAGGTCATAGACTGCACTATGTCGTGATTTAAAAGCAGCTCGGAAAGCTCGGTCTTCCGGCTCTCCGACAGCTCGGACAGTTTAAGCAGTAGCTGGTTGTACTCCGGCTCTTCTCCAAACATCTGCTGGTAATCTGCTTTTGCCAAATAGACATAATGATACATATAATTTTCCGTAATCGCCTCTACTTTCACCGGCAGCCTTTCCGTTTCATTTTTCATCAGATAAATCGTATCCCCTACCGAAAGTTCCAACAACTTCGCCAGCTTTTCCGTGATCACTGCTCCGCCTTCCTTTAAGGTATAGTGTTCATCTGACAGCCGGTCTCGCAGCACCAAAAACTGTTCCAGCCCGTCCAAACGCTCCGGCACAAACAAATTTACATTTTTCGTTACGCCATTTGCCTCCACATCCATTGCCACGGTACGTATATACAGACTTTCTTCTACTTCCGGAAGCGTTTCCTCCAACTCGTCACGATAGTTCTGCTTTACTTCCTCGCTCTTTCCTTCATCTACCGACAACTGTGCATCATAAGTCCATAGTTGCTGATACTGGTTATTGACGATTTCCTGAATCGAATCCCGCAGTCCAAATCCTACCATCAGCAAGGACATACTGCCGCCAATGCCAAAAATCGTCATAAACAACCGCTTTTTATAACGGAACAGATTTCGCAGAGAGGATTTCCAGGTAAAGCTTAAATGCTTCCAGAAAAAGCCCACTCGTTCAAGCAGCACCCGTTTTCCCTGCTTTGGCGCTTCCGGACGCATCAGCTCTGCCGGAACTCCTGCCAGCTCCTTATAACACGAAAGCGCCGTCGCCGCCACGGTACAAAAAACCGCAATTAAAATGGCTATTACCGCCTGATCTGCATGAATAAGCATCACTGGTTCCGGCAGTCCGATATATAAAATCTGATACGCTTTGATGATCACATACGGATACAGATAGCTTCCTCCTACCGCGCCGATCACACCGCCAAGCAGACACGCCGAAAGTGCATATAAGATATATTTGGAAGCAATCGAAGCCTTGGAATAGCCCAGCGCTTTCATCGTACCGATCTGCGTCCGCTCTTCCTCTACCATTCTCGTCATAGTCGTCAAACAGACCAGCGCCGCTACGAGAAAGAACAGCGCAGGAAATACCTCTCCAATCGCTCCAATCCGTTCGGCGTCCGTTCCGAATTCTATAAACGTCTGCACCGAATCGCTTCGCTTTAATACTATCCATTCCGGCAGTTCCAGATCCTCTAAGTCTGCCTCGGCATCTGCTACCTCGAGCCTGGCTTCCTCTAACTCCTTCCTGGCTTCTACCAGATCCTCCCTGGCCTCTGCCATCTCTTCTTCTGCTTCTGCCTTTTTCTCTGCAAACTCCTTTTTGGCATCCTCTAGTTCTGCTTCTCCGTCGGCTGCCTCCTTTTCTCCTTCTTCCAGTTCTTCCTTCGCCTCTTCTAACTCCGCTCTGGCTTTCGCCAGCTCCTGCTTTCCTTCTTGCAGCTCGTTCCAGGAATTCTGCCAGGTCTGCCCGGCTTCTTTTAGCTTTTCCTCGCCCGCCGTCAGCTCCTGCCCGCTCTGTTCTAATACCTTACGGTTTTCTGCCAGCTCTGCCTGACCGTCTGCTATCTGCGCCTTTCCGTCCTCTAACTGCTGATACTGCGCGGACAGTTCTTCGTCGGTTTTCACATAAGCCAATATCTGCTCACGATCGGTCATGCCCATCGCCTCAAATCCGGCAAAAAACTGTTCCTCCATCTGTTCTAACTGCTCCGATTGCGAAGCCAGACGTTTTTCCGCCGCTTCTAACTGCGACATTCCGTCTTCATACTCTTTCCGTCCGGCATCCGCCGTTTCCTGCTGCTTACGCAGCTCCTCTCTGGCATCGGTTAGCTGCCTTTCGGCATCTGCCAGATCCGCCTCGTTTTTTTCTACCTCTTCCAAACCTTCCTGATAGGAAGCCCAGCCGTCGTCTAATTCCTTTCTGCCGTCTGCCAGCTTTTGCTCCGCGTCCGCCAGATCTGCTTTGGCGTCCGCCAACTCTGCCTCGGCATCTGCCAGCTCTGTTTCTCCGTCGGCTACCTTTTGTTCGCCGTCTGCAATTTCCGCCCTGGCATCCGCCAGCTTTTGCTTGGCATCTGTCTGAATCGCTTCATAACGAATCTGACACCGCTCCCCGGCGATTTCTTCTATACGCTCTATGACCTCATCGACTTTATCCTCGTATGCGTCCAAATAACAGTTTTCTTCCTCGGCTCCTTCTACCCGTACATAAATGCTATGATAAATCGGAGCCTGCGCCGCTTCTGAATCCTGATAAAATTCCTCTAACAAAAGCCCTAAAAATCCGTCCGGTTTTCCGTCCCCGATCTCTGCTGTTCCCCGATCCAGATTCAAATATTTGGCATAGCTGCCGCAGCCTACAATTGTATATGTAGTATGCCCTAAGGTATCCAGGATATCCTCTTCCGTTCCGTCCGTATCCCGTTTCCCGGAATGCAGCGTAATCGAATCTCCGACTTCCCAGCCGTTTCGTTCCATAAAACGAGCGTCTCCAAAACATTCTCCCGGCTGTTCCGGCAGTCTTCCTTTTTCTACCTGTACCTGGTTAAGATTCCCTCCCAGAGAAAAAATGTGCAGCAGGCTGCTTAATCCCTCATATTCGCAGAGCGCTTCCGCTTCCATTCCAGCTTCTACCTGTTCTACTCCAGGAACGTTTAAAACAGCTTCCAAATCCTCTCCTGCCAGTCCCATCGTACTGACTACCCGGATATCCATAAACCTGGTTTCATCGTACAAGCTATCCGCGGTCAGTCTCATATCCGGCTCTGAAGAACGTACCCCTGCATAAAAGGAAACACCCAGCGCCGTAATCAATAAAATAGATAGAAAACGACTCCAGCTTTTCCCTATTTCCCGAAAAAAATCCTTTCTCTGCGCTTGCTTCATCACCATTCCCCGGCATGATCTTCTCTCGCCTTCGTTTCTTTGGCGGTCGAAGATTACCGTCCTCCTTTCCCTGCTGCCGTCATCGGCATCGTTACAACTCTTTTCACCTGTTACCACTCAATCGTTTCGACCGGAACAGGGTTCTGATTGATCTGCGTTTCCTTTACCTTTCCGTTTTTGATACGAATTACCCGATCCGCCATCGGGGAAATCGCTGTATTATGAGTAATGACAATCACCGTTCGCCCCTTTTTTCGGCACGTATCCTGCAGTAGCTTTAAAATAGACTTTCCGGTCTGGTAATCTAGGGCTCCCGTCGGCTCGTCGCACAACAGCAGCTTCGGATTCTTCGCTAACGCCCTGGCAATCGAAACCCGCTGCTGCTCGCCTCCGGAAAGCTGCGCCGGAAAATTGCCCATCCGATCCTCTAAACCTACCTCTTTTAATACTTCTCTGGCATCTAACGGATTTTTTGATATCTGCAGCGCCAGCTCTACGTTTTCGAGAGCGGTCAGATTCTGTACGAGGTTGTAAAACTGGAACACAAAGCCGATATCCTCCCTCCGGTACTGGATTAACTTCCTCCCTCTGTAATGCGTGATATCATTCCCATCCACCAGCACTTGACCGCCGGTCGCCGTATCCATCCCGCCTAAAATATTTAGCACCGTCGTCTTGCCCGCGCCGCTCGGTCCCACTACCACAACAAACTCACCCTTCTTTATCTCAAAATCAATTCCGTCTGCCGCATGGATCACGACTTCGCCCATCTGATAGGTCTTTGTCACCTGACGCAGTTCTACAAAATTACCCTTATCCTCCATTATCATACCTCCTGACTTTAAATCATACAAAACTTCAATCTAAAATATCCCCCAGACCCTTTCGTCCCGACAACATATATTCTGTAGGGGTGATGCCGAAATTCTTTTTAAAAGCACGCAGAAAAGCAGAGTATTCGCGAAATCCGGATTCCTGAGCCGCCTGGGCAGCTCCGACGCCCTGTTCCATCAGATCCTTGGTCAACAGCAGGCGTTTCTGCATAATATAATTATAAATCGTATAGCCTGTCTCCTCTTTAAAGCGGTGCATCAGATAAAACCGGCTTATGTAGCATTGTTCCGCCAGACAGTCGATCGTCAGCTCGTCCCGTAAATGCCCGTTGATATATTTTAACAGGCTTTCGATCCGCGGATCGTATTTCAACACGTCCTCTCCCTGCTTGGCTGGCTCCCCTAGCTGAATCCGGTTCAAATACACCAAAATCTGCACAAACAAGGCTTCCGCCATCTGCCTACTGCCATACTCGTCCCCCTTTACAGACTGCTCCAGCTCGGCAATCAGCTCCCGCATTCTCTCCTGCAAGCCGGATTCTAACCGGATTAAATTCATCCGCCGCTCTCCCGTCAGAGAAAAGCAAGCCGAAAGATCGTCGCCCTCCTCACAAAACCGCTTGATATAGTCCGGGCTAATCCAGAGAATGATCCGCTCATAAGGCTCGCTCGCGTCGATCACCGGACGGTGGATATCATGGTGATTGACCAGCAAAATATCCCAGGGTTTTAAAAAATAGGTCTTCCCTTCTATCATATATGTCACCTTGCCGGAAAGCAAGAGTATCATCTTGTTAAATTCATGGTAATGGTAGTCGTATTGCTCCTCTTTTCGATCTTTTAAATGAAAAAACAGAAAGTTTTGATTTAAATAGCCTCGCTTTTGCCCCCGTTCCCGTCGGTCGTCCATCCGCAGCACCTCCCGTCTTCCTGTCATCTTTCTTCTATCTTAAAGCATTATATGAAAGCCTTCAAGCACTTTATAATATTTTAATAATAAATCCTGTTTTATATACTAGAGAAAAAACTATAACGTTAGGAGAAAATCGTATGAGGTTTACAAAAATGCACGGCTGCGGAAACGATTATATTTATGTAGACGCAGCAAAAGAAATGATAGAGCATCCCTCCGATCTGGCTATCCGGCTTAGTGACCGCCATTTTGGCATCGGTTCGGACGGTCTTATCCTCATCTGCCCTTCCGGACAGGCAGATTTTCGGATGCGGATGTATAACGCCGACGGCTCGGAAGCCGAAATGTGCGGCAACGGTATCCGCTGTGTCGCCAAATATGTTTATGACAAAGGGCTGACCGATAAAACCAGTATTTCGATAGAAACCGGAGCCGGTGTCAAGCAACTGACGCTTCATCCAGGAGCAAACGGGCTAATACAGACCGTCACCGTCGATATGGGGACGCCGATTCTAGATCCGGCGCAGATTCCGGTCTGCCTCGATCACGTCATAAACCAGCCGATTCAGGTAGCCGGTCGTGAGTACCGTATTACCTGCGTTTCGATGGGCAATCCTCATGCCGTTGTCTTTTTAGAAGATACGGATTTGGCTTCTTTCCCAATCGAACAAATCGGTCCGCAGTTTGAATGCCATCCTTGCTTCCCAAAGCGTACCAATACAGAGTTCATACAGCTTATCAGCCGAAAGGAGATCCGTATGCGCGTCTGGGAACGTGGTTCCGGCGAGACTTTGGCATGTGGTACCGGCACCTGCGCCTCTGTCATGGCAGGTATCCTGAATCAGAAAACGGACGATCGGGTTCTGGTTCATCTGCTTGGTGGCGATCTGGAGATTTTCTATGATCGGGAAAGCGGTCATATCCAGATGACCGGACCTGCTACCACTGTATTTGAAGGAGAAATTTAAAGGAGAAGAATTGCTATGAAGCTTTCGGCACTGTTAGAACGTATAAGCTATACCTTACTGCAAGGTTCGTTAGAAACCGACGTCACATCCCTGATCTATGATTCCCGCAAAGCTACTTCCGGCAGCATGTTTGTCTGTATTTCCGGCACGGTACGGGATGCGCACGATTTTATCCCCCAGGTGATCGAAGCGGGTGCCTCTGCTCTGGTGGTAGAACGGGAGGTTTCCGTTCCGGAAGGTATCACGGTGATCCGGGTAGATAACGCCAGACTGGCTCTGGCTTGCCTGTCTGCCGCCTGGTTTGGGCATCCGGCAGAAAAGTTAAAAACAATCGGTATTACCGGAACAAAAGGAAAAACCACTACGACTTATATGGTAAAATCCATCCTTGAACATGCTGGCTTTCATCCTGGCCTTATTGGCACGATTGAAACTATCATCGGAGAAGAGGTCATTCCTTCCGCCAATACCACGCCGGAATCCTATCTGGTACAGGAATATTTCAGCCGTATGGTAGAAGCAGGCTGTGACAGCGTGGTGATGGAAGTATCTTCCCAGGGGCTGATGCTCCACCGAGTATCCGGCTTTACTTTTGACTATGGAATTTTTACCAACCTGGAACCGGATCACATCGGAGAAAACGAACATAAAGATTTTGAAGATTATATGCGCTGTAAAGGACTGCTCTTCCGGCAATGTAAACTGGGGATTGTCAACCTGGACAACGAGCATTTAGCCGGCGTCTTGGATGGGCATACCTGTAAGCTGGAAACCTTTGGCTATGCCAGACCTGACGCGGCTGCCGTTCCTGCCTTTGATACTTTACAACCAGATCTCAGGGCAGAAAACGTCCGTCTGCTGACTAAACCCGGTATTCTGGGCGTTAGCTATCATGTTTCCGGATTGTGCGACTTTGACGTAGAAGTTGACGTACCAGGCAGTTTTTCCGTCTATAACTCCCTGACCGCCATTGCTATCTGCAGACATTTCGGCGTTCCGATCCCGGCGATTCAGACCGCGCTAAAAGAGGTACGGGTTAAGGGCAGAATCGAAATTCTCCCGGTTGCCCCTCATTTTACTATCATGATCGATTACGCCCATAACGCGATGAGCTTAGAAAGTCTGCTGGCTACTCTGCGGGAATATCAGCCGAAACGCCTTGTCTGTCTGTTTGGCTGCGGAGGCAACCGTGATAAAGCCAGACGCTATGAGATGGGAGAGGTTTCTTCTAAACTTGCCGACCTGACTGTCGTCACCTCTGATAACCCACGGAACGAGGAACCAATGGCAATCATTGAGGATATTTTGATTGGCGTTCATCGTGCCGACGGCGCCTATGTCACGATTCCGGATCGAAAAGAAGCCATCCGCTATTGCTTTGACCATGCCGAAGAGGGCGACGTTATTGTTCTTGCCGGAAAGGGTCATGAGGACTATCAGGAAATCCAGGGCGTCAAACACCATATGGACGAACGGGAACTGGTAGCAGATGTTATTAAGGAAGGAAACTACGTATGGAAAAAATAACTTTAACCGCAATCTTACAGGCACTACAAATCCCAGCAGAAACTTCTGATTCCGATCCGTTTTTTTCTGCCGGGCAAGCCTGCGTCTGGATCGATGCCGTCAGCACGAATTCCAAGGAACTACCGGATCTGGCTGCCGCCGGGCATCATACTCTGTTTGTCCCTATCGTCGGAGAGCGCGTGGACGCCCACCGTTTTATTGAGGGCGCGATGAACGCCGGAGCTACCGCTGCGCTTGCTTCTACAGCATGGCTTCAGTCCCCAGCCGGGCAGGAGTTTTTATCCTTAAAGCAAGTCCGTCTTCTTTCCACGCCCCATCAGGAACTGCCGTCTGAGCCGGAAGCTTGTTTTATCTGTATCGAAGTGGAAGACACCCTGGCGGCTTTCCAGTCCCTGGCGGCATGGTATCGAGGTTTATTTGATATCCCGGTAATCGGTATTACCGGAAGCGTCGGAAAAACCACTACCAAGGAAATGGTATCCGCCGCGCTGGAATCCGCCCTAACTATCCACAAAACCGCAGGAAATCAAAACAGCCAGGTCGGGCTTCCTTTGACGGTCTTTGGTCTAAGCCGCCGCCATCAGGCAGCCGTCATTGAAATGGGCATGAGCGAATTCGGAGAAATGTCCCGGCTTGCCGTTATCGCCAGACCGGATCATGCGGTGGTGACGAATATCGGCGTTGCCCATATCGGCAATCTGGGCAGCCAGGAAAACATTCGCTCTGAAAAATTACATATCACCGACTTTTTCCACGAAAAAAGCTCCTTGTTTTTAAATGCAGACGATCCGCTGCTGGCAGGGTGCGGAGAACTTTTTACCCTCTCTCCTGTTGTATCGAAGGAAAACCTGCTATTTTTCGGCACAAACGATGCCGGCTCTCATTCGGACACTGCCAAAATAACGCCTGCTTTCTATGCCACGCAAATTCAGACCTCCGGAAGCGGTCAGACCTTTTTCTTTCATTATCCAGGTGGAGAACCGGAAGAAGTTCGCTTGCAGGTATTAGGGCTTCACAACGTCCGAAACGCCCTAGCCGCTCTGGCGATCGCCTGGCAGCTTGGTATTCCGCCCCGGACAGCGAAACAGGGACTGGCGTCCTATGCCCCTCCGGCTATGCGCGGCAACCTGATCGAAGCAAACGGCATCCGGATTTTAGACGACTCCTACAATGCAAGCCCGGATTCCATGAAAAGCTCGATTGAGGTTTTATCCTCCCTGCCTGACGTTGCAAGGCGTTTTGTTGTCTTTGCTGATGTCTTAGAGCTGGGAGAACGCTCGGAAGCACTTCATCGGGAGGTCGGCACCTTCCTTGCCCGTCACAACCGCAAACTTATCCACGCGCCAATCAACTATCTGATCACCGTCGGAACAGAAAGCCTCTTGATGGAACAAGGTTATCAGGAGGAGGCTAAGCCAGGCGATCCCGTTACCGCCTGCCATCATTTTGAAGAAAATGCAGAAGCCTCTGCCTTCCTCAAAGCAGAATTACGCCCTAAAGACGCTATCTTAATCAAAGGCTCACGGGGAATGAAAACAGAGGAAATTGTAGCTGCTTTACAAAACTGAGTTTTACCAGGCTAAGCCAAGGAGGGTTTATGATGTCTATTTTTGAAGGGGCAGGAGTAGCCTTAATTACTCCGTTTACCGAAACCGGGGAAATTGATTATACGCGGCTGGGGGAATTGCTGGAATTTCAGATAGCCGGTCATACGGACGCCATCATTATCTGCGGCTGTACCGGAGAGGCGGCAGCGCTAACGCCAGAGGAACGGCAAAGCTGTATCCGCTACACGGTGGAGCAGGTGGCACACCGGGTTCCTGTTATCGCCGGAGCCGGAACCAATATCACAAAGACGGCTATAGAATGGTCAAAGGATGCCGTCGATTGCGGCGCAGATGCGATTTTATCCATTACACCTTACTATAACAAAGCGACGCAAAAAGGGTTGATTGCCCATTATAAGGCGATTGCCGAGTCTGTCTCTGTGCCGATTATGCTCTACAACGTTCCTTCCCGCACCGGAGTGAACCTGCTGCCTCAGACAGCCGTTACATTAGCCAGGGAATGTGCCAATATCGTAGCGATCAAAGAAGCAAGCGGAAATATTTCCCAGATAGCGGATCTGGCTGCACTGGCAGACGGTTGTCTCGATATTTATTCCGGCAACGACGATATGATCGTTCCTCTTCTCTCTCTGGGCGGAAAGGGCGTCGTCTCCGTTCTTTCCAACGTCATGCCGGAAGAAACGCACCAGATGGTGACAGAATACCTACGTGGAAACGTACAGGAAGCAACCAGACTACAGCTTTTGATGCTGCCGCTGATCCGCTCCCTGTTCTGCGTGGTCAATCCGATTCCGGTAAAAGCGGCTTTAGAGCTGATGGGAAAATGCGGCAAAACAC
>CAJUFW010000068.1 GCA_910585655.1 uncultured Lachnospiraceae bacterium
GTTTATGTCCATTTTTCTCAAATTTCTTTTCCTGCACGATATTCAGTTGTCAATCTTCGGTTGGAATCTCATTCATTGAGATTCCGAGAAGTTATATTCTATTGAAACAAACCATCTTTACTGTTCTACCTCCGTGCGATCCTGCCCGGAGGGCTTTTTGTATGATAGGGAAGTTTGGAGAACTTTCCTATTATATAAAAAAGCAGTTGCCAGAACCAAGTAACTATTTGCCTGGTTCTAGCAGCTGCTTCCAGATAAAGAAAGGGAAACTGGCTTTTAGCCAGTTTCCCATCTGTCTTAAAACGATTACTGCAGCAACGCCAAAACACCCTGTGTCTGCTGATTTGCCTGAGCCAACATAGACTGAGCTGCCTGCTGAAGGATAGTATCCTTCGAGTAGTTAACCATCTCATCTGCCATGTTAACGTCACGGATACGGGACTCTGCAGACTGTAAGTTCTCGGATGTATTATCCAAGTTAGCAATCGTATGCTCCAGACGGTTCTGAACAGCACCCAGTTTAGAACGGGTAGTGGATACCGTCGTAAGAGCAGCATTTACAGTAGAAATATAAGTAGTAGCAGTCTCATGATCTACTACATTATCCTTTGCCTCAGCTACGCCTAATACATCTGCACTAACAGATGAAATGGTAAGGCTGATATCCTGTGATGTATTAGCACCAATCTGGAAATACTTTCCTGCAAAGCTACCATTCAACAGTTTCATGGTGTTGAACTCGGTTGTCTCACCGATACGGGTAATTTCCTGCTGAAGCTGATCTAACTCTTCTCCAATCGCTGCACGGTCAGCACTTACATACGTATCGTTTGCTGCCTGAACAGTTAATTCTCTCATTCTCTGTAAAACAGAATGTACCTCATTTAAAGCACCTTCTGCTGTCTGAATTAAGGAAATACCATCTTGTGCATTGGTAGAAGCCTGATTTAAACCACGAATCTGACCACGCATTTTTTCGGAAATGGAAAGACCTGCTGCATCATCAGCTGCACGGTTAACTCTGTAACCGGAAGAAAGTTTCTCTGTAGACTTGCTAAGACTGGAGTTGGTAATTCCCAACTGCCTGTTTGTGTTTGCCGCTGGCATGTTGTGTTGAATAATCATACTATTTTCCTCCTTGAATTCTCAACAGCTTCCTTGCTGTCGTTATGATCGCTTCCTAGCTTTCATCTCACATAAGTCTCTTTTCTTTTTGCTTCTGGGCCGTACACACCGTCCGCTTTCAGAATCACCTCATGTTTTACACCTTATATATCGGCAAGTACAAATAAAACTTAACCCCTATTTTATACTAATTTTATTTTTCGCAAAAATAACGTTTTTCCGCATCCTACTTTTTTTTATCCACAAAATAAGAATCTCCCTGGAAACGATTCGCCATATTTTTATAATACTGTGCTGCCGCCTGGTTACTGACTTTATAATTACGGATTTTACTTCTGGAAGACGAAAGCAAAAAGTCAAACCGCTCTTTATTTCGACGCTCCTGTACCTCTAAGGAAACGCCTATCTCTGTCAAATGCCCAATCCTTTCCTGCAGCTCCTGAATACGCCCGCGATAGCTTCCTGGATTTCCCTGTATGGTTTCCCGTATCCGCTGATACACCTGTTCAAAACCCTGATCCATCTTTTCTAAGCGTTCTACATAGGACTGTTTTTTTTGCAATAGCTTATCAAACGCTTCCATATCCAGCTCATCTTCTGCCAATACCTGTTCCTGCTGACCAGTCAGCCCTACCAGGGCTTTCAATAGTTCTTCTTTTTTTTCCAAGCTGGCAGCTAACATTTCCAAGTAATATTCCGGCGTCCCGATTGTCTCCATCCCTTCCTTCATCTCCCTTTCGTTTGTGGTATCTAATTTCCTACAGCCTACCTGCAACCTTCGTTATTTTTTCCTGTATACAAAACGGCTGCAAAATACATCATATGCTTTTGCAGCCGCTTTTCTTATACGGTCTTATTTGCCTTCATAACTTCTTTCCAAATATCGCGCATATCACGCAGATGCGTCAGCGCATCTTCTAACAGCTCCGGATCTTTCTTGATATTTGCCTGAACCAGCTTCTGATAAATAACATCATATACCAGGTCAAATTCCTTTGCCACCGGATATTTGTGGTTTAGCGTCGTTTTAAATTCCTCTATGATTCGTTCTGCCTTCATGATATTGACATGGGCTTTCTGGACATCGTTTTCTTCTATCCCAATTAAGGCTAAATTACAAAATTTGATGGCCCCCTCATAGAGCATCAATGTCAATTTTGCAGGGGAAGCCGTACTAACTTGATTTCCCTGATAAATCTGTGCCGCATTAACCACTTAATTTTCCTCCTTATGATCCGCTTCCAAGCATACCCGCTAACGCTGACTGCTGCTGGTTCAGCTTCGCCATAGCAGTCTCCATCGCGGTAAACTGCTTATAGTACCGATCCTCAATATCGGTCAACTTTGTCTCCATTTTAGAATATTCCTTCTTATACTGATCTTCCAGTTTCGTAAACTGCTTATCATTATAGAAGGTAAGAGCGCTGCTCATCGACGTAGCAGCCATTCTCTTTGTCATCTCAGAATACAGGCTGTCAAAAATGCCTGTCAGAGCCTTTACTGTTGTCTCCGGATCGTTAATCAATGCGGCTTTTAGCTTATCATCCTTTGATGCATAAGTGGCATCCGAAGTATCTCCATAAATATGGAGCAATCCCTTTTCTGTATAATCTGTGGAAGTCGAGATACCAAAGCTCGAAAGGGAATATTTCTGCCCATTTACCTCTACACTCCCACCCAAGGCACTCTTCATACCACTTAGCAAACCGCCTAATGTACCGTCATTCCGCAACAAGGCTCCTTTGATCTTATCTTCCCACTTCTCTACCTCACTGTCGCTCATTGCATCCTTCTGTTCATCTGTCAGCGGATCATATCCTCTGGCAGACTTTGCATAGTACAGATCGTTCATCTCTTTTAAGATCTCGTTGTAGGAAGTAATAAAATCCTTAACTGCATTATAAGCGGCTTCGACGTCTGTGTCAACTGTTAAAGTAATCGTTTCTGCATTATCTTCCCCATAATTTGCTGTTGTTCCGGAAAGCTGGAGCGTCAAACCATTGACTGTCACGGTATTGCTGGATTCGGTATACTCTACACCATTATAGGTAAAAATGGCATCTGTTGCTTCTACCGTTTTTGCATCGCTTCCTAAACCTAACTTTTCTAAGCCTTCTGTCCCGCCGTTCACCATAATCTGGAACGAATTTTCCTTCCCGCTTTCCTTAGAGGAAAGATACAAACGCCTTTGCCCTGCATCAAAATTCGCATTCAGCCCTGCTCCGTCTGCAAACTTCGCAAAAGAAGCAATCGTAGAATCTCCTTCTACCGTAAAGCTATGTGTTACTCCGTCTCCTGTTGTAATCGTAATTTCATCACCAATCGCATAGCCCAAATCCGTCAGTTCTGTAGACGCGGTAGTCCCCGCTGCCAACTGGCTTCCTGTCGTATGCTGCGCGCTGGCTAACTGTTTTACCTGAATGGAATGAGTACCATTGACTGCTTTGCTGGTTCCGGTTGCTTTTACTTTACTTTCGTTCGAGCTTGTTACCCTCTTACTCTGGTACGTACTCGCCAAACGAAGCTTAGAAAGCTTCGTCGTATAAAGATCATAGAGCTTGGTATTTAAGCTCTGCCACTTTTCTTTTGTCCACTCTAAAGTGGTCTGTTTGTTTTCTATCTTGGTCAGTTTCATCTTATGGGCGGACATCAGTTCACCGATGATCGCTTCTGTATCCAGCCCGGAATTCAGACCGCTCATTCTAATAGGCATAGGTTCCTCTCCTTTCTAACGCCGTTCATCCACCAGGATGCCGGCTAACTCCCACATCTTTTCTACCATCTTCAATGTTTCTTCCGCAGGGATTTCCCGGATTACTTCCCCAGTATCTGCGTCCTTTACCTTAATCGAAATCCGGTTGGTCTCCTCATGATAGGAAAACTCACACTGTGTTTTTCCTTTGTGCTTCATCTGCGTATTGGCATGAGAAATCGCAGCCTTTACCTTGCGCTCCATGTCCTGCCCTGGCTGTTGTTCTCCGCCCTCTCCGGCAGTTCCTGCCTGTAGCCCTCCTCCTATCGTAGACGCTTCCTCTACATAGCCACCACTCGTGCTACTGATACTTTCGCTCTGCCCGCTACGTGCCGGCTCCGCGGACTTTACCGGGGCTGCGGTATTTATGGACGCCGCCACTCGTTTTACTGATTCTAATGCCATGACCTTCACCTCCGTGTGATATCTTGTGGTACAACCCTTTGTACCACCGACACAAAAAATGTGCCAGTTCTTTCCTGTACCTTTTATATCGGCAGTTTTCCAGAAAAGTTTAACACTTGCCCTCCATGGCAAACTAGTTTACGAAAAAAGCTGTTCCAGACTTCCCGCTGCGGGCGTTTTGGCTTCTGCTGCCTCCCGGTTTGCCTGTTGGATCTGCAAATAAATCTCTTCCCGGTAAATGGATACGCTCCTTGGTGCTTTAATGCCCAGCTTCACCTGGTCGCTCTTGATTTCCAAAATCGTCACTTCGATATCGTTGCCGATCATCACGCTCTCATTTTCTTTTCTTGATAATGCCAGCATAGTGCCTCCTTTTCCGCTTTCTGCCCTGCTTGTTCCTGTCCCACTCTTTTAAGCGATACTGCTATTTATATTGTCGCCAAACGCTATCATTTTGACGGCTGACCTTGTTCATTTGCTGTCTTTTTCTGCTGCACTGCCTCATATACCTGAAAGCGAACCGGATAATCCTCGTTTTCTGCGATTACCTGAACACCCTTTGCCGTATTCGGATTGATGATAAAAGGAGCTTTTAAGTTAGCGGTTGTCTTTTTAACCTCTGTAGGAACGGTCAGAGCCAGCAGTACCATTAAATCCTCATCTGCAAACTCTCCCAGGCTCTCTAACTGCTCATCCTCTACGATCGGCGCATATTCCTCCACCAGACAAAACGGGTTGACCACCGGAAGCGCTAAGTTTGCTTCCTCCAAGCTCTGGAGCCAGGAAATGTTATTATCGCCTTCTGCTTCTATATCATACAGCAAAGCCCATTTCTTATACCCTTCAAATCCCATAATGCCGCGCTCAAATGTAATAATCCTGCTCTCGTCCAGATCTATCGTGCCAAAATATCTTGTCTTTGCTAACATGCACGCCCTCCTATCTAATAAAATCCATCAGTGTATTCTGCACTACCTTAGCCGCTGCTGACAGTGAAGCGTTATAAATAACCTCCTGGGCATTAAAGCGAACGATGGTATCCACCAGATCAGCGTCCTCGTTTGTAGAAAGCAGATCTTCAAAATCATCCTGCTGGGTAGCAAGACGGCTTTCCGTCATATTCAGGCGCACTACGCGGCTGCCCAGGTCAGCAATTGCAACATCTACCTTATCCTGATAACCCTGCACATGATCCAACGCTTCACTAAATGCCTTTTGCATCAGACTGTTCCGTAAAGAAAGCTCGGTTTCTACCTGCATCTTCATTTTGTTTAACATTGCCTTTTCATCTTCATCCTCGGTAACAGAGATTTTTTTCTCCAAATCAGCCAGCTTTCCTTCCGTCGCGTCTACGTTTTCAATCGCCCGTAAAATCTCGTCTACTTCTCTGCCCAAATCCTGGGTAATAGAATTGTAGCCTTGCGTATTGATCGTCAGGTTTTGGTTAAAGCTGATCTCATAATTGATCTCCTGGTTTTCCTTTACATAGTCAATCGCCTTATCTTCTACCAGTTCGCCCTCTCCGTCCTCATCAAACACGATTGGGGTGGCAGTACAGTCAAAGTAATGTTCCGGTCTTAAATCTCCTTTTTCAAATTCGGTTTTAAAATAAGACACCTGAATCCCTGTAGAATTATTCATCAGCTCTTCGTAAATATCCGTCGGAATAATCAGCTCTCCGGTCTGAGCAATATAGTTGACCACTCCCGGCTCCGGCTTATAAGCATCTGGCGACTGGCTCGTCAATATCTCATCGTCTACGGCATTCATATCAGAAGTAGAAATCACCTTTAGTTCTAACTCCTGCGGCTCTCCTTCTGCATCCAAATAAGTCAGTACCGGCTCTCCTCCATAGGCGTTTGGTGAATCGTCCAACTTTCCATACGCCAAACGCAGACGATATACGGTTTCCATGGTCGGAGAGGCTTCAAAATCCGCCTCCGTCGGATTGTTTTCCAATACATCCATAGAATAAGCACCCGCAACCCGATCCAACTTATGAACATCTGCAAAACTTAAATTTTCCTGGATTTGGTACTGCACATTTTCCTGAGACTGTAAAAAAGCCAAACTGGTATCGGTCTTAAATCCGGAAAATACATACCGTCCTGCGCACGTTGCATTGCTTTCCTGGTAAATCTGCTGCCGGTATTGCTGTAAGTTTTCTGCAATAGACTTCCGGTCGCTTGCCGTCCAGGTATCCTGCGAACCTTGATCGCACAACGTATGAATACTGGTCATCAGGCTAGTGATTTGCTGGAGCGCTCCCTCTGACATTTCCATCCAGGAACGGGCGTCCGGAATATTCCGCTCGTAATACTGATTGATCTCCGACAAATTGCTGCGAAGTTTCAGCGCACGGATGGCAATGATCGGATCGTCGGACGGCTTTTGAATTTTCTTTCCTGTATTGTACTGCTCCTCGATCTTTGTCAGGTTCTGCTTATTTTTATTGATATTTGTCAGAGTATTGTTCGTCATCATACGGTTTGTTACTCTCATCTTACTACCCATTCTGCGCGCTGCGGCGCACCTTTCCAATCAAACGTTAACTAAAGTGCCATTTCATTGATCAATTTATTGTAAATTTCATCCATTACAGAAATCACCTTGGAAGAAAGCTCATATGCTTTTTGGAAACGGATCAGGTCCATCGCCTCTTCGTCGGTATCCACTCCGGAAATCGAAAGCCTTTGGTTCTCGATAGAATCCACGATATTTTGCTGGCTCTTTGTAAAGTCATCCGCCTTACTTGTATCAATACCGACGTCGGAAATCCAGGTTTGGAAAAAGCTCTCCGGCTTGCCCTGACGGAACATCATAATATCATCCTTTAAGGCAATCAACTGATCCAGTACTTTCTTTTCTTCTACACCCTGTGTAATCGTACCGGCGGCTGCAAGCAAATTTTCATCGTCCCAAATTGCTCTTGTGACGGTAAAATTGTCGGCATTTAATTTGTAATAGGTTGCCTCATCCGAAGAAAATCCATAAAAATCCGGGGCATCTTCTCGTTCCTCTTCTTCCTCATCTTCTCCCAGTTCCTCGTCGGTACGCTCCCAATTTACAAATTTATAATTCGTCCCGTCTGCCGGATGGGTTCCGTTAAAAAGATCAATTCCCCGGTTCCCGTCCAAGTCTTCGCCCTTTTTATGCAGATCGTTAAACGCTTTGGCAAAGGTACGAATAAACTCGTTCATCTGTGTTAAGTAATATGGAATCCCTTTAAAATTCACCGGCTCACCAATCCGCGAACTCATTTCCTCCACATCGCTTACGACCGCCTTGGATTCATCCAGTTCAAAATGATACGTAAACTCTCCGGTTTCCTCGTCTACTTCTACCTCAAAACGGGTATATTTGTATTCCTGGTTGCCTACGGTAATGACTCCCTCCTCCGGGATGTTTAGCCGGCTGACGCTGTTGACGTTCGTCCCGGTAAGAATGATTTCGGTATCGCCCGCAGAAGCCGTCACCTTTCCCTGCAGGTTTCCTTCGTTGTTTCCGTCCCGCAGAGCCACCAGAGCTGCCAGTTTTCCGCCAAGCTGACTGCCGTACAAATCAAAATCCTGTCCGTCGCTCCAGGTCAGATCGTAGATACCCTTTACATCTGTACTATGTGCCAAGTATTCTCTCGGAGTGACCTCAATTGTTTTATATTGGTAATCATTGACCAGATAAGTTCCGTTGACCTTTACCGCATAGGTTGTCAGACCTACTTCCGGCGCGCCCATCGGCAATTCCTCGACGGATACGTTTACCAGCTCGGACAATTCATCGATCATCAGGTTTCTCTGGTCACGCAGATCATTTGCCTTAACGCCTTTGACCTCAATCGTATTGATCTGCTTATTAAGCGTGGCAAGCTGCTCCCCAATCGAATTGATCCGGTCAATCGTATTTTTTATATCAAAATTACAGCCCTCCTGAACCGATTTCAGGTTTGTAGACATGTTGTTGAAATACTCCGTCAGACCCATTGCCGAGTTAATCGCCTGCCGTCTGGCTGAGCCGCTTGACGGGTCTTTTGCCAGCTCCTCTAAGGAAGTGAACATCCCGGAAAAATTTGTCGTAAAACCTTCGTTGTTGATCTCATTAAAATAGCTTTGTACCTCTGCCATATAATAGCTTCTGCCGTAATACTCGCCATATACGGTTCTTGCCGTGCGGTACTTTTCATCATAATAGGCGTCCCGAATCTGATAAACTCCTGTTCCTACCACACCGGTTCCCACCATACCATAGCTGGAATATACGTGAACTGCCTGCCCTGCCTGTCTGGCTAAATACTGCCTGGAATAGCCCTGCGTCTCCGCATTAGTAATATTGTGAGCCGTCGTATGCAGCGCCCCCTGATGGACGTTTAAGCCGGTATACCCGATATTCAGCCCGAAAAATGTGTTTGGCATAATACATCCTCCTCCAATTCTATAGACGTGTCAAAATATGCTCCAGCATTTCATCGATTACCGTAATATAACGAGATGCTGCATTGTAAGAATGTTGGAATTTAATCAAATACGTCAGCTCTTCATCCGAGGAAACACCCATAATCTGCTGCCTCTGATCGTCTACCCCTTCTGTTGTCAGTTCCTGGTTATCCATAATGGATTTTAACACCTGTCCGGTATTGGCAATATCCGAAGTAAACGCCGTATAATACTCCATGAAATTATTCTTTGTCAGCGTATTCGGATTAAGCGTCGCAAACCGCTCGTCCCAGGCTGCGATCAATTCCTCTGCAATGTTCATATCATAATCGCCCGTACCGGCGCTTCTGCTCAGCGGCAGCTTGGATACGTTATCCCGGACAGCCGGGTTTAACTCAATCTCACCCAAGGAAAAGATGCTGTACGGATCGTTTTGATTCTCCGGCACATAAATATACAGCGGTTCTTCTTCCCTGCCTTCAAAAATCGTATAGGTATCCTCTGTCTGTAAGAAACGATTTTCAGACTTTCGGTTAAACAATCCCTCGCCTACGGTCTGTTCCGAATCAATTCCCGCCGGGGCATGCTTCGTATCTAAAATCTTAATCATATAACGTCCCGTCGGCTGTCCATTGGCATCCAACAGAGGTGTCACATAGCTCTTGGCATCCGGGTCGTCCGGGTCTGCATCCGGATCGCCGATAAAATCTGCAAAATCTCCGGCATCCAACAGCGGAATATCCTCTTCCGGCAATGGATTGCCAAGGCGGTCTCGCCAGGTAATCTCCCCGCTGGCTTCGTCCCAGATTCCTGTAATCGTCGGGCTTAAAATATCGTTGAGCTTTGTCACCATCCCATGAACAAGCTGATCGAACTGCGCCTGTACATTCATAATCACGGAACGTCCGGTCGTCAGATTATACTGATCGACGTCCTGTGCATATTTAGCCATCGCCGCCAAATACTGTTCTTCTCCGTCCCCGTCCCATTCCCCTTCGGCATCTTGATAATACCGGATATCAGGTTCTACAGGGATATCCGTATAGTTTCCCACTTCGTCGCCCCTGGCAAGCAGAAGTCCCTTTAAAAATCCGATATCGTTATTCGCCTCGGAGGAAAACGGCACTGATAAGTTAAAGACACGTTCTCCGTCTCCCCAAATCGGATGGTAGACCTGCAGTTCGTTTTCACTGACCTCCAATGTAATTTCATTGACATTGATTTCAGTTACAAACATGCTTCCTTCTATATTGACGGACACCATACCATCATCATATTCGTGATAGGTATAATTAACCAGTTTTCCCAACTCGTCTAACAGAGCATTTCTCTGGTCGCGGTAATCGTTTGCATTTTCCGTTGTACTCTCACACGAACGGATAATCCCGTTTAAATGCTGAATTTCATGACCGATTTCGTTGATCCGTTCCACACTGTTTTTTACTTGTGTATTGAGCTTTTGCTGGTATTGCTTCAATTGGTTATAAATACTGTCTGCCCGCTCTAAAAAGCTTCCGGCAGACTGGATTAACGATGCTCTCGTCACAATGCTGTCCGGCTCCTTTGCCAGCTCCTGCATGGAGTTCCAAAGATTTTCCAATGTATTTTGAAACTGAACTCCCTCTAACTCACCGTATAACTCCTCGACCTCTTGTATCGCCTCATACTGCGCTTCATAAAATCCCTGACGACCAAATTCCCTGCGGTATGCCTGATCCAAAAATACGTCCCGAATCTGGTTGACGGAAGCAATGAGCGTTCCTTTTCCTACCTGGTTCGTACCGGAACCATACATCCCTACATTGGTGTAAACCCTGTCATTTTGTACCAGACGCTGACGGGTATAATCCGGCGTATCCGCATTTACAACGTTATGTGATGTAGTATGAAGGGAATTTTGGCTTGCCTGAAGACCAGATACTCCAACGTAAAAACTTCCAAATAAGCCGCCCATGGTATCACCTCTTCCTTGCTATTTTGCAGCTTCTTATTGCTTCGCGTCAAACATCCCTGTCTGCGAAGCCGACATCTGTACTTCTGATGCACTTTTGCCATATTGGCTTCCTGCTTGGCTCATCCCAGGTGACATCCATGTGCTTTGAATAAAATTCATATTGAATTCGATCATTTCCAGGGATTGTTGTATCAGTGCTTTGTTTCTTTTATTGATATCCGACAGCCGTCCTACGGTCTGCCGGAGTCGATCGTGCAGGCGTCTTAGAGCATCCTGCTCTGCCTCCTGCCCTTCTAATATCGCTATCAGCGTCCGAAAATCCAGAGTAGAAGGGTTCCGGTTCAACACGATCCCAATATTGACAATGACCTCTTGTCTCTTGCGTTCCAATGCACCGATACGGTCAACTGCTGACTGTTCTTGTTCGGTGATGGATTGCAGAGCCTGGAGGTCATTTGCCACAATTACCTGCGTTTTCCTCTCTGCCAATGGAATCAAATCCTCATAAATCGCAGATTCTTCTTCCAAAGTCTGAGTCAGTTCTTCGATTAAGCTCGCCACTTCTCTCCTCTGCCTTTCTCTTTTCAGAACTGCCGTCCCCTGGGAACCAAAATCCCATACCTGCGGAAGCTTTGGTTCCTATGGTCACGCGCAGCCCTATGCCTTCAGATCCAGGTAGCGTTCTACCAAACGCTCTGCGATATCCTGCCCGCTTACGGAATAGGTTCCGCTTGCAAGCTGCTGCCTGATAGCGTCTACTCTATCCTGCCTGATATCCGGAGCCGCTTGTACAGCAGCTTTCGCGAACACAAAATCATTTCCTGCCCGCGACAGCTCCAGCGAATCCCGGCTGCCCTCCGTCACACTCCCTGATGTCTTTTTGGGTTTGCTGGTCTGATATACCTGACTGATCTTATTAAAGGTATCAATCCTCATACAAATCACCTGCAACCTTCCTTTTTTATTGTCTTGTCCTTCACAAACCCTCTAAGGAACCGTTTGGAAAAAAGTTCCCTAGCCCCGTCAGCCCTGCTTCGCTTCTGCTCTGCAATTCTGTAGCGGCCTGCAACAATCACTGCTGCATTGGTTTTTGTTTCTGTAATATGTATCGGCAGGGCTTTAGAAAACTTTAGAGTGAAAGCCCTGAAAAGTCAAATGTTGCAAAATAGTCCTTTGGTGTTTCCGCCCTACGGATCTGCTCTATCCTGCCATCTTCTTTTAGAAGCAGCTCTGCCGAACGCAGCTTTCCGTTATAGTTATAGCCCATGGAAAAACCATGCGCGCCCGTATCATGCAGCACCAGATAATCTCCGATTTCTATTTTTGGAAGCATTCGATCAATGGCAAATTTGTCATTATTTTCACAAAGAGATCCCGTTACGTCATATTGAAACAAGCATGGCTCCTTCTCCTTTCCCAATACGGTAATATGATGATAAGCTCCATACATTGCCGGGCGCATCAAGTTCACCGCACAGGCGTCTACCCCGATATATTCTTTATACGTATGCTTTTCATGGACAGCCTGCGTTACCAGGCATCCATATGGCGCCAGCATAAACCGCCCCAGCTCTGTAAAAATTGCCACATCATCCATTCCTGCCGGAACCAAGATTTCTTCATAAGCTAAGCGCACGCCTTCTCCAATCGCCAGGATATCATTTGGCTCTTGATCCGGATGGTACGCCACTCCGATTCCGCCTGACAGATTGATAAAAGTAATATGCGCTCCTGTCTCTTTTTTCAGACGAACTGCCAATGTAAAAAGCTGTCTTGCTAACATCGGATAATAGTCATTTGTCACCGTATTGCTTGCCAAAAACGAATGAATTCCAAACTCTTCCGCCCCCAGCTCCTTTAGCTGCCGGAAACCTTCCAGAATCTGTTCTGTTGTAAACCCATACTTCGCCTCTCCAGGGTTGTCCATAATGTCATTGCTGATCTGGAATACGCCGCCAGGATTATAACGGCAGCAAATCTTTTTCGGTATTCCGGCAGTTTTTCTTAAAAATTCAATATGAGTAATATCATCCAGATTGATAATCGCTCCCATCTGACTGGCTTTCTGATATTCCTCTGCCGGTGTGACATTCGAGGAAAACATCACCTCTTCTCCCGTAATTCCAACCGCTTCTGAAAGCATCAGCTCTGTCAGAGAAGAACAATCCGTACCACACCCTTCCTCCTGTAAAATTTTTAAAATAAACGGGTTCGGTGTCGCCTTTACTGCAAAATATTCCTTAAAACCTGGATTCCAAGAAAACGCCTGACGGAGCTTTCTGGCGTTTTCCCGAATTCCTTTCTCATCGTAAAGATGAAACGGAGTCGGGTAAGTTTTTACGATTTCCTCTATCTGTTCTTTGCTTACAAACGGTTTCTTTTCCATAAGTTATTCCTTCCTTTCCAATGTTTCTTTTATCGTTTATTCTAACGTTCTTAATTAAATTGTATACATGGATACCAAAATACAATCTTATTCCTTTATCAATATACAGGCTGCTTCTTTGTTTGTCAAGAGAAAATCATAGAATGAATCGCTTTGATAGAATCTATGACGAATTCTTGTCTTTTTACTTGTATTTTCTACGTACAACATGTATACTATACCTAATGGAACCGATAGGACAAGACCTGCCCCAAACAAATCAAGATATCAGCAGGAGGATTCGTTTGAAAGTAGTGTTTTACTCCTATCAGATTAAGGAAGAGAGGGTATTTTATGGTTGCAGAATTTTTAGAGCATATTTTAGTTTTAATCATCGATCACATGATTCCATTATTGGAGCTAATGGGGGTATTTATTGTAGCAGTAGGCGCTCTTTCTAGTTTCTACAAATATGTCCGTTCCGGATTTCATTCCGAAAACACAGAATTGAAGCTGGGATTTGCCGAAACACTGGCGCTCGCGTTGGAATTCAAGATGGGCGGTGAGATTTTAAAGACGGTTATCACACGTGAGATCGATGAAATGTACGTACTTGCCGCTATCATTGTACTCCGTGCTATCCTGACCTTTGTCATCCACTGGGAGATCAAATTTGACAAAGATCAGCAGCGATTTGCCACTAAAAAACGAATGGAAGATCTTTCCGATCAATAAAATCACACTTCTTTACTCCTGCTGCACTTACATATTGGTTCGTTTTCCTAATTGAGATACCAAACGTATCTTACCTAATAAAACGAACAATACAAACGACACATTTTCACAAAAGAGAACGGGGGAAAACACATGCTGACTTATGACCTATTTATGGACGACCAAGAAGACCGGGAAAAATTTTTACGGATTTATACCACTCATCGCGCCGCTATGTATCTGGCAGCCAACGCCGTCCTTGGCGATTATTGGATGGCAGACGACGCCGTACAGGAAGCTTCTTTAAAGATTATCCGCAACCTGCATAAGATCGATGAATCTGATCTTTTACGAACCAGAGGCTTTGTAGCCAAGGTAGCACGAAATGTTGCCCTGACTATGCGAAAGGAAATGTCAAAAGAAATCCCAACATTAGACGATGAAATGGCAGAAATGTTCCCGCCCAATACGGAAACGCCGGAGTCTATTATATTAGACCAGGAAATGTCCGATCATCTTCACGATCTTTTGTCTACGATGACAGAGGAGCATCAGGAAATTTTGGATATGGTCTATCTAAACGGCTTTAAAGTCGGAAAAGCCGCAGAGCTACTCGGGCTTTCCGGCGATGTAGCTAGAAAACGGCTGCAACGGGCAAAAGCCGCCTTAAAAAAGCGTCTCTTACAGGAATTTTAAAAAACAGAAAGCCAAGACAGTTCCGGTTTCTACCAGGTCTTGGCTTTTCTTTTATGGTCACATATCATTTTCCTCTTTTTCCAGCCTCTCCCTTACTGCCTCCACGTCCTCCAAAGAATAATTTGATACAATAGAAACAATTTCTTCTGCAGCATCTCCCCGTTTTAGCATTTTAACTACAATCTGCTCCGTCCGCCTCCTGATTGCTTCCTGCTTTTCTTTCTCAAACCTCTTTGCGGCTTCCTGTAATGCGTCTTGTTTTTCTTCTTCAAAAATCATCGCTACCTGTGTCATTTCGATCGCCCTCCTTATTCGTTTCGCTGTCTCCCGATCCATAATCTTATCGGCAAATACCAATAACCCTGACAACGTAAATATTTGCTGCTCTCGATCTTGAATCTGCGTGGCTAATCCCACAACCTCTTTCAGCTTCTGCTCCTTCTCTTCTTTCTTTTGATAAGAAAGGGGCAGAATGATAAACTTCATCAGTTCCTCATCGTTTAACAGTTCTTTCCTCGCTACCTTTTCTCGTAATTCTGGCAAAATTCCTTCTGAATCCAGCTCCGCTAGGAAAGCCGCCTCAATCCCCATCTGAAGCGCCCCGATATCATACCGACAGGATACGGTTTGTCTCTTAATATCCCCAGTATAAATCACAATCATCCGTAATTGAGGGCATAGCTCCCGGTTCTCCTGGTATCTTCTGGCAACGCCAATCAGATAGCCCAAATATTTTATCTTATCTTCTTCCTCATAATCACTTTCATAGTCTACAATCGCTACCGTTCCGTCCTCCAACTCAAACAGGTTATCCATCCGCAGCTCATTAGCCTGTACAACAGGAATATTTGTTGGTCTTACCTCTTTGATTTCCGGTAAATCCAATCCATACACCCGAAAAGATTTTCCTTTCAGGTGTTCCGCCAGAAACTTACTGGTGATATCTTTGTTTTGATAAGCAATCTCTTCTGTTCCCATCTTCCCCTCCTCTTTTTAGAAAGATACTTTTATCAATCTTTCGCTCCCCTCAACTTTGCTCTTACCGCCTCCACATCACTTGGGGAATAATTTGGCACAATAGAAATAATCTCCTCTATGGTATCACCACGTTCCAACAGTTTCATCACCATCTGTTCTGTCACCTGTGCTGTCACTTGCTCTGTTACTTGCGCTGTCACTTGTGCTGTTCTTTCTCTCAATGCCTCCAGCTTTTCTTCCTCAAAAATTCTTGCCACTTGCGTCATTTCGATCGTCCTCCTTATCCTCTTTGCTGTCTCCTGGTCAATTACTTTATCGGCAAACACCAACATTCCTGACAAAATAAACACCTGTTGCTGCCGATCTGATACTTGTACTGCCAGTTCCACAGTTTCTTTCAATTTTTGCTCCTTCTCTTCTCTCTTCCGATAAGAAAGCGGGAGAATAATAAACTCCATCAGTTCTTCATCGCTTAGTAACTCGCCTTTTTTCACCTTTTCCTTCAGATTCGGAAAAATTCCCTCTGCGTCCAGTTCCGACAGGAACGCCGCCTCAATCTCCCTCTGTCTGATAGCGGTTGGCAATCCCGGTCAGGTAGTTCAAATACTTGACTT
>CAJUFW010000069.1 GCA_910585655.1 uncultured Lachnospiraceae bacterium
GTGACTGGAGTTCAGACGTGTGCTCTTCCGATCTTCAACAGTGGAATCAATCACCGTAATCCGTATCGAAGGATATTCCTCCCGCACAAGCTCGGCAGCGTTCCGGGCAGAGTTATAGGAGCCGCTGAATTTGGTGGTAATACAGATACAAATGATATCGATTCCTTTAGCGGCGTAGACCTGGAAAGCTTCGATATAGTCCTCGATAGACGGCAGCGAGGATTTTGGGAAAAGCTTTGGATGATCGACCATCTGCTGGTAAAAATCCCGTACACTAACTTCCTCTAGCTCCTTTTGGTATTTTTCTCCGTCAAAGGAAACATAAAACGGTACGACGTGAATATCGTGTTGTTTGGCGATTTCTGTCCCAAGGTCGCAGGAACCGTCTGTAATAATCTGATAATCCGGCATAAGAACACTCCTTTATAGTTTTCATTACTAGATAATATGGTATTGATATAATTGTAGCTCTTTTTTGCCATAAAATCAAGAGTATATTGACAGCAACCTGCTTTTTTCGTATGATAGAGATAATGATTTGGAAGGAAACAAAATGGGAGAAAAGAGAGGAAAAGGAATGAAGACAGTTTATTATGATATTGGATTAAATCTGTTCGGCAGACAGTTTCCCGATCCGGAAAAGATACTCCAGGACGCAGAGGCGGCAGGCATAGCCTGTATTCTGACAGGAACCGATCCAAAGGAAAATAGAAAAATCAATGCGTTTGTGAAAAACCACGCGGCTTATGGAACTGCAGGAATCCATCCGCATAATGCCGATTCTGCGAAAAAGGAGGATTTTGAAGAAATCGAGCGAATCCTTACGGAAAATCCAAAAATAGTAGCGGTAGGAGAGTGCGGATTGGATTATGACCGTATGTTTTCAACGAAGGAGAATCAAATCCGCTGCCTGGAAAAGCATATCGTACTTGCAGAAAAGTGTAATAAACCGCTGTTTTTACATGAAAGGAGCGCTTCCGAGGAATTCGTCCGCCGTTTTAAAAAGCATAGCGATATCTGTAAAAAATCAGTGGTGCATTGTTTTACCGGAAACCGCGCGACGTTAGAACAATATTTGGAATTAGGATTTTTTATCGGTATTACCGGCTGGATTTGCGATGACCGACGGGCGAAAGAGCTGCGGGAGGCGGTAGCTGCGCTGCCGCTTGAACGGCTGCTGCTTGAGACAGACGCGCCGTATCTGACGCCACGAAACGTACCGGGGTTGGCGCGAACGAATGTTCCGCAAAACATTGTGTACGTAGCGAGGGAGTTAGCGATTTATAAAAAAGTATCCGAACAGGAAATCATCGAACATGCCAGAGCAAATACCGAGCGTCTGTTTGGGATTACAGCCGAAAGCGTTTGTTGTTAGAGTGATAAGAAATAGAAAAAAGTAAGAGGAGTATAGAAATTATGCCGCATATCGATCAAAGTAAAATCAGAAATTTTTGTATTATAGCCCATATCGACCATGGTAAATCGACGTTGGCAGACCGTATTATTGAAAAAACAGGGCTTTTGACCAGCCGTGAAATGCAAAATCAGGTGTTGGACAATATGGAGTTAGAAAGAGAGAGAGGAATCACCATCAAGGCTCAGACCGTACGAGTCGTCTATAAAGCGCAGGATGGAGAAGAGTATATTTTCAACCTGATTGATACGCCGGGGCATGTGGATTTTAATTATGAAGTGTCGCGGAGCCTGGCTGCCTGCGAAGGAGCGATCCTTGTGGTAGACGCTGCCCAGGGAATTGAGGCGCAGACGTTAGCCAATGTCTACCTGGCTTTGGATCACAACTTGGAAATTTTACCGGTAATCAACAAAATCGATCTGCCAAGCGCCGAGCCGGAACGGGTAAAGGATGAGATTGAGGATGTTATCGGACTGGAAGCGCAGGATGCACCGTTGATTTCTGCGAAAAACGGAATCAACATTGAGGAGGTATTAGAACGGATTGTCATCCAGATCCCGGCGCCGGGAGGTGAGCGGAACAACCCGCTTCAGGCTTTGATTTTTGATTCTTTATACGATTCCTATAAAGGTGTGATTATTTTTTGCCGTATTATGGAAGGAAGCGTACGGAAGGGAACCAAAATCCGTATGATGGCGACCGGAGCCGAGGAGGTAGTCGTCGAAGTCGGAACGTTTGGCGCCGGGCAGTTTTTCCCGTGTGAGGAGCTTTCGGCAGGAATGGTTGGCTACATTACCGCCAGCCTGAAAAATGTCAAAGACACAAGAGTAGGCGATACGGTGACAGATGCGAACCACCCATGCGCCGAGCCGCTTCCAGGCTATAAAAAGGTAACGCCGATGGTATACTGCGGGCTTTATCCGGCGGACGGCGCCAAATACCAGGATTTGCGGGACGCTCTGGACAAGCTGCAGCTAAACGACGCTGCGCTTCAGTTTGAGGCAGAGACTTCCGTGGCGCTGGGGTTTGGTTTCCGCTGCGGCTTTTTAGGGCTGCTGCATTTAGAGATTATCCAGGAACGCTTAGAGCGGGAATATGACCTTGATTTAGTGACGACTGCGCCAAGCGTTATTTATAAAGTGTATAAGACGGACGGGGAAGTGGTAGAAATCACCAACCCGACAAATCTTCCGGACCCTTCCGAGATCGAATATATGGAGGAACCTATTGTCTCGGCGGAAATCATGGTGACAACAGAATTTGTAGGCGCGATTATGAAACTGTGCCAGGAACGGCGCGGTGTTTATTTGGGGATGGAATATATGGAGGAAACCAGGGCGCTTCTAAAGTACGATCTGCCGTTAAACGAGATCATTTATGACTTTTTTGACGCCCTAAAATCCCGTTCCAGAGGCTATGCTTCCTTTGACTATGAGTTAAAAGGTTATCAGCAGTCTGATTTGGTCAAGCTGGATATCTTAATCAATAGGGAAACCGTGGATGCCCTTTCCTTTATCGTCCATGGAGAAAGCGCATATGAGAGAGGACGGCGGATGTGCGAAAAGCTAAAGGAGGAAATTCCGCGTCAGCTCTTTGAAATCCCGATCCAGGCGGCGATCGGCAGCAAAATCATTGCCAGAGAAACCGTTAAGGCGATGCGCAAGGACGTTTTGGCAAAGTGTTACGGCGGAGATATTACCAGAAAGAAAAAGCTTTTAGAAAAGCAAAAGGAAGGAAAGAAGCGGATGCGCCAGGTAGGGAACGTAGAGATTCCGCAAAAGGCGTTTATGAGCGTACTCAAGCTGGACGATGATTGATCCGAAAAGAAGAAAACCTATCGGGGATAAAAGTCAGAGGCGTAAGCCATTAGCACGACTGGGCAGTTGTTGACAGCAAAAGATGGGAGGGATAGGAATATGGAGGAACCACAGCGAATGGGGATTTATATTCATATCCCTTTTTGCGTGCAAAAATGCGGCTATTGTGATTTTCTGTCCTTTCCGGTGGGAGAAGCCTGTGGCAAAAAAGAGACGAACAGGCTTACCGCAGACAAGATAGAGAGGTACGTAGAGGCGCTTTGCCAGGAAATTCGGGCGGAAATCCCTGCCTGGACAGGAATCCCCTCTATAAAAAAGCAACAGGTACGGGTTCCGACGGTATTTTTTGGCGGAGGAACGCCGAGCCTGCTAAGCGGAGAGCAAATCGGACGGATATTAGACGAAATAAAACAGCAATATCCACTGACAAAAGATGCGGAAATTACAATGGAGGCAAATCCTGGTACGCTGACGCCAAAGAAACTGACTGCCTATCGCCAGGCAGGAATCAACCGTTTGAGCATAGGGCTGCAGTCCGCGCAAAATACGGAGTTGGAGCGTCTGGGACGAATCCATACCTGGGAAGTATTTTTGGAAAATTTTCAGGCTGCCAGAAGAGCAGGATTTGACAACCTGAATATCGATCTGATGTCGGCGCTTCCAGAGCAGACGTTGGCTTCCTGGGAGGATACTTTAAAAAAAGTAGGAACGCTGCAGCCGGAACATATTTCTGCGTATAGTCTGATTCTGGAAAAAGGCACGCCGTTTTACCAGTTGTATGAAACCGGCAAACAAGCTTTCCTGCTGCCGGATGAAGATACGGAACGCCGGATGTATGAGATGACAGAGGATTATTTAAAGAGAATCGGACTGTATCGCTATGAAATTTCCAATTATGCCAGACCGGGGTATGAGTGCCGGCACAACAGCTCCTATTGGCAGCGTATCCCCTATTTGGGTCTGGGCCTGGGTGCATCCTCCTTTTGGGGTGAGGTACGCTGGAAAAATCAGGAGGATTTGGAAAAGTATCTGCAATGGTGGACTCCGACAGAAGCAGACAGCACCAGGAAAACGGCAGAAAGTAGCGTCTGGCAGGAAATAGAACCTCTTTCCGTTCCGGATCAGATGGCAGAGATGATGTTTTTAGGACTGCGGATGACAGAGGGTATCCAGGAAGAAGCATTTTACCAGGCTTTTGGGCAACGTCTTTGGCAAGTATACGGAACGGTATTGACCAGACAGGAGCGTATGGGGTTAATAGAGCAAAAGGATGGCAGGATACGGCTGACCCAGTATGGGCGGGATGTAAGTAACCAGGTCTTTTGGGAGTATTTATCATAGCAGGGCTTCTGACTGCCGGAAGAAAAGTGGAAGCAGAAAAAAGGAGGTAACAAGATGACGCCAGAGCCTATTTCACTGACCAGTCAAATTTCTTATATCAAAGCAAGTGAGCAGCCGCTTTCTGCCGATGTCGGCATCATAAAGGGAGCGTGTTATACCTGGCTGTTTGACGTGGGGAACAGCGAGGAAGTTGCCACTTTTTTACAAAACCTCCCAGGAGAAAAAATCCTGGTGTTGTCGCATTTCCATCCGGATCATATCGCAAATTGGAAGCAGATTTCTCATAGAGAGCTATATCAGGGAGCCAATACCTATGGATATACCAAAAGCGGAATGGTGGTAGAACGGGAACGGACGATAGAAGATGGGCTGTCGTTTCATCTGGTGCCGCTTCCATCCAGTCATGCCAAAGGATCACTGCTGTTGGAAGTGGAGGAGTATGCGTTTTTAGGAGATGCGACTTATTGTACAAGGAAAAAAGTGCCGGTAGAAAAGTCGAAAGAAGCAGTTGTAAAGCCGGTATACAACGCCCAGCTTTTAAAAGAAGAAATTCAGGTATTAAAAGGGCTTCGTGCAAGGTATGTCCTGTTAAGTCATGATACGGTATTTTGTCATGAGAAAAAAGAAATCATAGAGGAATTGGAACAGATCTATGCCAGAAGAAAGAAGGAAAGCCCCTATATCAGATAGGATATGACTCCCGCCTCTATAGGCGGTGAGCAACTTGCTTGTATCAGTGGCGGGATTCAATCCCCCATCTGATATGCCTCCGGCGGATGGCAGGCGTGCGGATCGGAATACTGTCAGCAAAGCTGACCCGCACGCCGCCACAAGAACGCTGGAGGCGTTCTTGAATGTATTGGAAGAGGAATGGTAATATGAAACAAAAGGGTAAGAAAGGACGCTTGGCAGCAGGCTTGATAGCAGGAGGAACGGCAGCGGTAATCCTGGCGTTGCTGTTTATCGGCTACCGTCAGTTAGAAAGCAGGGACAGAGGGAGAGAAGCAGATATCAAACAGACGCTTACCATAGAGGGAACCGATAAAGCCCGCTATGCTCCGGGGGAGGAGGTAGTCTTATCCGTAACAATCTGCAATGAGGCAAAAAAGCGTGCGGAACATATGCGGCTGGACGTAGAAGCTTATTTTTTAGGAGAGTCTGTCGATAGCAGCCAGGAAAGTCTGTCGCTTGAGGCAGGGGAGCGCAAATCCCTATCCTTGTCCTGGCATCCGCCAAAAGAGGATTACCGGGGATATTTGCTGGAGGTGCGATTATCCGATCAGAAAGGCAGGATTTTTGCCAGTGAGACAATAGGAGTAGACGTTTCTTCCAGTTGGGTGAAATTCCCTCGTTACGGTTATGTTTGTCAGTATGGAGAGCAGGAGGAGACGGAGGAAAAAATTGCCCGGATGAATCGGTATCATATCAACGCGATAGAATATTATGACTGGCATGCCTTGCACCACGAACCTTTGCCACCTTCTGCCACCAAGGAAGCGCCTGGCGTGTGGGAGGACTGGTCAGGAAGAACGATCTATGGAGAAACCATAAAGCGTTATCTAAAAGCGGCAAAGGAGCGAAATATGATCAATATGGCTTACAACATGATCTATGCAGGGACAGACAGCTTTGTGGAAACCGCAGACGGAAAACCAGGTAAGGGAGCTGCCTGGCAGCTTTTTTTCGCTCCGGAGAACGATCGGGGAAGCGGAGCCTTTTCCTTTTCTATGGGGCAATCTCCTTCCGGAAACGGCAATCTGTATTTTATGAACCCCCTAAACCCGGAATGGCAGGAGTATATTTTTTCCAAACAGAACCAGGTTTTTGAGATATTGGAGTTTGACGGCTGGCATGGGGATACCGTAGGCGACTGGGGAAGAATGACGGATGCGTCGGGGAATCCTTTGGGAACAGACGAGAAGGGAGAACCGATCTATGAGGTCAAGGAAACCTACCGGCAGTTTTTAAAAGAGGCGAAACAAGCGCTGGGAGAGCATTATCTTTCCTTTAACCCGGTAGGCGCGCAGGGGATAGAGCAAGCCAATACCAGCGCAGCCGACGTGTTGTATACCGAGTTTTGGCCATGGGACAACGACCGGAACGGAGTACCTTATATAACCTATGCTTCCCTGGCGGCAGAGGTAGAACGAGCCAGAGAGGAAAGTAAGCCATACTCCTTTGACGGTAAAGGGAAATCCCTGGTAGTCAAGGCGTATATCAACTATAACAATACCAAAGCGACGATGAATTTACCAGGCGTATTGTTATGCGACGCCGCAGTTTATGCCGCGGGCGGTTCCAGACTGGAACTGGGAAACGGAAGTCGTATGCTGCATAGGGAGTATTATCCGGATGATACGATTCCGATGGGAGAGGAATTGGAGCGGCAGATGGAGAAGCTGGCAGATTTTACGGTAGCGTATGAAAATCTGCTGCGGGACGGGCAGGAACCAGAAGAACATACTGTGGTGATAGAGGGTTATCCGACCAGCCCGGACGGGCAGTATGATACGATCTGGACATATACCAAGACAGACGGAACTTATGAGCTGCTCCACCTGATCAATCTGCTGGGGACAGACAGTGCCTGGCGGGATGAATACGGAGAAAAACCAGCGCCGAGAGAGGCGGCAGATTTTGTCGTGAAGTATTATACAAAACGGGATATAAAAGAAGTCAGGCTGGCTTCGTTTTCAATAGAAGGTGGCAGAAGCCAGGAATTAGAATTTGAAGCAGGAGAGGATGAAACAGGGCATTATCTGATCTTCTCTGTACCGGAACTGACTTATTGGGATATGATTTATATGAGAGAAAAGGAGAGATGACGAATGAGATTAGCAGAGGAACGATATTCGTTAAAAGGAAAAGAGATTGTGCTTCGCAGCGCAAGATTAGACGAGGCACAGATGCTTGTGGATTATTTAAAAACCGTTACAAAAGAAACCAGGTTTTTGATGTCGGAACCTGATGAAATCACGTATACGCAGGAAGAGGAGGAACAGTTTATCAAAGATCATAACGAGGCAAAAGACGCGCTTTTGATCGTGGCATTTGTAGACGGGGACTATGCGGGAAATTGTTCTTTTACGAGTAAAGCAGGAAGCAGACGGGCAAAGCACCGCGCCGGAGTCGGTATTGCGTTGTTTCAGAAATATACCGGGTTTGGATTAGGGAGATTGATGTTGCAAAGACTTCTACAGGAAATCAAAGCGCAGGGATTTGAACAGGCGGAACTGACGGTAGTAGGCGGCAATGAAAGAGCCTATCATCTATATGAAAGCCTGGGATTTCAAGAATGTGGTCGAATTCCCAACGCAAATAAATACGACGACGGGACTTATGCAGAGGATATTTTTATGGTGCTGCCGCTTTAATAACGTTACGTTGAACTATCTAATAAAATAGAAATACAAAATAGAAGAGCGTATAGACAATTCATCTATACGTTCTTTTTTATATGATAGGAAAGTTCTCCGAACTTCCCTATCATACAAAAGCCCTCCGGGCAGGATGCGCACTCGCGCGAATGGAAGATGTTGCCGTCCGGCAACCGCGCTCGTTGCTAGAATTCTGCAGGGAGGAACTTTTATTGAAACGTAGTTGCAGAGGATTAGAAGAAGGCGATATACGGCTTATATGGAACATGGGAAAATAGGAAAAACGAAACAAGAAGAAATAGAAAAAATCCTGGTTTTAGTGGTAAAAATTACGTTGTTTACCTAAGAATTTATATAAACAACGAAGCAGTAATACGTAATACTGTTGTATATTTTATAAAAGAAATACAAAATATAAAATAAAAAAATAGAAAAAATCACAAACAAATACTTGACATAGAACGAAAAAGCGAGTACAATCAAAGCGTAACAAAAGAGCGTAAATAAAATAAGTTACGTAAATTATTACGCTTTGAACGAGAAAAAATTACGTAACAAAATAAATTCCAGGAGGAGGAATCAGTTATGAAACGAAGCATGGGAAAATGCTTAGCATTGATTATGGCGCTAACAATGCTATTTTCCTTAGCAGCCTGCAGTTCAGGCGGAAAGGAACCAAAGAAGGATGACACACAGCCTACAAACACAGGCGGGGATACGGCAAAGGGAGACGAAGGAGAAGCGCCGGATACGGCGGGAGATAGCGGTCTGACCTATGACGGGGATGAGGTAACGATTACTTATTGGCATACGCACGGGGATGCCGAAGAGAAAGTATTAAAAGAAGAAATCGTACCGGAATTTGAGAAACAGTTTCCAAAGATCCATGTTAAGCTGGTTCGTATGCCGTACGACGGCTTAAAGCAGCAGATTATCCAGGGTGTTTCCAGTGGTACAGCGCCGGATTTGATGCGGATGGATATTATCTGGATTTCCGAATTTGCTAAGATGGGGGCATTGGTTCCGGTAGACGATTTACCAGGGTTTGCAGAGCTGAAAGACCAATTTTTTGAGGGACCTTTAAGCACGAATTATTACGATGGAAAGTATTACGGCGTGCCGTTAAATACGAACTGTCTGGGTGGCTGTTGGAGTAAGACGTTATTGGATCAACTTCAAATTTCCGAATTGCCGACTACTTATGACGAGGTACTGGCTTTAAAGGATAAGCTGGGAGAAGGACAGTATTTATTTTCTGCAGAAGGCGCCAATACCTGGGCGCTGGCTCCTCTGTTTTATTCTCTGGGCGGACACTATACCAACGAGGACTTTACAAAGGCGACCGGCTATATGAACAGCGACGCCAGTGTAAAAGCGTTAGAGACGATTGTAAAATGGTACGACGAAGGTATTTTAGGACCTGCTACGATGGGCGGAAAACCGGATGTAGCAAACGGTCTGTTCCGTGGAAATTATCTGTTTAGTTATCAGGGACCATGGTTCTATACCAACAATAAAGAGGAAGATATTGCAAAAGTACAGTCCGGAATGCTTCCGGCAGGCGACGGCGGTTCCGTTACTGTAGTCGGCGGCGAGGATCTTTGTATGTTCAGCAGTGGAAAGAACCAGGAAGCAAGTTGGGTATTTGCCCGTTTCCTCTTAGGCGAATTTGCGCAGAAAGCGCAGGCGTTAGGCGGCGGACGTTTGATTCCGACGATCAAAGAATACGCGAACTCGGAAGAGGTTATGGCGGTAGAAAACATGGACGTATACGTACAGCAGTTAGAGACAGCCGTATCCAGAACTCCGCATCCGAACTGGGAAAAGATGTCGGATAAGTTGAACAAATTGTTTGAAAGCTGCCTGCGTCATGAGGCAGAACCAAAAGCGGCGTTAGATAAGCTGGCAGGAGAAGCAGACGCTTTATTGGCAGAATAATAACGCTACGAAAAAGAGCTAGGGATAAAGCGGCGTGCAACTGAAATCCAAACAAGATAAAACTTTGCACGCCTGCTCGCTGGCTTGGAATGGAGGTTGCCTGTGAAAAAAGATTCGTTGGCGGTACGGTTTCGAAAGGGTTTGCGTCAATGGCTGGCGGTACTGCCGTTTCTTTCTGTGGGATTGGTCTTGTTTGTCGTATTTGTCCTTTATCCGCAGCTAAAGAATATTTATATTGCCTTTTCGGATTACAGCATTATGCCAGGCTCGGAAAATCCGTTTGTCGGCTTTGAAAATTTCAAACGGGCGTTTACCGGAATCAAAGAGCATGGATCGGATGCGTATTATTTTTGGATTGCCTTTCGGAATAACTTGTTGGCTGTTCTAGTGACGGTACCAGGGCAGATGGTGCTGGGTCTGTTGGTAGCGGTGATGATACATAACCTGAAATTCGGCAAAAACATTTATAAAATTATTTTTTATATTGCGGTTATTTGCGATTGGGTTGTGGTGGCAAATATTTTTGATTACATTTTCCAGCCGGATAACGGAAGCTTGGTCAATTTTATTCTGATGAAGCTGCATATTTTAAAGGAGCCGTTAGCCTGGTTAAAGGAAACCTGGACAGGAAACTGGGTCATTTGGATTTTCAGTATCTGGAAAGGGTTTGGCTGGGTCATGATCATCTATACGGCGGCTCTGCAGGGGATTTCCAAGGATATGTATGAGGCGGCGACAATCGACGGAGCTTCGTCGGTAGAAAAGTTTTTCTATATTACGCTGCCAAGCGTACGCGGGACGACTTTTTACTTGTTAATCAACCTGATCAACGGGGCGATGAACATTTTTATTCAGGTCTTCCTGTTGACCAAGGGGGATCCGGTCGGAACGACAGACGTTATGATGAACTACATTTATACCAGGGCATTCAGCTACTTTGAATTCGGTTATGCGGCTGCCTGCGGTCTGATGATGGGTATTTTTGTATTTACTACCGCGATGTGCCTCAAGCGCTTCCTGCGCTACGGGCAGGATACGTGAAAGGAGGGGCGGCATTATGAAAAAGAGCAGAACGGCTGCCCAGATCGTGATTCATGTTATTTTGATTTTGCTGGCAGTGATCTGTCTGACGCCGTTTTTATCCATGATATCTTCTTCCTTTATGGATATCAGAGGCGTCTTGCCGGACATACCGGTCATTTTCCCGAAACTGCCATTGTTCGTGGAAAATTATGCAAAGGTCTGGACGGCAAACAACTTTTCCCGTTATTTTTTAAACACTCTGGTTATTTCGGTAGGCGGGCTGGTGGTCAACGTAGTTATTTCGGTTTCTATGGCTTACAGCTTTGCCCGATTTAAATTTCCAGGGCGGGAAGCAATTTTTAACATATTTTTACTAACAATGATGGTTCCGGCACAATTAGCCTTGATTTCTCAATATACCGTATTAAACGGACTCAAGCTGATTGATAACTATGCGGGTGTGCTGCTGCTTTGGGGCGGTACCTGCGTAGCGGGTAACACCTTCTTCTACCGTGGATTTTTTGAAAGCGTTCCGAAGGAATTAGAAGAATCCATGTTTTTGGACGGCGCATCCCGCTTCCAGGTATTGACGCACTGCATCATTCCGCTTTGCAAACCAGCCATCGGAACCTCGGCGATTTTTGCCTTCAACGGCTACTGGAGTGATTTATTCAACATTTTGACCTTTATCAAAACCGAGGAAAAACGGACGCTTTCCGTAGCCTTGCAGTTATTCCGCGGACAGCATACAACCGAATACGGTCTCATGTTCGCCGCCTCGGTCATCGTTATCATTCCAGTCATCGTCATTTTTATCATTTTCCAAAAACAATTCATGCGCCAGGGGCTGATGGAAGGCGCAGTAAAAGGATAACAGCCCTCAAACGGAACTAAGCCCATCTTGTATGGACTCAAAACAGCTTCGTAATGGAAGCCCCCTGGGAGGAAATACTGACGCGTTTCTTTGCGGCAGGATTTCTCTCCCGTCTAAAGGGGGGCTGAAATGAAGAAGCGGAACTCAAAATAAAAGAGACGGAACTCAAAATAGGAGAAAAATATGGGAATTCGAGTAACGGTATGGAACGAGTATTTACACGAGCTGCAGTTTCCGGAGGTAGCAGCGGTTTATCCGGAGGGCATACACGGTTGTATCGCCGGATTTTTAAAGGAAGCCGGAATGGATGTAAAGACAGCTACTTTAGAGCAGCCGGAGCATGGTTTAACCGAAGAGGTATTAGACAATACCGATGTGCTGATTTGGTGGGGACATATGGCGCACGAACGAGTACAGGATGAGATCGTGGAACGGGTACACAAGCGGATACAGGCAGGAATGGGCTTAATTGTCCTTCATTCCGGTCATGCCTCCAAGATTTTCCAAAAAATTTGCGGCACCAATTCCGGTATGTTAAAATGGCGGGAAGACGGAGAAAAGGAAATTCTCTGGGTAATCGATCCAAGCCATCCGATTGCAGCAGGTTTAGAGGAAAAGATTATGATTCCGCATGAAGAAATGTACGGCGAGCATTTTAATATTCCACAACCGGACGAGTTAGTTTTTATCAGTTGGTTTGAAGGTGGCGAAGTATTCCGCAGCGGCTGCTGTTATCACCGCGGAAAAGGAAAGATCTTTTATTTCCGTCCAGGACATGAGGTATTTCCGATTTATCATCAAAAGGAAATCCAGCAAGTCATTACCAACGCAGTTCGTTGGGCAGCGCCAATTGCATTCCCAAACACCACCTACGGAAACCCAGCTCCAATCATAGAATTCCAAAGCGATTCCGTAGGCATCACCGGCAACCCAGGTCTGCACCAGCCAAAATAAAAACCAAGCCGAGCCTAGCTCGACCTTAAATAAAAGAAGCAGAACTCAAAACAGCTTCGTAATGAAAGCACCCCCGGGAGGAAATACTGACGCGTTCTTTTGCGGCAGGATTTCTCTCCCCTATAAGGGGGTGCTGGAATGGAGAAGCGGAACTCTAATAGGAGAAGAAAAAATGGGGAATAACGTGATTCGGATAGGTTCCGTCGGCGTAGGCGGGATCTGGACAGGTGTCCATGAACCGGGAATTCGGAAAAGCCCGGAATTAGAACTGGTAGCGATTTGTGATATTGACGAGGAAAAGCTCCATGCAATGGGAGAGAAATATGGAATTGATAAAGCGCACCGCTTTGTAGACTACCATGATCTCATTCGCTGCCCGGAGGTAGACGCCGTAGATATTTGCACCTCAAACGACGCACATTTTGAGATTGCGATGGAAGCGGTAAAGGTCGGAAAGCCATATACACTGGAAAAACCAATTACTTTGACGGCAGAAGAGGCGGATCGTCTGGCAGAGGCAACGGAGGCGGCAAACGTCGCCAATATGGTATGCTTTTCCTATCGTTTTAAAGCAGCCGCCAGATATGCCAAAGCTTTAATAGAAGCAGGAAAAATCGGCAAAGTATATCATGTGGATATGCAGTATTTCCAGGCATGGGGACTGCCAAAGGCGGAATGCCCGCTGGCATGGCGTTTTATTAAAGAACGTACTGGTTCAGGCGCGTTAGGAGACTTAGGCTGCCATGCTTTGGATTTGGTCCGATTTGTGACCGGAAAGGAATACACTCGTGTAGTCGGGCATACCGGAACATATGTAACGGAACGGAAAAAGCTTGACGGCAGCGGGATGGGACCGGTAGATGTAGATGATTTCTGTAACTATATGGCGGATATGGAGGATGGAATTTCCACCAGCTTCCAGATTACCCGTTTTGCCTATGGACGTGGAAATTATCAGCGGATGGAGATTTACGGAAGCGAAGGAGCTATTGTTTATTCGTTGGATGCCGCGCCGGGAGTAGAAGATGAAATTGAAGTCTGTTCCGGGGATATTCAGGGAGACGCCCATATTTTTGTCAGGCTTCCGATTCCGGAGCAGTATAGAAGCGATCAAATGCAGTCCTTTGCCGACTTGGTACATGGGAAAACGGACGGAAAGGCAGCTACGATAAAAGACGGTCAAACCAATCAGCATGTAGTAGATGCCATTTTGGAATCTGCCGAAAAAGGGACTTGGATTTCACTATAACAGATAATAAGACATGAAACGGACACAAAAATCTTTATTGACAGAGAAAGGAAGAAAAGCGTATAATAAAACCTGTCTGCCCGTTAGGGTTCTATGGAGATAGCAGGAAGGCAGAAAGGTGTAATCAATATGACGAAAAAAGCGACGATCCGGGACGTGGCAAAAGAGGCAGAAGTATCGGTAGCCACGGTTTCACGGGTATTAAATGGACAAAGTGGATTTTCTGCAAAGACGCAGCAGCGCGTATGGGATACCATTAAGACATTAGGGTATGAACGGACGGAAACCGAGCATGGAAAAAAAGAAAAGCAGGTTCCGCGTGCGCTTGGGCTGATCGTACCGCAGGTCAATGAATATTTTTGTGGATCGCTTATGCGGAGTGTGGAGGATGCTGCACGGAAGCGTGGATATGTAGTAATTTTGTGCAATGCAGGAGCAGATGCGGTCTATGGTGATACCTTTGTCCGCTTATTAAAACTTCAGCAGATTGCAGGGATTATTGCCTGTAGCATCCCCCCGGATTCGCCGCTGATCCAGACTATTTGGGAAGCGGGTATTCCATGTGTCTTGATTGACAGTGTTTCCTATGAATATCCGTTTCCTTATGTAAAAATCGACGATTTTCAGGGTATGTATGCCGCTACCAAGTTTTTGCTTGACCGGGGACATCGCCGGATAGCGATTCTTTCCGGGAAGTTAAAAGATCCGGTGGCAGGCTTTCCACGAATGGAAGGCTATCGGCAGGCGCTCCGTGAGGAGGGTCTTGCTTCTGATCCAAAGCTGGAAGCATTTGCAGGTAATTTTAGTTATGAAAGCGGGCAAAAAGCATTTGAAGAATTGGTTTCCAGGAAAGCAGAGTTTACCGGATTGGTAGTTTGCAGCGACGTAGTAGCTGCAGCAGCGATCAACGCTGCTGCCAAATGTGGAATCCGGGTGCCGCAGGATCTTTCCGTAGTCGGGTTTGATGATTCTAAGATTGCGTCCTTGCTTACCCCGCCACTGACTTCTGTGGCGCAGCCTTACGAACAGATGGGGGAAACGGCAGTGCATATCCTGGTACGTGTGATTGAACAAGGCGTTCAGGTAGAAAGCAGAGTATTCCCGGTACAGGTCGTAGAACGGGAGACTACTCGCAGGCTGGAAGAGGACGAGCAGGAAAACTGAATAGGTACGCTACGGGGCGTGTTATAAAGTAAAAAAGCAGGAGATTTATCCTGCTTTTTTGTATCATAGAAAAGTTTTCCAAACTTCCTTATGATACAAAAAGCCCTCCGGGCAGGCTGCACACTCGCGCGAAAGGAAGATGTTGCCAATAAACCCCAAGGCGACTCCCAAGGTTTCAATTAGCAGAAGCCGTAGTAGGCAGGGTTATGAAATTTATTGTTCCCTTTGGTTGATAGTATTCCGAAAATAAGATATACTATTGAAAAAAGGAGATGCAGTCTTTATGTATATAACGGTAAAGCAGGCAGCAGAAACGTGGGGAATTTCTGACAGATGAGTGCGTATATTTTGCTCGGAAGGAAAAATTTCGGGAGCTACACGAGAAGGGCGTAGTTGGATGATCCCATCAGATGCGAAAAAACCTCAGGATGGACGCTTTAAAGCGACAGAAAGTTTACTGGCAGCCATAGACAGGGAGAAAAGAGAACTGGATACCAAACGTCCGTTGACGGAGGGTGATCTGGAACGCTTGACGGAGGAATTCGCTATTGAGTATACTTATAATTCAAATGCAATAGTTGGAGATTTATAGGAATAGTACAGAGCATATCATTCCCCGGCTTGCACGGTTTCATATTGAATTTGAGGGGATTCATCCTTTTATTGATGGATTTAGCATGGTGGTATTTTGCTCCTAAATTGTAATCTATAAATGAGCAAATATTGAAATTTGCACAAAACTACCCTACCAATTTCAAAACAGCTTCAAGTGACGCACC
>CAJUFW010000070.1:0-6936 GCA_910585655.1 uncultured Lachnospiraceae bacterium
GCTGACGCAGACGCGCTTCGGCGCGGGAATTCCACTTTGTGGAATTCTTTTTCATTTGCGCGAGTGTGCATCCTGCCCGGAGAGCTTTTACCAACTTAACATACCGGCAGGGAAGGAGGTTTTTTGGTAGAATCCCGCTCGATATATTGGTATGGTACATAGTGGTCGATTTCCTGGCGCGGTTCTGGTTTTAGCTGCTGGAGTAAAAGCTCCATCGAACGCTGTCCCATCTCATAGGCATTGACATAGATCGTAGAGAGGGTTGGCGTAAATTCCAGACCGGAGTAAGAGGTATGGCTGACGGACAGGATACAAATATCCTCCGGGATATGCAGCCCTTTTTCTAAAAAGTGGTTATAGGCGGTAATGGTAGGCGTCATAGAGTCAAAGAAAAAAGCGTCCGGAGGGTTTTTCTGCGCCAACAGACCGTCTAATAGGATAGAAAGCTGCATCGGATCATCGTCAATCTGGTTTGGAAGAAGGTACAGGGAACAGGAAATACCATGCTCTGCGGCAAATTGTTCGAGTGCTGCTTTGATCGTACGGTAGCGGGTAGACTGCGAGTATAAATTAAACCGGGATAGGGTGACAATGTTGCGGCAGCCTTTTTCATAGAGAAGCCGCTGCGCTTCTGCAAAATACAAAGAAAAGCCGCCATAAATGTTATGGTTATAAATATCCTCTGAAACAGGCTCTCCACAGTAGACAAAGGGTTTGCCGGAGGAGAGCAGGTACTGAAATGTAGCCTCTGATTCGGTGGTTCTGGAAGGAAATACGAAGCCGTCTACCGGAAGCGTAAACCAGTCGTTGGCAGTCTGCAAAGGCTCGTGGGGCAAAGGGGCGCTGTAGAGCAGAACATGATAATGGTTCCGTGCCGCCATAGCAGAAAGCCCGGAAATAAACTGGCTTTGAAACATATCCTGATGAGAGGTCAGTTCTGGTGAAAGAACTAAGGCAACCGTATTCATAATAGAGGAGCCAAGGCGTCGGGCATGGAGGTTTGGTACATAACCTAACGTACGGATAGCCTCCTGAACACGTTCGACCGTTTTTGGGGAATATCGCCCCTTTTGGTTGATAATATTGGAAATTGTAGCAGTAGAAAGCCCGGTTTGTTTGGCAACATCATATATCGTAGCTTGTTTTTTGGAAGCTTCTTTTGATTTCATAATGACACAGCTCTTTTCTGATTTTTCGATCTATTCTAAAAAATTAAATCAAATTTTTACTATAAAGTCAATAGGGAAAGTAGGCAGAAAACAAAAGATAGTGCTGCCTAATTATGTAATCGGTTAATCTAAGAAGTAAACAAAAATGAAGTTTACTTGGAAAAATGAGTCATAGTCTCAATTATATTAGCAAAAATAAATAAAAAAATATACGAAAATATTAGTATTATATACAGATATTACAGTAAAAATAGTGTGTTATATTGACAAAAGTTATAGAAAATGTTAAAGTAGCAATAACGTAACCGGTTATATAAACCAGAAAAATCACTTGCTTCTGGTTATTAGCAGCAAAAAACAAAAAGAGGAGCGCAGGCAAATAGGAGCAAAAAAGTATCTGCTTCTGTGAAAAAATAGCCTGCACAGAGGAAAGGAGCGTACCAAATGAAAAAAAGAGCGTGGATGTTATGTATAGGTTTGGTGTTGACCCTGTTGGTAGCCGCATGCGGCAAGCAGGAGGAAAAAAACAGTACGGCGAATCCGGATGCCGGGCAAAAGGAACAAAAGACCGATCAGCAAACTTCTTCCGACGAGCCGGTCAAAGTCAATATCTGGCTGGCAGGAAGCGGAGACGCCGCGTATGACGAGGCATATCGTACGATTTTTGACGCTTATTGTAACGAGCATACCAATGTCAGCTATGAGCTTACCTTTATTTCCTGGAGTGATTATTTTACCAAGCTGAATACCGGGTTAGTCGGCGGAGCAGGGCCGGATTTGTACATGCTTGGTTATGGGCAGATGGGTTCGGTACAGGCATTAGGCTATACGCTTGCTTTAAACGATTATATTCCGGAAGAATATCAGGAAAGCTATTATCCGAATATTTTAAATGCGGCGACGATAGACGGCAATATTTACGGGCTGTTAGAGCCGGCGACCAGGCCATATTTCTACCGCAAGGACATTGCGGCGGCAAATGAGGTGACGGAAGAGGAATTAACGATCAAAACTCCGGAGGATTTTTATAATCTGGTGCGAAAGATGACCGTATATGATGACAATGGCAAAGTAGTGACCTATGGGCTGGAAATCGATCCGGATGGAGAGCAGGAGTTTTTCGCCTTGTTGGGAATGTATAAAGAAGATGCCAGACTGTGGAACGACGATACGACGGCGGCGTTTGATTCTCCGGAAGCCGTGCAGGCGGTGGAAGGAATTCGCGCGTTGGTCGATGAGGGGTATGTCTGCCTGCGGGATCCAAGCGCGACAAGCGACGGTCTGACCAACGGAATTTCAGCGATGGCGCTCTCCGCAGAAAGCGCTTATGTCAATATGGACGCGGCGTTTCCAGGGAATGTCGGAGTCGTGAAAAGCGATATGACAACACTACTGATCGGGAATTTCCTGGCTGTCAACAGCGAATCCAAGAACAAAGAGACAGCGGCGGATATGTTAATGTATATGTTCAATGAGGATTCCGGACGGATTAAGCAAGAAAAGATCGGGCAGTTCGCTTCGATGTATTCGCTAGAGGACGCTTATCTGGAGGCAAATCCGAACTTTGAAAACGTCATTTATTCTTATCAGCATTCCAGAACGTATTCGGATACCATGACGGCGCAATATACCGAACTGATTACCGGTTTTCGTACCGGATTTGAGACGATGATTCGGGGAGCGGACGCGGCTTCTGAATTAAAGTCGATGGCAGAGGCGTGGAACGCTTTGATACAATAAGGCTTCCTGAAACAGCTTAGAATGGGGGATAAAGGTGAAGCAAAAGAAAAGAATCAATAACGAAAACATTGGATATTTGTTGATTGCTCCAAGTTATTTGATTTATTTGCTGTTTGTATTGGTTCCGGTGCTGTGGACGATCGTCATGTCCTTTACCAACTATAACCTGCGGGAATGGCATTTTACCGGGATATCCAACTATATTCAAATGTTTCAGGACAAGGTATTTTTAAGAAGTATCTGGAACACCGTCCGTTACAGTCTGATGACGATTCCGGTGGTAATGGTTCTGGCATTATGCCTGGCGATGCTGTTAAATCAGCGTTTAAAGGCAAAGGGCTTTTTTAGGACCTTGTTTTATCTGCCGAACATTTTTTCCATGGTGGCAGTTTCGATGGCGTGGCTGTATCTGTACGATACAAACAGCGGGATTTTAAATCGTATGTTAAACGGGCTTGGTCTGGAATCGGTCGGCTGGGTATCGAACACCGCTATGTCCATGATTTCGGTAGCGATTATGAGTATCTGGAACCAGGTTGGCTACAACATGATTCTGTTTTTGTCCGGTCTGCAGGGAATACCGGAGCATTTGTATGAGGCGGCAAGTATTGACGGCGCGACCAGATGGCAGAAGTTTCGTCATATTACGCTTCCGCAGCTTGCGCCGACGACCTTTTTTGTATTTGTAATGGCTTGTATTCATTCCTTCCAGGTATTTGGTCAGGTGCTGATTGTAACGAACGGCGGACCGGTCAACTCGACGACGACGATCGCGCACCAGATTTATAAAAACGGATTTGAATATTTCCATATGGGCTATGCTTCTGCTCAGGCGGTTGTCCTGCTTCTGATTATTCTGGCAATTACCATAGTAAATTGGAAGTATGGAAAGGGAGGGACAAACGATGGAGAATAAAAAGATGGGAATGGGAGCGAAAAATCGTCTGCTGACGACGTTAAGCTATATCATTTTATGTGTATGGGTCGTGATAACATTAGTGCCGATCGTGATGGTAGTACTGACGGCGTTTAAAACCGACGGCGAAATTTCCATGGCAAATTTCCGTTGGCTTCCGTCCAGTTTTACGTACTTTGACAATTTCAAAGAAGCCTGGAAGATGGTAAACTGGTCGGTTTGCTTTGGAAACAGCTTTTTGATCACGGTGCTGGTCGTTGTGGGCAGTCTGCTTTTTAACTCGCTGGCTGGATACGCGTTTGCCAGACTGCGTTTTAAGGGAAGGGATTTGCTGTTTATGACCATCCTGTTAGGAATGATGGTTTCCCCACAGTCGATTATTATACCGCAGTATGTGATGATGCGTTCGGTACCGCTTACCGGAGGAAACAACCTAATGGGCAGCGGCGGGACAGGGCTTTTGGACTCTTATGTATCCCTGATCGTGCCGTTTTTATCCGGGGCATTTGGAATTTTTTTGTGCCGACAGTTTTATTCCACCTTTCCAAAGTCGCTGGATGAGGCAGCAAGAATTGACGGCTGCGGACCGGTACGTACTTATTTTTACATTTTTCTTCCGTTGTCTAAGACTATTTTGGCAACGCTCACCATTATGAAAGCGACCTCCACCTGGAATGATTTCTTTTATCCATTGATTTTTACCCAGTCAGAACGGATGCGGACGGTACAGCTTGCTCTGCAGATGTTTAAGGGTTCGACGACGACGCATTTTAATTGGCTGATGGCGGCGACGTTGATTACGGTGATTCCGATGGTGATTGTTTACTTTTTGGCGCAAAAGCAGTTTGTCCAGGGGATTGCTTCCACTGGTATGAAAAATTAGAGGGGGAACAGTATGAGGGCGATTATGGTAATGTATGATTCCCTGAATCGGGCGTATCTGCCGAACTATGGGAATGATTTAACAAAACTGCCGAATTTTCGGCGGCTGGGAGAACAAACAATAACGTTTGACAATTCCTATGTCGGCAGTCTGCCGTGTATGCCGGCAAGACGGGAGCTGCACACCGGGCGGCTGAATTTCCTGCACCGGGGCTGGTCGCCGATTGAGCCGTTTGACGATTCGATGCCGGAGCTGTTAAAGCTGAATGGGGTGTATTCGCATCTTTGCTCCGATCATCAGCATTATTGGGAAGATGGAGGCGCAACGTATCATACCCGCTATCAGTCCTGGGAGATTGTGAGAGGGCAGGAGGGGGATCCGTGGAAAGGTTCTTTGGAGGAGAGAGAGCAGAACACCAGCTTTGGAAGGCCGGAAAAAGAGGAAGTACCGTTTTTCCTGAAAAATATCAAACGGCAGGATGCAGTCAATCGCAGCTATTTCCAGAAAGAGGAAGACTTTCCGCAGGCGCAGACGTTCCGGAATGGGCTGGAATTTATCGAGAAAAATCAGGCGTATGACAACTGGTTTTTACAAATCGAGACGTTTGATCCGCATGAACCGTTTTTTTCGCCAGAGGAATATCAGACTCTTTATCGGGAAGAGGGCGAGGAGGCGTTTGGCTATGACTGGCCTCCGTATGGTATCGCAAAGGAGGAAGAGAAATTTGCCCGCCGGGTACGGAAAAAATATATGGCATTGCTGACGATGTGCGACCATTATTTGGGCAAAGTATTGGATCTGATGGATCGCTATGATATGTGGAAGGATACGATGCTGATTGTCAACACGGATCACGGATACCTGTTAGGAGAGCATCTCTGGTGGTCAAAGTCCGTTATGCCGACGTACAATGAGATTGCCCATACACCACTTTTTATCTGGAATCCACAGGTGGGAATCAAGGGAGAAAGGAGGACTTCTCTGGTACAGACGATAGATCTGGCGCCAACGATATTGGATTTCTTTGCGGTTCCGATTCCAAAGGATATGCAGGGAAAAGTATTGACGCCGGTACTAGAGGAGGATCGACCGGTAAGAGACTATGCCCTTTTTGGCTACTTCGGTTCTCATATCAACGTAACAGACGGACGCTGGCTTTATATGCGCGCTCCGATACGAAACGATAACCAGCCGGTTTATGAATATACCTTGATGCCGACCGATATGCGTACCCGCAAACCGATTCCGGTTTTGGAAAAGATGGAACTGGCAGATCCGTTTTCCTTTACCAAGGGTGTACGTACTATGAAGCTTCCGTTTTCTGAAGGACAGGGCGGTTCCCCCTACCGTTTCGGTCATAAATTGTTTGACCTGCAAGCCGATCCGGGTCAGGAACATCCGCTTGACAATCCGGCAAAGGAAGCGGAGCTGATTCAGGTAATGGCTACACTGATGCAGGAAAACGACGCGCCTGCCGAGCAGTATGAGCGCGTAGGTATCCCAAAGGACGGCAAGATCAGCATAGAGGAGCTACTAGAGCAGAGAAAGCACGATCACAAAGAACGCTTCCCGGAAGAACTTTGCCGTTTTGGGGTATGGCAGGAGGAAGCTATCTGGGCTTATAAGACGCTCTCCTGGATACTGCCAAAAGAAAGCGAGAGCTTATACGATAAGCTGGAGGTATTTTTAGAAGGCAGAGAAAACAACCAGGGTTCGGATCCGGTTCGGGCCGTGACAAAAGCAGAGATTTTCGCATTTGCCAAAACGCTTGTACCAGCCAAGGAATGGGAGATAGCTTTGTATACGATGGAGACGATGACCAGACTTTCTTAGCTTTGCAGAGAGTATGAATGCTTAGGAAAGCGGGAAAGCCGCCTGGTAGGGCGGCTTTCCTTTGTTGGATTAGACCAATGCCTGAAGCTGTTGGCTGTGTTGCTCTACGACTACTTTGAGCATATCAATGTCGGAACGCATTTCTTTGATCTGTTCCGCTTCTTCTAAGTAACGTTTTGCAGCCGGAAGATAATTTTCTGCCAGCAGCCGGATTTGAGGACGAAGCTCATTTTCGATGATAAGGTTGGTGCGGTGTTGCTCCTCCTTTAAAATAAGGATGTCCTTTTTTACGAGATACATATCCTCTTTGAGAAGTTCGACCTCTTCTTTAAGAGAGGAAACCTCTTCTTTAAGAGAGGAAACCTCTTCTTTAAGAGAGGAAACCTCTTCTTTAA
>CAJUFW010000070.1:7036-13706 GCA_910585655.1 uncultured Lachnospiraceae bacterium
GAGAAGCAACATCTTCCTGAAGAGAAGCTATATCCCCTTTTAGTGGTTCAAGCTTAACATCTAATATTTGTGAAATAGCAAGTAAATCTTCTTGTGTCAACGTCATATTTTTTACCTCCTGTTTTGATTTTTTGTAGAAGCCTTTCGCAGCTGCCGAATGTCCTTGCTTCTGGAATTAGTATAACATAGAAACAAGGGGTCTGTCTATGGACTGCTAGTCCAATTCAAACCGATTCGCGTTCGATATACTGGAACGGAATATAGGAGTCCTGCTTTGGAAACTCCTTTGGATTAAGCTGGTGCAGAAGCAGTTCTACAGCGCGGAAGCCCATCTGGAAGGAGTTGACATAAATACTGGAAAGTGCTGGGACAAATTCCTTGCCGGAAGAGGCGCTGAAGGTCGTAGCAATGATACGAATATGCTCCGGAATACGGAATCCGTTTTCCTGCAGGTAATTATATGCGGTGACGGCAGAGGGTGTATCAGTAAAAAACATCCCGTCCGGAGGATTTTTTCCTTTGAGGATACCGGAAAGCAGTAGTGTAAGCTGAAGCGGATCACTCATATCGTAATACATCATACGGATATTCTCTCTGGCAATGTGGTGAGTGCTGCAAAATTCCTCAATCATTTGCTTTAAATAGCTGTCGCGGGAAAACTGGGAATATTGCAGATCCAGGAATCCTAAAAATAACACCATTCTTTGTACCCGATGCTCATAAAAGACTTGCAGCACCTTTTGATAATATTCCTGTAAACCACCATAGACATTATGCTCTAAGCTAATAGACGGATCAGGCGGTCCGGCATAGACATAAGGCAGAGTATGACAGCGCAGTTCTTTCAAATAGGAAGGTGTATGATCGACAATAAGACCGTCATATCCAACGCTTTGTTCTAAAATGCGGGAAAAGCTTTTTTCGGGATCTTTCTCGGAAATAGTAGAGCTAAACAGGATATCACAGTCGTATTTGGTAGCGGCATGAATTGTTCCTAACCAAAACTGTTCCAGGTAATTGGCAGGATAAAATTCGTTGAGCGTCTGAACAGGTCTGGAGAAGAGCGCATCCTGTTTGTTGTAGTAATGGAAGTTGAGAGCAAAGGTACATCGCTTCTGCTTGTGGAGCTTTCGGGCGTGAATATTCGGCGTATAGCCGACCTCCCTTATTACCTGGAGAATCTTCTCCTTTTTTTGCGCCGAGCATTTTCCCTTTCCGTTGATAACATTGGAGACGGTAGCGGGCGATACCTCTGCCAGAGAAGCAATGTCGTATATGGTAATCGTTTTTTATCTTTCATCGGATACCTCCTATCAAAATAGAACATAACAAAAGTAAATTCAGGTAAACTTTATAAAGATATTTAACTTCTTTTTGGAGATAATGTCAAGTTTTCTAGGGATAAAATCGGGAAAAAAGAGAAAAGCAAAAGAAAGATTGACGATTACGGAAAAGATTGCTAGACTCTTTTTAGTAAATTGATTTATAAAAATAAGGTAAATAAAGTAAACAAGAAATGAAATCGAAAGGACGAAAACAAATGAAAGCAATTATGATCATGTATGATTCTCTAAACCGCCATTTTTTGGAAAACTTCGGCTGCGACTGGACGATAACGCCGAATTTCAAACGGCTGGCGGAAAAGACGGTCACTTTTGACAACAGCTATATCGGGAGTTTCCCTTGTATGCCAGCCAGGAGAGAACTGCATACCGGGCGTTACAATTTCCTGCACCGGAGCTGGGGACCGATCGAACCGTATGACGATTCAATGCCGGATATATTAGATTATCATGGGATTTACAGCCATTTAATCAGCGATCATCAGCATTATTGGGAAGATGGAGGCGCGACCTACCATACCCGCTATTCTTCCTGGGAAATTGTCAGGGGTCAGGAGGGGGATCGCTGGAAAGCAGAAGTCGGAGCCAAGGGGCAAAGCTTTGGTCTAAAGACGCAGGATGCGATCAACCGCAGCTATATTAACAGCGATGAAAAAATGCCGCAGAGCCAGACCTTTGCTGCAGGGCTAGAGTTTTTGGAAAAGAATCATCAGCAAGACAACTGGTTTTTACAGATTGAAACCTTTGATCCGCATGAGCCGTTTTTTTCCCAGGAAGAATATAAAAAGCTCTATCCTCATGAATATGCCGGGGAGGCATTTGACTGGCCGCCTTATGGACCGGTAACAGAGCCACGTAACGTAGTAGGGCATTGCTGGTATGAATATGCTGCCCTGCTGACGATGTGCGACACCAAACTGGGCATGGTACTGGATTTTATGGATCAGCATGATATGTGGAAGGACACGATGCTGATCGTCAATACCGACCATGGCTTTTTGCTAGGCGAACATAATATGTGGGCAAAGGGAAGCTTTCCGTTTTATAATGAAGTAGCCCATACGCCGTTGTTTGTTTGGGATCCGCGGACAGGAATCTGTGGGGAACATAGAGATCAGCTTGTGCAGACGATTGATTTGGCGCCGACCGTACTGGAATTCTTTGGAATTGAGATTCCAAAAGATATGCAGGGAAAGCCGCTTAGCAGAGTAATCGGGCAGCAGGAAGTGATTCATGAGGGTGTATTGTTTGGCAGTCATGGCGGATATGTTCATGTGACGGACGGACGTTATGTATATATGCGGGATCATGTAGAGGGAAATCATAACCAGCCTTGCTATGAATATACGTTGATGCCGACACATATGCGCTGTCTGTTCGGCTTGGATGAACTGCAGACAGCAAAGCTAAGCGAGCCGCTTTCTTTTACAAAGGATACTCCGGTGTTGCAGATCAAAAAAATGAACGGAAATTCCTTTAACCCAAAGATGGCAAGACCAGGCGCGTATCTGGAGATGGAAAAGTCCGGAAAAAGCGTCAACGTCAATGCTCTGATGAATCGGATTTCTCCAGGCGGGCAGGATGCGCTCTATGATTTGGAAACCGATCCGGAGCAGATGGAGCCGATCGAAGACGAAGCAGTAAAAGAGCGGATGCTGCGTCTGATGGTGCGTCTGATGAAAGAAAGCGACGCTCCGAAGGAGCAGTACGAACGGTTGGGCTTAACCGAATATTTATCGTAGTCGAAGTTATCAGGAAAAAGCTGCCAAAGTCAGCAATTCTTCAAAAGAGTAGGGCAGTTCCCCAAAAGGCTGGAAACGGTTGAGGCGAAGCAGCTGATCCTGCATACTAACACCGGAGAAATCTTCTGGATTCCGGGGAGGAAACCCCTGTGTTTGTTGGTATTCTTTAGGAGAGAGCCCAACAAGCTGGTGAAAGGCACGATAAAAATTACTAAGACTGTTATAACCGCACTGCGAGGCGATTTCCGTCATCGTCTGATCGGACTGGGCAATCAGGCAGCAGGCAGCGCTGATTCGCACGGAATTCAGATATTTGTTGAAGCTGACGCCCATGTGTCGCTTAAACAACCGGTAAACGGTAGGCTCGCTAAAGCCCAACCTGGTCGCCAGGGAAACGGCGGAAATCGGCTTGTCATAGTTTTGATGCAAAAGCTCGACACATTGAATAAAATGGTCATAGGTTTTCCCCAGTCTGGTCGAAGAAGTCGCCTGTTGTTTGTGACGGGAAAGACAGAGCAGGATGTGATATAGCTCCATATGAAGACCATACCAGGTTTCATCAGAAAAAAATCCATTCCAGACAGGAGGTTCTTTAGAGGCAGTCCTATTTGGGTCAGGAAGATAGAGGAGACAGGCGAGACGTGCGATAGAGGTACGAACCGCCTGAATATCCGTGTGATCAGTAGAAAGAGCCGCCGCTCCAACCGTAGAAAGGGCATATTCCTCTGTCAAAGCGAGACGGAGCAGGGACGGTTCTACAGAAAAAATCAACTGAAGACCGTCCGGCGTTCCCTCTGAAATCTCATGTGCGATACCGCCGCCAACCGTAATCAAATCTCCTTCCTGAAGAACAGCTTCCCGACCGTTTATTTTGATATGGAAGCTGCCATGGATACAGCAGAGAATTTCCAGGCTGTCATGCCAGTGGAGGCGGTTAAACTGAACGTTTCCTAAAATCACCCGGAACGGTAATCCGGCGTTTCCCGCCGTATGGCGGATAATTTCATAATAGCCTGTTTGCTGCATAGTAACGGTGATCCTTTCTTTCTGGAATGGAAAAATTTTTTGTCAGATAGTATTATAACAAGTGGAGGCGGTTATTACAAGAAAAATAATCGAATACTGGAAGAATTAGCCCGAAAAAGATAAGACAACGACAGAAAAATGTGGTATGCTATCCTCATCAGAAACCAGAAACATTTTGTATAAGACACAGCTTCATTTACAGACGCGCTGCTATGCGGGTGGAAATGAAGCTAGGTAGGTGTCTTAGGAAGAATGTTTCGGAACTTAATCCCTCAGAAACATTCTGTATAAGACACAGCTTCATTTACAGACGCGCTGCTATGCGGGTGGAAATGAAGCTAGGTAGGTGTCTTAGGAAGAATGTTTCGGAACTTAAAATAAGAAAGGATGAAAAAAATGGAAGGAAAGCAAATGATTACATTTTCGGCTAACGGAGTGTCTTATCCGGAAACGAGGGTACTGACGGTGACAGCAGAGGCAGACGAACCAAGGCATCTGGAATCCGGAGTGTTAAACGTGTATCCGGAGATTACCTATCAGGAGATCGAGGGCTTTGGCGGAGCGATGACCGAGACTTCGGCGTATTTATTGTCCAATATGGACGCTCAGACAAGAAGGGTTGCTTTGGAAGAGTTTTTCGGAGCAAATGGAAACCGCGTTCGGTTTGTCCGGGTGCCGATTGATAGCTGTGATTATTCCCTGGAGGAATATGCAGCGGTAGAAGATCCGATTGCCGATCCGGATCTGGCGACTTTTTCTTTAAAACGAGATCAGCTCTATGTACTGCCTATGTTAAAAGAAGCAATGGCAGTAGCAGCCGAGACAGGATCCGGAGAGCCGATATCTGTGCTGCTTAGCCCTTGGTCGCCGCCGGCAAGCTGGAAAACACCGCCAGCCAGGCCGAAAAACGATGCTTCGGTCTATGGCGGCATGATGGGCTTTCGGATGCCGGAAATTGATTATGAGCATCCGTCTCGCTGCAACGGTGGAAGTCTAAAGCCAGAATTTTATCCGTCCTGGGCAAAGTACCTGGTGAAATATGTCAATGCTTATCTGGCGGAAGGAATTCCGGTGACAATGCTTTCGATTCAAAATGAGTCCATCGCGGCTACTAACTGGGATAGCTGTGTTTGGACAGCAGAAGAACAGAAAATTTTCCTGCGGGATTTTCTTTATCCGGAGATGGAAGCAGCAGGCTTAGTGGGAAAAGTCGGTATTTATATTTGGGATCACAACAAGGAACGAGTGTTGGAATATGCAAGGGATATTGTCGATGACGTAACCGATAAAATGATCGAAGGCTTTGCGTTCCACTGGTATTCCGGAGACCATTTTGAGGCTGTGGAAATGGCAGGCAAACAGTATCCGGGTAAGGTGCTGATGTTAAGCGAATGCTGCGGGCTGCACCAGCCGGGCAAAGTAGGTTTTATGGGGTTTGGCGGAGGTGGTAAAACGCCGGAAACCGTAGAATATGAGGATGCGGTTGCCTATGCTCACGATATCATCGGCAACCTGAATGCCGGAATGAACCGTTGGATTGATTGGAATTTCTGCGTCGATCAGAACGGAGGTCCGCGTCATGTGCCAGGCGGCTTTACTGCCAGTATGATCGTAGGAGAGGACGGCAGTTACCGAAAAGATCTGACCTTTGACTATATCGGGCATTTTTCCAAATATATTCTGCCGGGAGCGGTTCGGATCGGTCATTCCCGCTGCGATGATAAGGTGGAAATGACCGCGGCAAAAAATCCGGATGGTTCGGTGGTTATGGTACTGTTAAACAAACATCAGGAGGACAGCGCTTACGCAATTCGGATGCAAGGACAGGTGATCCGCATCAGCGTTCCGGCTAGGACGATTAGTACGATAGTGATTAGGTGATATTCTGACAGAGAAAGGCTGCTGCATAGAAACTTTTTGATTTCTGTGTAGCAGCCTTCTTTGTATGAGCGGAGAATCTTGCTTTGCAGGATTTTTATTTAATTTGGAATTCTGAAATTTTCTGTAATAGCTTATGCTACTGGATGACACAATCTGCATTAAACGCATATTCATATGATTTATCTAAAAAGAAAAAAATCTCGTTGCAAAAGCGGCTGTAAAACTGTACTATATAAATAGGGAAGTATGATGGCATAAAATAAGTTATACTAATAAAGGAGATGTTTATATGGCAACTTCAAGTATCACGAAAAATTTTGTTATTTCCGGTGAGAAACAGGTGGAAATGTTTGCTGATGCAATAGAAGCGTCTGCCAATGACCGCCCTGTCCGTATTCCCGTTGCTGCAAGGTTTGTAAAGGGAGAGGCGGAATTGATAGAGTTTATGGAGAAAAGGGAGAAAGCGAATGGTGGAAACAGATAAATTTTTAGTTACCAATATCCGCCAGTACCTTAACAGTGATAATCCAAAGCTCGGAGAGGATAAACTAATTCAGGAACTCTCCGAGTTTTCCTGTCCACAAAATTTGGATATTGAACATTTTTTGCACAAAAACGCAATAGAATTTACGAAAAAGAACCAATCTGTTACATATCTTGTCTTTTCCTTAGATCGGA
>CAJUFW010000070.1:13716-15917 GCA_910585655.1 uncultured Lachnospiraceae bacterium
AGCCGCTGACGGTTCGGGGCGAAAAGGTAAGCAATACAATAAAAAAGAAAATTATGCGTGTCAGTGATTTTGACAGCCAGACACAGACATATACTATGTCAGCGTACTTGATTGCACAACTTGGCAAAAATTACACAGATGGAAGGAATAAGGAAATTACGGGTGTAGAGCTTCTTGAACTGGCTTGGAACGTAATTGAGGATATGCAGTATATGGGAGGCGGAATGGTGGTGTTTTTGGAGGCAAATGACGAGGAAAGGCTACTAAGATTTTATCAGGATAATAAATTTAGGCGGTTTGACACTCGGCTTACAGCTTCTAATGTCACAGATCAGCATGAACTGGTACAGCTTTTAAGACTGCTCTAAGAAAAATTGCCCGGTATTCTGCCGGGCAGTTTTTATGCTGTTTCTAGCAGCCTTTTTTAGATTTGAAATTCTGAAATTTTCTGTAATAGCTTATGCTACTGGATGACACAATCTGCATCAAACGCATTCGTTCCAAGTTCTACTCCTTTTGGAAGGGTGACGCTAGTCAAGCTGTCACATCCGAAAAACGCCTCCTGACCGATGGAAGTTAGGCTATCCGGGAACGTGACACCGGTTAGGCTCCAGTTGCCAAAAAACGCCTCCTGACCGATGGAAATTAGGCTGTCTGGGAACGTGATGCCAGTCAGGTTCCGGTTGCCGAAAAATGCTCCTGCGCCAATGACAGTCACACCTTCCGGAATGGTGACATCTCCGCTGGCAGCGCTTCCGTCAACTAGAATTTGGTTGACGATAACAATCGGATTTTCCTTTTTCTGGGCTTTAATCCAGCCGGTGTTGGCAAAGGCATAAGAATCTATGGTAGTGACACTTTTTGGAATGGTGATTTCTTTTAAGGCAATGCAATTATTAAACGCATTGCTACCAATAGAAAGCACACCATTTGGAATCGTGATACTGGTTAGCTTTGCACAGTCATAAAAGGCGCTGGCGCCAATCGACTTTAAACCCTTTGGAAGTGTGATGGAAGCCAATTTTTTGCAGCCGGAAAAAGCGCTGTTGCCAATGGATTTTAACCCTTTTGGCAAGGTTACACTTTTGAGCTTGCTGCAATCATAAAAAGCACTGTTGCCAATGGAAATCACTCCTTTTGGAAGAGTAACGCTGGTAATCGCTGTGCAACCGGCAAAAGCGTTGTCTGCAATAACGGTTACACCTGCCGGAATTTTTACTTTTCCTTTGGCGGTAGCTCCGGTAATGAGGCAATGGTTGAGAATAACGAGCGGATTTTTCTTCTGTTGGGTTTTCAGCCATTTCGTTCCCTGGAAAGCAAAGGCTCCGATGGAAGTCATAGTCTTTGGAATGGTGATAGTTTTTAAATTGGTACAGCCGGAAAAAGCAAAGTCATCGATGGAGGTTACGGCTTTTGGAATGGTGACACTTTTCAGGCTGGTGCAGCCGGCAAAAGCGCTCTCTCCGATTGCGGTGACGCCTTTTGGAATCGTTACTTTGGTCTTTTTTCCGGAATAGCGGATCAGCACTCCTTTTTTTACTGTAAAATCACTGGCAGCCTGGGTGTTGACGACGCTAAAACAGCTACAGATGAGAGCGAATAGAAGTGAAAAAGCCAAAAAGCGCCATCGTATGGTAGTGCGTTTCATGATACCAACTCCTTTCTGTCGTTACATTGTGTATTGTTTTTTTATTGTAATTTTAGTATACTTTTTCTAATAGGCAATGTCAATATTGTACGGAAGTAAAAACAGGTAATCAGAATTAACAGTTTATAAAAGAATTTTTACTATGTTTGTATATAATAATGTAGGAAAGGAAGTATAGTTATGAATATTCCGAATATGATACTATTTGATTATGGTCAGACATTGGTTTCGGAGAGCTTTGACGGAATCAGAGGAACGGAAGCGGTTTTGCAGTATGCCGTCAAAAATAAATACCAAAAGTCAGCGGCAGAAGTGCAGGCAGAGGCGGACGCGATGAACCGGGAATTAGGTCGTTTTGATCCGAAGCGACGGCATTTGTTTCAGATTGAAGTGCCGAATTCGATGTTTGCGGGTTATTTATATGAATCCCAGGGAATTGAGCTTTCGATTCAGGCAGAGGAGATTGACCGGGTGTTTTGGGAGGCTGCTGCGCCGGGGATGGCAACGGAAGGCATCGAAGAATTTTTGAAATTTTTAGATAATAAAGGGATTC
>CAJUFW010000071.1:0-2899 GCA_910585655.1 uncultured Lachnospiraceae bacterium
ACCTCATGTTATTACAAGAAACCGGGAGATTGGATTCCTGCAAAGATAATTTTAAAGGGAACGAAAGTAATTGTTAACGTTGGATCTGATTACCATTCCAATGTATATGAAGAAATTCGCGACCGTTATACAGCTATTTATGGATTTTCCTTCCATCCCAGCTATCAAAAGGGATGGAGGGTCGTTCTGCCTTTGATAACTGAACAGGAATATTCCCAATCAACTGAGTCGGAACCAGAACTGCTCTATGTCCGAACCAGTGATGTCAAAAAATTGGAAAAGGCTTATAGGAAACAAGGGCTGATTAGGGAAAAAGACTGGTATTTGTCTATTGATAAAACCTTGTATGAAATGGGCTATTATTTATCTCCTGATTTGTATCGAAGCTATTTCTCTTTTCCAGTAAAATGTGTCATATCCGTTTGGATACTTGTTATCATGTTCCGGATAGTTCAAAGAAAATGGAGAAAAAGTTCCTCCTCTTTTGTATAATTCATACATAGCCTGTCCGCCCATTTCCTGCTATACTAAGTACTGTGATTACATACCATTTTATAGAAAGGATATTTTTATTATGGCAAAATTTCAATGTAACGTTATTTCCTACACCTTAAAAAGAACCGTTGATATTACGGTAGTGATTCCGACTCCGACCATTCCGGATTCTATGGGCATGGGAGGCAATACACCAAGCCATGTGCCGGAAGCCAAATATCCAGTGCTTTATTTACTCCATGGTATGGGCAACAACCACGCTACCTGGAGCGGCTACAGCAACGTCGAGTTTTTCGCAGAAGAGCGCAACATTGCCGTAGTCATGATTTCCGGTGAAAATAAGGCGTATATCAACCATGAGGGCGGCGATCAGTTCTATGACTTTGTAGCCGAAGAGCTTCCGCAGTTTGTAAAAGCAATGTTTCCAATCTCGGATCGGGTAGAGGATACGTATATCGCCGGGCTGTCAATGGGCGGCTATGGTACTTTGGTTCATGCGTTTAGCCATCCGGAGCGATTCGCCGCTTATGGCTCCTTCTCCGGCGCTCCTTCCATGGGCGGTCCTGGGCAGGAAGGTCCTTCGGACATCCGTTTCCGTCCGCTCGATATGGCAAAGGAAGTTTATGCTAGGGGAGACAAGCTGCCAAAGGGCTATATCGCCTGTGGAGAAGAGGATTTCCTCTATCAGAACAATGTAGATTTTAAAAATGAATTAGAAAAACTGGGTGCTGATTTTACCTGGGTATCCGTACCGAACTTTACCCATGAATGGCGCTTCTGGAACCTGCAGGTCGAAGCCTTTTTAGACTGGATTCCACGGACGGACGTCTATGCTGCCAAAGGAAAGAGGAAAATCTGATAACACAAAATAAGAAAGCCATGTTCTATCCGGCTTTCTTATTTTTTCAACTTTTATACCCGGAAGCCTCTGCCGATGATTTCACTGGTGCTGGTCATAATCACAAAGGCTTCCGGTTCTACCGCTTTGATATAACGTTTAAGAGAAATCGCCTGATGTCTTGTGACTACCGTCAGCACCATCTTTTTCTGCTTTCCGGTATAGGCTCCGGTCGCATCACAGACCGTAGCCGAACGATTGAGCTGCTGCTTGATATACTCGCAGATCGGATCAGGATGCTCGCAAATCACGTTACAATATTTACATAAATTGATACTTTCAATTACACTGTCAATTACCAAGGACTTTACCATTAAGCCCATCAGGGAAAGCAATCCGGTCATCTGATCGTAGAGCAAAAGCGTTCCTAAGGTAAGCAGTAAGTCAGAATACATCAGAGCTTTTCCGATATTTACGTCTGTATACTTACGCAAAATCATGGCGATGATATCCGTACCGCCGGAGGAAGCGTCGATATTAAATAAAATCGCTGCTCCAATGGCTGGAAGCGCCACGGCATAGCAAAGCTCTAACATCGGCTGGTTGGTCAGCGGCTTGTCCAGCGGGCAAACGTATTCCAACACCTGCAGCGCCACCGACATCAGCGTGCTGCAATAAACCGTTTTGATGCCGAAGTTTTTGCCAAAGCATACAAAGCCGACCACTAACAGCAACATATTGGTAATCAGGACGATATTTCCTCTTGATAAGTAGTTTCCTGTCACTTTAGAAAGCAATACGGCAAAGCCCGTCACACCTCCAAAGGAAAAGTTATTGGGAAATTTGAAAAAATAAATTCCCACTACCATAATCAATACGCTGACTGTCATTAAAACAAATTCCTTTAGCCTAGACCCCGGCTTACATAGTTCCATGATTCTTTCCCTCTTTTTGTTTGATTTCTATTTCCTTTATCCTGTTTGCCAAAATACTGCTTGGGATACCAGTCTGGACGCATAATTCCAGACGTGTCCTCATAGGATAGCAGTATCAAATCCTTTGGTGATGTCTATGGATAGCCTAACAGCCAGAGCCATTATACTGCAATTTCTCCATTCTTGCAACCAGTTTTTATGGGGAGGCGGTATGCTTTTTTTACTGCTGTGTACCCATCTTTTTTTTACCTTTCGACTGCGCTTTGTGCAACGCTTTGTCTTTCGTGGAATCCGTTACAGTCTGGCAGATTCTCCCTTTGCTTCCCTCTCTACCATTCTGGCTGCGACCATCGGCATCGGCAACATCGTCGGAGTTTCCACTGCCGTCGCCTTAGGTGGTCCCGGAGCCATTCTTTGGTGCTGGCTGACTGGTATCCTGGGAATGGCGACTTCCTATGCAGAATGTTATTTGAGTATTCATTACCGGGTACGACAGGCAGACGGCTCCTTTCGCGGCGGACCTATGTATGTCTTAGAACGTGGTCTTTCTTGCCTTCCGCTTGGCGTCCTGTTTGCCCTGCTTACCCTGATTGCCTCTTTAGGCGTAGGCTGTACGATCCAGGCGCAGTCC
>CAJUFW010000071.1:2909-15805 GCA_910585655.1 uncultured Lachnospiraceae bacterium
GCAGTCCGCCGCCGAAGCTGCCCAGTCTACCTTTGGCATACCGGCTATGCTGACCGGGTTTGTACTGGCGTTGCTGGCAGGCTTTGTCCTGATTGGCGGTTCTCATGCAATCAGCCGGGTTTGTATGAAGCTGGTGCCTGCTATGGGACTCTTTTTTCTGGCAGCCTGTTTTTTTATCCTCTTTTTAAACCGCGCCTATATTCTGCCTTCTCTGCTTCTTATTTTAAAATCTGCCTTTCTGCCCCGCGCTGCCGCAGGAGGCTTTGTCGGCAGCTCTATTTTAGTTGCCGCTCGCTTTGGAGTGGCAAGAGGCTTGTTTACCAATGAAGCCGGACTGGGTTCTGCCCCGATTGCCGCTGCCAGCGGTATGCAAAAAAGTGAACAACACCCCGGACGAACGGCTCTAGTTTCAATGACTGCCGTATTCTGGGATACGATTGTACTTTGCGCCGTCACCGGAATCGCTATTGTCACTCATATTATGCGCTATCCGGACAGCTCCGCCGCTCTTCAGCCGACCGAACTGACCACTGCCGCCTTTGCTGCAATCCCTTATATCGGCGCTCCTATGCTCGCGCTCTCTACGATTGCTTTTTCCTTTGCAACCGTTCTTGGCTGGTACTTTTTTGGAGAACACGCCCTTCTCTACCTTTTAGAAAAACTGATTCCACGAAAAAAGAACCTGAAAGGTCTTCTTTTCAAAGCCTACCAGATTCTTTATATTGTGATGGTATTTTCCGGCTCCGTTCAATCCGTCGATCTGGTCTGGGAACTGACGGATTTTATCAACGCCTGTATGGCGCTTCCCAACCTGCTCTGCCTGCTGCTGTTGTTCCGAAAAATCCCAGCCGACCCGGAAGAAGCCTCCTCTGATACCCGTTATACAAACTGAATCGAAGCTGCCAGTTTCTCTGCGGTTTCCCGATCCTTTAACTCCTGTACCAAAGCTAAGGAAAATTCAACGGCTGTCCCCATCCCACGAGAGGTAATCACATTGCCATCTACGACCGCTTTTGCACCTTCTTCGATCTGCGCGCCTTCCAGCTTTTCCTCCCAGCCAGGGAAGCAGATGGCGCGTTTCCCTTTTAATAGTCCGAGCTGTCCCAACACGCTTGGCGCCGCGCAGATCGCAGCTACTTTCCGTCTTTCCTCTGCAGCAAAGCGCTTTAGCTCCTCCGTCAGTACCAGACAGTTCCCCAGGTTTGTCGTTCCCGGCAATCCACCCGGAAGCACCAGTACCTGCGCCCGCTCAAAATCCGCCTCCTCCAAAGTCAGATCCGCCTCTACGGCAATTCCATGAGAACCCGTCACCATCCGATCTGCCGTGATCGAAACCGTTTGGATCTCAATCCCTGCCCGACGTAGCAAGTCCACCGGAGTGAGCGCTTCAATTTCCTCAAATCCATTTGCTAAAAAAAGATATACCTGTGCCATCTTAGTTCCTCCTTATCTCTTACTTACCCTGTGTTCCCTCTGCCCGGAGGGTCTTTTGCATGATAGGGAAGTTCGGAGAACTTTCCTATCATACAAAAAGAGGACAGCCTGCTTCCAGACTGTCCAATCTTCTGTGCTTCACCCAAAATGCCGGTTCCTGAATCTTGACTCCTAGCCATTGCTAGGTGGGCAACCGCATGTAAACTTCTGCCTTCCGCTGATTCGAGGCGGCCTGACATCCACTTACAGATATAGGAATCCCGTTTCGTGTCATGTAGGTTCAAAATACCAGGAGTATCGAACATTCCAGGCTCTTTCGTATATACTTAGTATACCCGATTTATTTCATTCTTTCAAGGGCAAATTTTTACAAAATTTCATCGTTTACACTGTTTCATTGTCATTTATTCCATTTTAATCGACTTTTTTGACTAAATTTTTCCATAAGGGGCATTACCATTCCATCTCCGATAGCTGTTGGAACGTAAAAGAAAAGTTCGTTCCTTTATCCGGATGACTTTCTACCGTAATCGTACCATCATGCTTTAATGCGATCTGTCGGGCAATCGCCAGCCCCAATCCGGAGCCCTGTGCGTTCTGACGCAGCTTGGACTTATAAAACTTATCAAAAATATACGGAATCTCTTCTTCGGAAATCCCCACGCCATGATCAACAATCGCGGCTTGAATCTGATCACCGTCTGCACCTATTCGTATTTCTACCTGCCCGCCTTCTTTGGAAAACTTTACCGCATTGTCTAAAATAATCATAAACATCTGGCGAATACGGTCATAATCCCCTAACATCAGACATACCCGCTCTCCGTTGTCAATCCGATCCACACCGCTGCAGTCCATACGAATTGTAACCTTTTTCTGCTCGGCTATCATCCGCGCGCTTCGTAAAATATCCTCAAAAATCTGCAGCAGGTTAATCGGTTCCTTTTCCACCTCAAAATCCGGATTCTGCATTTTGGAAAGCAGGAGCAAATCCCGTACAAGCCGTTCCATCCCCTGACACTCTGAAAGCATTCGCTCATAGTACTGATGTACCTTGACTTCATCCGTCACTACGCCGTCTACCAGACTTTCGGTATAGGCTCTGATCACCGTAATAGGCGTCCTTAATTCATGAGAAACATTTGCAAAAAAATCCTGACGCATCTGCTCCATATTATTTCTGGCGCACTCTGCTTCCTTTAAACGGTCTGCCAGCACGTCAATGGCTCCTGCCAGCTCTCCGATTTCATCCAGACGATTCAGTCCTGTATGAGCATCATAATTTTCCCGCGCCAGTTCCAATGCCGTATGACGCATACGGGAAATCGGATTACTGATTTTCCTGGCAAGCCAAAGCGCAATCACGAACGAAATCGCCAGTGCCATAATCATACTGGCTAAAATCAAGGTTACACTTTGCCGAATTACCTCTCTCTGGCTCTCCGCCACGGAATTGACCAGCACAGCGCCTACGACGTTTCCGTCTATATCAACAATCGGCGCCCCCACAAAGACATAATTTGCCTCATAGGTATTGGAATACAACGCCATATCGCCTATCTTTCCTTCAAATACCTCCTCTAGCACCGGTTCTATTTCCTTCGCTTCCTCTTCGGTTACTTCTATGTTGGCATAGCGGGAATCCATCGGTCTGCCGGGATTTTGCATAATCCAGATGTCGTTGGTCTCTAATTCCTCTAGCACCTCCAAAAAGGACGGATACGTAATATAATCATCGTCTTGTACGAATTCGGAAACCCGCGCCGCTATCGCCTCCGCCTGCTTTCTAAGCTGACTCTGATAGGAATCCACCAAAGCATTGGAATACAGCTTGGAAAAAATCACACCCACCAGCAGAGCAAAAGCAGCAAGGACAATGCCATAATCCCGAAATACTGCAAACATCAGGCTATTCCAGATTTGATACAGACTTTTTCCTCTGATTTTCACACGCCTATCCCTTTTCCTCTATTTCAAATTTGTAGCCGACTCCCCAGATAGTCTTGATCGTCCATTCCGGATGATCTACTTTGTCTAGCTTTGCCCGCAGCCTTTTGATATGGGAGTCTACGGTTCTGCTGTCCCCAAAATAGTCAAATCCCCATAAGCTGTCTAACAGGTTATCCCTGGTAAAAACCTTGTTCGGGTTACTTGCTAACGTCCACATGGTTTCGATTTCCTTTTTGGTCAGCGTCACTCTTGTCCCGGAAATAAACAGGGAGTATTCGTCGAGATTAATCATCATGCTTCCTACCCGAATCACGTTCCCGTCCTTTTCGGTATGTTCTCCCTTTGGTCCTGCGCTCATCCTTCTCATCACCGCGCGTACCCGTGCCATCACTTCACTGGGGCTAAACGGTTTTACGATGTAATCGTCCGCGCCGATATCCAGTCCCATAATCCGCTCGAAATCTTCTCCCCTGGCTGTTACTAAAATCACCGGTACGTTGGACTTCGCCCGGATCTTCCGGCATACCTCATAGCCGTCTATCTTTGGCATCATCACATCAAGCAGCACGACAGCAGGCTGGTACGTCTCGAAAAAATCCAGCGCTTCTTCTCCGTCTGTCGCTACAACCGGCTGAAATCCCTCCTTTTCTGCATACGTAGATAAAATATCCGTAATATCCCGGTTATCGTCCGCGATTAAAATATATTGCATGAATATAATCCTTTCTTTTACTCAAAACAAAACCGCCCTCCAAGACTACCGCCTGGACATACGGATATTATACCCCATTTTTACCAGAATAGCAAGGCAGGGAAATCATAAAACTTATAAAAATCCTGTTTATCTTTTCTATGATTGCCCGTGTTCCGGCTCGACAATATGAAAACGCCCCAGCAAGCTATTTAAGGTTCTTGCCTGACCGGATAATTCCTTAGAAAGCGTAGCGCTTTCCCTGGCAGCAGACGAATTGGTCTGTACTACATTAGAAATTTCCCGGATGCCTTCCTCTACCAGCACAATCATTTCAGACTGCTGGATGCTTGCTACCGCAATCTCATCCATCAGATCCTTGATCGACTGAATACAATCATGAATCATCTGTACGGCAGATACCGTAAGATTTGTAGATTCTGTTCCTGTTTTTATATTTTGAATAGAATGATTGATTAACTTGTCTGTATCTTTTGCTGCGTCTGTCGATTTGGCTGCCAAACTGCGAACCTCCTCTGCCACAACTGAAAAGCCTTTTCCCGCTTCTCCGGCATGAGACGCCTCTACTGCCGCATTGATCGCTAAAATATTGGTCTGGAACGCAATATCCTCAATCGTTTTAATAATCGTACCGATCTGAGCGGAGGACTGGTCAATATTTCTGGTAGCTATCACCAACTGTCCCATTTTGGTATCCGCCTCTGCCGCATAGTTTGCCGCCTTTGCTACCAGATCGCTTGCGCTTTTGCATCGTATGGCGCTGTCTTGGATTTGCGAAGTAATCGCCGTAACATTTGTTACCAGTCCATCTACAGAGGAAGCCTGCTGCATGGTTCCTTCCGATAAAGTTTCCGCTCCTGCCGATACCTGATCCGCACTGATATCCACTTGACTAGCCACCTGGGAAATGTCATACATCACATTCATCAGGTTGGTGCGAATGGATTTTAAGCTTTCAAACAATATCCGGAAATCACCGATATAATAAGACTCCTTTTCTGCTACATCTACTGCCAGATTTCCCTTCGCCATCTCGCCTAATATCCGTCCTACATCCTCAATCGTCGTTTGCAGACAGCCGCAGACATGGTGCGTCGTCTGGGCAATCAAACCAATTTCATCCCCTCTGCCATAAAATGCCTCTAGTTCCTGATCGGCAGAAAGATTCAAGTCTCCCAAACGGCTTATCGCACGCTCTACCACCATAAGCTCTTTTCCTTCGCGGTACAAAATCAAAAGAGTCACCACAATAACCACCAAAGCCACTCCGGCACACAAAATTCCTACGACCTGGCGTACGGTTCTAACCGTACCATACACTTCATTGGCATTGTCGCGTACCATAAATACCCAGCCGCGATCCTTTAAATACTTATATACCACCAATCGGTCTATCCCGTTTTCATCTTCATAGGAAGCCGTACAAGCCTCTGTACTCTCCTCTGCCCGAATCCGCTCCAAAATCTCCTGATAGCCGAGATCCGTGGTCTCTGTATTGAGCAATTCCTCATTCTCATGATAGAGATATACGCCGTTTTCTACATTTAAAAATACGTATTCACTGTTCGGCAAACCTTTAATATCCAAATCCAGCAGCACATCCATCAAACGGCTGGCATATACTCCCGCCCCTACATAGCCGATACAATATCCATTCTCAAAAATCGGATAATACATCGACAAAATCATGCTTCCTGTTCCCGGAGATTTCATAATTCCTAAGTTTGTTAGCTGCTGCTCGGATAAAATAGTCTCATGAAACTGCTGCAGCGAATCCCCTGTCCGCGTCGTGATCCCAATCGCATCCTTAGAAGTATGCGTCAGGACATATGTATCTGGTGTTGCTATATATAATCCTTCAAAAATCCCTTTGACCGCAGCAAAATCCTCTGTATACCGTTGAGCGGTTTCTAATAACGCCGGATCATTTGGGTTTAATAATAATTCCCGTACCTCACTGCCTAGCGCAAAGGCTTTCATATATTCCTCTGCAGAAGTTACATAATCGTTGATAATGGTGGCTCTTGCTTCTACTGCATCCGTCATCTGGTTCGTAATGTCACGCTTTACAAGAGAAGCGGAGTTATTGGATACGGTAAGCCACAGCAAAAACATACCTAGTAAAGTAATGGCAGTCGTAATGATTCCAATACGCAGAGCCAGTCGCCTGTTTGCAAGAAATTTCATACCCTTTCCTCCTGACCGTCGCCTCTTTCTATTCAGCGGCGAAAATTTTTCTACCAACTCTTTATCTTAGCATATATTTTCTGTTTTTTCAATCCTTTTTTTCTGTTTCTATCCGCCTTTTTCCGCCCTTTCTGATACGAAAAATGTGCATCTCTCCCGGAGAACTTTCCTAATCATACAAAAATATCCAGGCACACCCGAAAAATCCGAAATGATATGCCTGGATAGTTAGAAATCAACAAATTTATGAGGAAGGAACGTTTCTCTATTCTCCGGATTGTAGCAGTTCGTTTAATACTGCTATTTCTTCTTTTTCCAGATCATAATAGCCGAAACATTCCATCGTCTGAACAGATGGATTATACTGCATCAAAAAACGGAATCCCCGCTCGGTCGTCAGCCAGAGGACACGTTGGTTTTCATGCCAGAATTCGTGAACCGCATCATAATCCACCTCATCGGAATAGTAAAAGGACTCTCCGTCATAGGATACCGCATTGTTTCCATAAATATCCTGCCAAAGCTTGGCATATCGTTCATTGTTTGCCTGCATCCCGATATCTGTTTTTCCGGAAAGCAAGGTACAGAGCGTATGGATATCCTCTTTGTCTGTTATCGTTACAAGCTGGTTTCCAAAACGATCCTCTACTTCCAGTTTTACGGCGGTTTCTGGTAGGTTATACGCTGCTAATACCCGGTCAAAGCTTCCTCCTGACTCCTCGGAAAGCAGGATCCAATCTGCCGTATAAAACGCATAGCTTCCCTCCTGTTCCACAATACAAATCGAATCCAGATTGGGAAATTGGGCAAAGTGATAGACCGTACAGCCTAACAAATCCTGATCTGCCGATCCCTGTACCGTTCCCATCACTTCTCCCAAATCCTGCTTTGTAATCTGATAGGTATTTTCCGGTGTCAGCCCCATCGCTTCTGTCTGCCCGCCGTCCGACGGATCGTCTGCTCCCGTTTTCAATAAGCCATAACGGATCCGATCGTCAAAACTGATAGGAAAGTAAATGATGTCCTCTCCTAACGTAAAACCATATGCCGCTTGCTCTTCTGCTGTTTCTTCTAATTCCTTTTGTTCCTCTGTTGTTTTCTCTTCCGTCATTATGTCATCCTGCCATACGTCATCCTCTGTCCTGTTTTCCTGTGACACAGTATCTTTTTCTACCGCATATTCCGGCACGATATCAAATCCGGAATCCGGCTCTGTCTGACCAGAAGACCAGAACCGAGGAACATAGCGGCTAGCCACAACCAACAGTGCCGCACAGGCAGCCATACTTCCATAGAGGCGCCATTTTTTCCAGATGTCTTTCTTTTCCTGCTTTTTTGTCTGCTCGTTTAAAACACTCTGTCGTTTCTGCATAGCCTCCTGTAACACCGAATCCTCTAACAGCTCTAACGCATCGCTGATAACTTCTGCCTGCTTCCTGTTACCCTGCTTCATACTTTAAATCCCTCCTGTTCCAGATAAGCCTTTAAACCAAGACGGGTGCGGTAGAGCAGGCTCTTGACTTTTGCTTCGCTCATTCCATAATAGGCAGCTACCTGTTTCATGGAATCTGCAAAATAGTAACGACCAAGAAAGGTGTTCCTAGCTTCCTCCGACAAGGTTCGTAAATAGACCCCTATCGCCTCCGCCAAGAGACGCTTTTCCATCTCCTGCTCGGTCGTATCGCCTCTTCCGTCCGGGACGCAATCCTCCAACTCTGCAAGCGAGATGGTATATTCGGACGCTCTCCGTTTTTCCCGGTGCTTTTTACGAAACAGGTCTATCGCCGTCCGCCTCGCCAGCTTTGCCAGATAGGTAGACAGTATGTCAGGCTTTTGCGGAGGAATTGAATTCCAGGCTTTCAAGTAGGTATCGTTCACACTTTCTTTGCTGTCCTCCATATCCCCTAAAATGTTATAAGCAACTACTGTCAGATAATGCCCGTATTTTTGTTCCGTCTCCCGAATAGCTGCTTCCTTCCGCTGCCAATAGAGCGAAACAATTTCCTGATCCTGCATAACTACCTCCCTTCTCTTTATATCACGTCAAAAAACAAGGTTGGTTGCAGTTTTTTCAAAAATTTTATTTTTTTATAGGATCAGCTCTCTTTCCTTTTGGTGCTGCAGAAACTGAAACAACTCTACCTCTACCTGTCTGGTATCCGGCGGCAGCGGAACCTGTACGACACAGCCGTACAGCTTTTTATTATGGCTCCCGATCTCCTCGTCCGGGCGAAGCATCATCAAAAGCATCCTCGCGCTTCCGGAATGCTCCTCTGGTCGCCGGTCTAAAAAAGCCTTTTCATAAAACACCAGATTTCCTTCCAAACTACATTCATATTCGATACCCAGATAACACATGCCCTTCGGGCAATTCTCTTCTAGGACGTCAAAAAATTGCCGCTTCATTGCCTCCAACTCCTCCTCAGAAAGCCGCTCCCGATAACGCGGATCGGCAAACTTTTTCTCCTGCTCTTCCCAAACATCCATCAAATAAACTTTATTGATATAACAAACGCCCGTCCTGCCGTCTGCCAGAGAAAAGTTCAGTTCCCGCTCCTTTCCTACCGATAAGCAAACAGGCTGCTCAACAAAAAATGGTTGTATTTTCTGATCCAGATACAATATAACCTGCTTGTTCTCCCAGCTTGGCAGCCGGTGGGTTGCCTCCTCTGCAGAAAGAGAAAATTCCAGTTTGGTCAAAAGCAGCCTTTCCCAGCTCTCATGCTCAAACGGATGCCCCTCCGGCAGCCGCCAGCCCGCCCGCTCCATTTCATACAGCAACAGTGTCTCTTCCAGACATCCTTCTGCAGTATCGTTACATGCCAGCGCGCCTGAATTGGCGCTTTGTATTTCAAACTTCTGCTCCCCTACCTGAAACCCTTTTAAAAACATCGGAGAATGATCGGACCGCTTGAAACTAAGACGGTTACTGTAATACGGAAAGGGCATTTCCTCCTCGTCCGCCCGTTCTTCTTCCGGTTCTAATAGATACAAAACCGCTTCTTCCTCTTTTCTTATCATTCCTACGATATGGCAAAGTTTTTCCCCTTCCTGTACATCCCTGCCAATCACCAAAATCTCATCCCACTTTTGGGCTGCCTGACACAATTTATGAATCGTCATATTAACACTCCTTTTTTTCATAAAGCCAAATTGACAGCCGCCAGGATAACGACAATATCAAAAGACCAAACACTGCCAACGCCAACAACGTTCCACTGCTTCCCCGCTGAAACAGCCATAATACCGTTTCTTCCTGAATCAATATTTTAGAAATGCCGATTCCTCCAAAAAACAATATCAATACTGCAAAATAAACAATCCGTCCTTTTTCCACCCCAAACCAAAAGACTACCGGAAGTAAGATACAAGGACTTAGCAGACCGGTAAGCAAAATCCCCTCCAACAGCAAAATATAGGTTTCCCAGTGAAAACTGGCGGTCGCCGCCAGAGTGACTCCCTGTGATATCGCTGCCAAACTAAGTCCAATACTAAGGACAGCCAGCATATCCAAATATTTCACTGACACCTGTTCCCGCTTGGTATAAGGGAAAATACCGACGTATTGATTCCATTTACTTTTCTCTTCATAGGAAATCAACGTCACCGGAAGGATACCCGCCAGCAAAACCGGATACGCCGATAAAAACAAAGTACTTCTATTGCCATCCTCTACAAACGGCAGTACAACCGCCATGATGGTAAATACTCCTACGATAACCAGATAAGAACGGCAATATTTCCGCATCATATAAAGATCCTTTAATAACAATCCTTTCATTTTTACCCTTCCTTTTCGCCTTTTTCGTTTTTTTACCTGCTCTTTTTTCATTTTCTTCCAGAAGAGAGGTGTTCCTGCTGCTTTATCATAAAAATAAACAATTCTTCAATACCAATCGGGCTGATCTTTTTTCCGGCTGGAACGGCATCCCGTCTGACAATCGCTTCTACCCCATAAGCAGATTCCTTTTTCCCTTTTATTGCCAAAGGGTTGATGAAAGCCATTTCGGCAGCCGTAGTATGCAGCATAACATATTGTTCTAGCAGCACGTCCTTTTCTTCGCAGAGCAGCAGCCTTCCTTTATGCAGAAACGCAATATAATCACACAATTTTTCCAAATCGCTGACGATATGCGAGGAAATTAGAATCGAATGCCCTTCATCACGGGTAAATTCACTAAACATATCCACGACCTCATCCCGAACGACCGGATCCAATCCTGAGGTGGCTTCATCCAACAGCAGCAGCCGTGGATGGTGGGAAAGTGCTACGGCAATCCCCAACTTCATCCGCATTCCTCGTGAAAGCTCCCCGAACTCCTTCCCGGACGGAAGCTTTAGCTGCTTTAGATATCCGTTATATACCGCATTGTCCCAGTTCTGATAGGTATGCTCCATAATCTTTCCAATCTGTTTGGCAGTCAGACAATCCGGATAGCCTGCCTCATCTAAAACAACGCCTACTTCCTCTTTGATTTGCCCGGAAGCTTCTATATGATCTCTTCCCAAAACCTGTATCGTACCGGTGTCCGGGCGGATCATATCTAAAATCAGCTTCATCGTCGTACTTTTCCCTGCTCCGTTTTCCCCGACCAGTCCCATAATACAACCGCTTGGCAGCGTAAAGTTCAGTCCGTCCAGGCAAAACCCGTCATACTTCTTTGTCAAATTCCTGATTTCTAAGGCGTATTCCATACTCTAGTTCCTCCTTCTAGCTCCCATCCTATTCCTTGTTTCGTACTCCCTTGTTTCCTGCTTGCTACTCTTTGCTCATCAGCTCCATCATTTCGATCAGCTCCTGCCTGCTCAGATTACAGGAGACAGCCAGCTTTAAAATTTCCTGGATATGCTCCTCGATCCGCTTTAGCATCTCCTCTCGAAGCAGTTCCGTATTTTTCGGTGCGACAAAGCAGCCCTTAGAGGCTATGGTATAAATAAAGCCCTCCTGCTCCAGTTCGTCATATGCCCGCTTAGTCGTAATCACACTGATACGCAGATCCTTTGCCAGATTCCGGATCGAAGGCAGTGCCTCGTCCTCCTGCAAGCTTCCGTTGATAATCTGCGCCTTGATCTGGCTGTAAATCTGATCGTATATCGGAGCCCCGCTTTTGTTGTCGATGAACACATTCACATCATCACCTCTTTACTAATCTGTATATGAACAGTATATACAGATTATACGGATTTGTCAAGTAATCTTTTTTTTCAAACATTTTTTTCTTGACCTCCTGCAAATCGTTCTATATGATAAATACAAACGCTGCTTTGCGTTCTAAACTTAATCCCCGGCTTTATCGGGCGACAGGAGGTATTTTATGTATTGTTTTGATGAAATCAAATCCTTTGATCCGGATCTGGCGCACGCCATGGAGCTGGAAATTCAAAGGCAGGAGGATCATATCGAACTGATCGCTTCTGAAAACTTTGTCAGCAAAGCCGTTATGGCAGCTATGGGAAGTCCGCTGACCAATAAATACGCAGAAGGCTATCCAGGCAAGCGTTACTACGGTGGCTGCGAATTTGTCGCTATGGCAGAAACGCTTGCTATCGAACGGGCAAAGCAGCTCTTTGGCTGCACCTATGCCAACGTCCAGCCACATTCCGGCGCTCAGGCCAATATGGCAGTCTTTTTTGCCCTGTTAAAACCAGGCGACACGGTAATGGGTATGAGCCTCGATCATGGCGGGCATTTAAGCCATGGCAGCCCTGCCAACATGTCCGGCAGCTACTTTCATATCGTGCCGTACGGAGTAGATGACAACGGATTTTTAGATTATGATGAGGTTGCCAGAATCGCTAGAGAATGTCAGCCAAAGCTAATCGTCTGCGGCGCCAGTGCTTACGCCCGCAAAATTGATTTTAAACGTTTCCGGGAAATTGCTGATGAGGTAGGCGCTTTCCTGATGGCAGATATCGCCCACATTGCCGGGCTGGTCTGTACCGGCTACCACGAAAGCCCGATCCCATACGCCCATGTAACTACCAGCACGACCCATAAGACGCTGCGCGGACCACGGGGCGGTCTGATCTTATCCAGCGCAGAATTTGCAGAGGAACACAAGCTCAATAAAGCGATTTTTCCAGGTATCCAGGGCGGACCGTTAGAGCATGTGATCGCTGCCAAAGCCGTCTGCTTTAAAGAAGCCCTAACACCGGAGTTTAAAGCGTACGCCAAAGCCGTTATCGACAACGCTCAGGCGCTTTCCCAGGGACTGCAAAAACGCGGCTTTTCTATCGTATCCGGCGGTACTGACAACCATCTGATGCTAGTAGATCTGCAGAGCCGTCAGGTGACAGGAAAAGCTGCCGAAAAGCTGCTTGACGCTGCCAATATCACCTGTAACAAAAATACGGTTCCAAACGATCCGGCTTCTCCGTTTGTCACCAGCGGTATCCGACTCGGTACTCCGGCGGTCACTACACGCGGATTCCAAACGGCAGATATGGACATCGTAGCAGAAGCGATTTCTCTGGTCATTGAAAACGTCGAGACCAACCAGAAACAAGCTATGGATCTGGTACGGGAACTGACCGAACGCTATCCACTGCATAAATAACAAAGAATTCCACAAAGTGGAATTCTCGCGCCGAGCGCGGTTGCCTTACGGCAACA
>CAJUFW010000072.1:0-10538 GCA_910585655.1 uncultured Lachnospiraceae bacterium
CGAGATCGAGTAATGTGACTGGAGTTCAGACGTGTGCTCTTCCGATCTTAAAAAATCTGACGGGCGTTCGGGTGCTGATCCGGTATGACATGGAAAATATCAGCGAGGAAACATATCAAAAGGCAAAGGGAATTGTCTTTTCGGAACCGCCGGTAGATATACTCTATGAAGAACAATTTCCGATGGAGACAGAGGGCGGCAAGGCGGCATATTGCTTTTCTGTCGAATATCTGCCGGGGCAGTTTGATCAGCGCGCAGACAGCGCCGAGCAGTGCGTCAAGCTGTTAAAGGAAACCGAGGAGCCTGTGATTCGTTCGGCTACGACCTATGTGTTAGAGGGAGAGTTGTCCGAAGAGGACTTTGAGCGGATTAAGGCGTATTGTATCAATCCGGTGGATTCTAGGGAAGCTTCCGGAGAGAAGCCGGATACGTTGGTGATGGTATTTGCAGAGCCGGCAGACGTTGCTGTGTTTGACGGTTTTACGAAGAAGCCGGAGGAGGAATTGCGTGATTTGTACAACTCCTTAAATCTGGCTATGACATTTCGGGATTTTCTACATATCCAGAATTACTTCCGCGAGGAAGAAAAGCGTGATCCGTCGATGACGGAAATCCGGGTATTGGATACGTACTGGTCGGATCATTGCCGCCATACGACGTTCCAGACCGAGTTGACGGATGTGGAGTTTGAAGAGGGCTATTATAAGGAGCCGATAGAGGAAAGCTACAAGCATTATCTGGCGGCGCACCAAAGTATGTTTGCCGGACGGGAGGACAAGTTTGTCTGCTTGATGGACGTAGCACTGATGGCGATGCGGGAGCTATCCGCTGCCGGGAAGCTTGAGGATATGGAGAAGTCTGACGAAATCAACGCCTGCTCGATTATTGTGCCAGTGGAGGAGACGCTAGCAGACGGAACGAAGCAGATCGAAGAATGGCTGATTTTCTTTAAAAATGAAACACATAATCATCCGACGGAGATCGAGCCGTTTGGTGGAGCGGCGACTTGTCTGGGTGGTGCAATCCGCGATCCGCTTTCCGGCAGAGGCTATGTCTACCAGGCGATGCGTGTCACCGGAGCTGCCGATCCGACGGTTTCCTTAAAGGAGACGTTGCCTGGTAAGCTGCCGCAGAGAAAGATCGTGACCGGAGCGGCAAAGGGCTATAGCTCCTATGGCAATCAGATTGGCTTGGCAACTGGGCTGGTAGATGAAATTTATCATCCGAACTATGTGGCAAAGCGTCTGGAAATCGGGGCGGTCATGGGCGCTGCTCCAAGGAAAAACGTCATTCGGGAAACTTCCGATCCGGGAGACGTGATTATTTTGCTCGGCGGACGGACAGGGCGTGACGGCTGCGGCGGTGCAACCGGTTCTTCCAAGGCGCATACGACGTCTTCTATTGATACGTGCGGAGCCGAGGTACAAAAAGGAAATCCGCCGACCGAGCGGAAAATCCAGCGTTTGTTCCGTCGGGAGGAAGTCAGCCGTCTGATCAAAAAGTGCAACGACTTCGGCGCAGGCGGCGTGTCGGTAGCGATTGGAGAATTAGCGGACGGATTGCACATTTATCTGGATCGCGTGCCGAAAAAATATGCTGGTTTGGACGGAACGGAGCTGGCGATTTCCGAGTCTCAGGAGCGGATGGCTGTAGTAGTAGCGCAAAAGGATGTAGAGGCGATGAAAGCCTATGCGGCAGAAGAAAACCTGGAATCCGTGGTAGTAGCAGAGGTGACAGAAGAGCCGCGTCTCGTGATGTTGTGGCGCGATCAGGAAATCGTCAATATTTCCAGAGCATTTTTGGATACAAACGGCGCGCACCAGGAAACGACCGCCCGGATTACGATGCCGGACGCGGAGGAGGATTTCTGGAAAAAGCCCGTGACCGTAACGGATATGAAGAATCAGTGGCTGGATACTTTGGCAGATCTGAATGTCTGCTCGAAAAAGGGCTTGGTGGAAATGTTTGACAGTTCGATTGGAGCAGCTACGGTTACAATGCCGTATGGAGGCTTGTATCAGACGACGCCGATTCAGACGATGAGCTGTCAGTTGCCGACTCTTTCCGGCAGTACCGATACCGTGACGATGATGAGCTATGGCTACGACCCGTATCTTTCCAGTTGGAGCCCATATCATGGGGCGATGTACGCCGTAGTTTCTTCTGTGGCAAAAATCGTAGCGGCAGGCGGAGAGTATGATAAGATTCGTTTTACCTTCCAGGAGTTTTTCCGTAGGCTCAACGAAGATCCGGAGCGCTGGGGCGAACCGCTGGCTGCACTTTTGGGAGCTTATGAAGCACAGCTTCGCTTTGGGCTGCCGTCGATTGGCGGAAAGGACAGTATGTCCGGTTCCTTCAATGAAATCGACGTACCGCCGACTTTGGTTTCTTTTGCAGTGGACATTGCCAAAAACGGCGAGATCCTTTCTCCGGAGTTAAAAAAGGCAGGAAATTATCTGGTACGTTTTGACATCGAACGGGACGCTTATGGGCTGCCGGTATTTGAGCAGATGAAGAAACTGTATGCCGGGATTACCTCTTTGATTCGTAAAAAGGCGATTTGTTCCGCGTATGCGTTGGGAGCGAAAGGTGTCGTAGAGGCGGTAAGTAAAATGGCGTTCGGCAATCGTCTGGGTGTCGTTTTATGTGATAAATGCCCGAAGGAAAGCTATTTTGAGCCGGCGATTGGTTCGATTTTAGCGGAAGTAAGCGAAGAAGGAAAGAAGCAGCTAGAAGCTTCCGGTCTGGCGCATCGTATTATCGGTCTGGTGACGGATACGCCGGAGTTTGTCTGCGGAGAAATGAAACTTCCGATAGAAGAAGCGTTTACGGCATGGGCAAAGACGTTGGAAAAGGTTTATCCGACTTCTTCCGGCGCCGAGCTGACCGAAGTGGTAGATCAGCTTTATGATGTTCGGAAGGAAGAGAGCAAAGGCAGCGAGGGTGAAAGCGGCAGATGGTATACGGCAAAACATAAGGTAGCTGTGCCTAAGGTCTTTATTCCGGTATTTCCTGGAACAAACTGTGAGGATGATTCGTTAAGAGCATTTGAGCGCGCCGGAGCCGAAGTAAAAACCGTAGTGTTCCGTAACCAGACGGAGAGTGATATCCGGGAGTCGGTATTGGAATATGAGCGTGCGATTAAGGAAGCACAGATTTTAATGTTCCCAGGCGGTTTTTCTGCCGGAGACGAGCCAGACGGTTCTGCGAAATTTATCACTTCGGTATTCCGGAACGTACGAATTGCCGAGGCAGTCAATGACCTCTTAAAGCAGAGAGACGGCTTGATGTTAGGAATCTGCAACGGCTTCCAGGCTTTGATGAAGTTAGGTTTAGTCACCTATGGCGAGATTACTGAGCTGACAGAGGATTCTCCGACCTTAACCACCAACCGGATTGGACGCCATGTTTCCAAGTCCGTTTATACGAAAGTCGTAACAAACAAATCTCCATGGCTGGCGCAGGCGACGCTTGGCGGCGTCTATGCGGTTCCGGCTTCCCATGGCGAGGGACGTTTTGTGGCAAATGACGAATGGCTGAGACGCCTGTTTGTAGGCGGGCAGGTAGCGACGCAGTATGTCGATGTGAACGGCAAACCGACCATGGACGAGGATTTCAACATCAACGGATCGTATTGCGCGATAGAGGGCATCACCAGCCCGGACGGCAGGGTATTGGGAAAAATGGCACATTCCGAACGCCGGGGTGAAGGTGTCGCCATTAACATCACCGGGGAACAAAATCAGTATCTGTTTGAATCTGGTGTTGAGTATTATAAATAAGAATCCTGCAAAGTAGGATTGTTTGCATCCGGCTGTCTGTCCGGGATAATATGCTTGGAAAGAAACCGTTTTTTGTCTGAAAAGGCAGAGGCGGTTTTTTTCTTTTTTGTATTGTTATACTGTTTTATGTAACCAAATGTATTTTTTATCGGGATCTATAGTAAGAGGCTGTGGTGTTTTGAAAAGAGGGAGGTGATATCTGTTATGCAGGAAAAAATACTTTCGGATAGTGAGATTGTAGAACTGTATTGGCAGAGAAAGGAGAATGCGATCCAGGAAACGGAGAAAAAGTATCAGTCTTATCTTTCCAGTATTGCCTATCGGGTGCTGCAGGATAGGGAGGATGGCAAAGAATGTGTCAACGATACGTATTTTAAGGCATGGAATTCGATGCCGCCTCACAGACCGCAGGGACTGGCTTCTTATTTGGGGAAAATTGTACGCCAGGTTTCGATTGACCGCCTTAGGACGAAAGGACGAGAAAAAAGAAAGGCTTCGGCATATAGCGTGTCGCTTTCCGAGTTGTCGGAGTGTGTATCCGGGAACGGGATGGAGGAAGAAATCGATCTGCGTTTGCTCTCGGAGGCGATAGAGACTTATTTACGCCAGCTTTCCCCAAAAGCGCGCCATACGTTTCTGGGAAGATATTTTTATCTGGATTCGATAAAAGAGATCGCCGCGTATTGTGAGATGAGCGAGGGAAGTGTGAAAACGATGCTCCACCGTACAAGAAGCGGTCTGCGGGTATATTTGGAACAGGAGGGATTTGTGATATGAAAAAAGAAACATTAGATGCTGCTGTAGGGATGCTTTCCGAAGAATTGTTAGAGGAAACGAATGAGGTGCGAAAAGTCAAACAGAAGAGAAGGAGAATACAGAAAGGTTTCGTATCGTTTGCCGCTGCGGTGTTGCTACTTTGCCTGGCTGGAGGCTGGTATTGGAATCGGCAGAGTGGAGATGACGAGTTGCTTCCAAAGCTGGAAATAACAAAGGATTCGGGTGAGGCGATGGGTTTTGAAGGCTATCTGGCTTATGAGATCGGCGAATTGGCTGGGGAGAATCCTTGGCAGAAGGAGATGGAGCTAAAAACTCTGCCAGTCTATCAGAATCAGCTTTCCTATAACCAATATGGCAAGGTAGTAGATCCGGATTTGGAGGCGATGGAACGTTTGTTAAAAGAGATTGCCGGCAGACTGGGGATTTCTGCCGAATGGTTGGAGATAACGGATGACGTACCGATCGGGGAAAAACGGGAGGCGATTTTGGAAAAGATTGGGGAAGAGGATTCCGAGGATTATTTTATCCCGTCAAAGCTGATAGCGAAGGTGGAGGGTCTCTCAATTGAGGTAGACGCAACCCTGACCGCAGAGATCCATTTAGAACCAGCCAGAGAGCTTCCAGAAGGATATCACTATAGCTATCAGGAGTCTTCCTATGAGGAGATCGGGGCGGTAGCGGATTATTTGAAGGAGCAGTACCAGGAGTTGCTGGGGATGGAAAAGCCGGTCAGGAACATTTACGGCGGAGATTATACGTATGACGGAAAAGCAAAAGGACAGATTTATTACATTGGGTTTTACGAGGGAGGCGGGGATATAATCGATCAAATCCTGCAATATCATTTTTATCAGGTGCGTTTTTATTGCAACGAAGAAGGAGAGCTGAATTTGATCCGTTTCTATCATTCTGATCTGTCTAAAAAAACAGGAGATTATCCGCTGATTTCATGGAAGGAGGCGGAAACATTGTTGGAAAACGGCAATTATATCACCTCTGTTCCAGAGGAGTTTCCAGGACTGGAGTACGTTTCCAAAGTCGAATTGACCTATCGGAGCGGCAACCAGGAAGCTTATTATATGCCGTATTATCGGTTTTATGTGGAGCTGCCGGAATGGGAGAAGGACGGGCTTAAAACATATGGTGCGTATTATGTGCCTGCGGTAGAGGGCGAGTATCTGACTTCGATGCCGGTATGGGATGGGAATTTTTCATGAAAAGAAGAGCAGAGGGGAAACTTGCCTCTGCTCTTCTTTTTTGCGGTTATTCTGCGTTTATTCTGAGTCGGGAGTTTCCGACTGTCCGTTTTCTTCTTGACCTGTCGTCTCTTCCTTGCTTTGATGAGCGTCTGTTTCCCCATTATCCGATTCTTCGTTTCCGGTTTCTTCCTCTTCGTCCGTCGGATCGTCAATTTCAATCGGTTCGTCGTCTACCGGGTCAGGAATTTGAATCGGCTTATCATCCTCATCTGACAAGTCTTTATCCGGCTTTGGATCCGGATCCGGTTTATGAGAGGTACATACGCTGTTTTCCAGATTTTTCGGCAGGATATAAGGAGTATCCTTTGTCGAATAATAAGACGTAACCGGATCTCCGCTCTTGTTGTTTTGCGTGATGGATTCGTCTTTAATCAAATAGACAATTTCCTGAACATCTTTTTCCGGGCAATCGTTGCCTGCCAGCTTTTTGGACTTTTTGCAGACACGAAGTTTGACATGACAGCTACACTTTTTGGTTGGGACAGAGCCGACTGCAAAATATTCGCTTGCTACTGCCGCACCGCCAAGCGCGTTGGCGCAAAGCCCGTCTACGGCTAGTTTGCCACATTTGGTACAGATGGTTGCCCGTGTGATGGAATCCGGAATAGTAAACGCCACAGGGTCTAAGCCTTCGTGGATTTGATCCATAATGGATTTCCAGATAGGCAGGTGATACGTGGAAAAGTCGGTCTGGCTGCGGTTGTTGTCATAGCCGGACCATACCGTAACCGTGTAATAAGGAGTATAGCCGGAAACCCAGATATCGTTATAATCGGTACTACTTCCGGTTTTGGCAGCTTGTCCCATAGAACGATCCTCTAATCTGGCATTGGTTGCGGTAGCTCCGGTAGCTTTTAACGTATCGCCCATCGCGTCGGTTAGAAGGGCAGCCGTAGACTCTTTCATGACCTGTCGGGTTACGGCTTCGTTTTCCAGGATGACATTGCCATCGTGATCCAGTACCTTACTGTAAAAGCTTGGGCTGGTATAAATTCCCTGATTGGCGATGGCGGCAAAAGCGGCAGTAGTTTCCAGGTTAGAAACGCCGTTTGTAAGACCGCCAAGCGCGACGGAAAGATTGATGTCGTCGTCTACAAGGGAAGTAAATCCCAGTTTATTCAAATAGTCAAAGGAAGCAGAGAGCCCGACCTTTTCTAAAAATTTTAAGGTGACGATATTCATGGAACGGTAAATACCGCGGCGGATGCTAGAAAGCCCTTCGTATCCAGGTCCCCACCAGTTATGCACCTCGGTATTGGAATTCGGATAACGGTAGAAGCCGTCATCCTCCACGCTGGCTAGTGTAAAGCCGGCGGTATCCAGGGCAGGCAGATAAGTGGAAAGCACTTTAAATAAGGAGCCTGGCTGTCTGACCGTATCCGTAGCGCGATTTAGCACCATATTTCCGGTTTTATCACCACGTCCGCCGACAATCGCTTTGACTGCGCCGGTAGACTGATCGATGACGCAGACGGAAAGCTGTGGCTGGATTGTAAAGCTGTATTTTTCTCCGATTAACGTATCTCCCTCTTCGATCACCAATTCTTTGAAACGATCAATATAAGGAAGTGCTTCTTCCTGTTCGTCGAACAAGTTGTGTTCCCAGTCAAACGTTTTTTTCAGATGCCCTTCCGAATAATTGACCATAGAGCCATCTTCTTTTTGAATAGAAAGAGCGTAGGTCAGTTCCCATTTATTGTCTACTTTTTGATAAAAGTCTTCATTTGCAATCGCTGTATCGCAGATCTTTTGAATTTTGGAATCTTGATTGGTATAAATGCTTAGACCGCCGCTGTTGACCAGGTTGTACGCCTGTGTCATTGAATAGCCCTTTTTGCTGCACAAATCCTCTACCACCTGTTTGACTGCCTCGTCCATGTAGTAGGAATTGAAGTGATAGCTGGAAATTACTTCGGTATTGACCGCCTGTATTCTGGTGTATACGTCGTCGGCTAACGCTTCTTCGTATTCTTCCTGAGAAATATATCCTTGTTCCTGCATATTGCTTAAAATAGCGGCGCGGCGTGCGGCGTTATCCTCCGGATAGGTAATCGGATTGTTGTAGGTAGGATTTTTGGTAGTGGCTGCAATAACCGTTGCTTCGGAAAGTGTAATCTGACTGATGTCTTTGTTGAAATAGCGGAGGGCAGCGGTCTGGACGCCAAGCGTATTCTGCCCTAAATTGATCGTATTTAGGTAATATTCTAAAATCTGATCTTTGCTGTAAATATTTTCCAACTGAATCGCCAAATATTGTTCCTGGAGCTTACGTTCTACTTTACTGATTAAATTGGCTTCGTTTCCACCTTCAAACACCTGGTTTTTTAAAAGCTGCTGCGTAAGAGTACTGGCGCCCTGAAGGGAATCGTTCCCGGCTAAAAGGCTGCCGATTCCGCTAAAACCTGCCCGGAAAATACCGCGGACGTCGATACCGCTATGCTCGTAAAAACGCTCGTCTTCAATGGCAATAAAAGCCTTTTGCACACAGTCCGGGATATCGCTGAGCTTTTTGTAAATCCGGTTAGCTCCGGCGCCTACCAGTTTTCCCAGCTCATTGCCGTCAGCGTCATATACCGTTGTCGAAAAGCCGGAGGGCGCAACGTTGATGGTATCGATGCTTGGAGCCTTATCAATGATAGCGCAAAGCGCTCCATAAGCAGCAAAACCGCCTACAATCGCCAGTCCAACCAGACAAATCAATACGCAGCGCAACAGGGAAATCCCGCTTTTGACAGCCAGTTTTTTCGAGGAAGAACGGAGACGGTTTCGTTTTTTGGTGGTTCCGTATTTACTGTAATCCATAAATGGTTCCTTTCTGTCAGGTTCTTTGATTGGTTCTTTTGATTTCAATATTATACCACATTGAAAGAAAAGGGGAAAGATTTATTTTTGTCGAATCTTGCGATTAAAAGAACTGGATTTATTTAGAAAAAATAGTATATAATAGGATTAAATTAACAAAAGCTAACAAAAATATACAAATAAAGAACAGAAGAAGAAAGGAAAATGGAAAAATATGTAAAAGAAAGAGGGATTTTATATGGAAAAAGTAGTGGAAATGAGCCGTGTAGTGCTGCCGGACGGAGAGGAATTTGATTTGGAGTATTTTCTTGTAACACAGGAGCCGAAGGAACGGGTCAGAGCATATGGTATCGGAATACAAAAGCTTGGAAGGAAATCGACGGCAGAAAGCGGAACTGTTTTGCCGGAACGGGAAGTCGTAGAAAAGCTTACCGAATCCGAAGAAAAGGCAATGGACTGGATTGCGCGCCTTGCCAGAAATCAAGTCACTCCGATTAGCTTAGTAGAAGTATTAGACGAGCTTGTGACAAAGGAAGGGATATAAAGGGCAGGGCAATCGGTATTATTACATAGAAGAAGTTTGTATTTTATTTGTAAAACGGGATGGAATTTCCGGGGAGAGACTTGAGAAAAGAAGCGAGGTATGGCATAATAGAAAAAAGTGGCATGGGTACATAGAGCGTGCCGGATGCTTTTAGGAAAGAGAGGAGATAGCCATGCAGGAACGCTATCGTACCGTTTTGGAGGGTGGGGTAGGAGAACTAGAGGAAAAGAAATCCCGTTTTATTGCTACCATAGAGCATATTGAGAGCGAGGAGGAAGCGGCGCAGGTAGTAGGCGCCTGTCGGAAAAAATATTGGGATGCTTCCCATCATTGTTCTGCTTATATTATAGGAAGCAAACAGGAAATTCAGCACTGCAGCGACGACGGAGAGCCGGGCGGGACAGCAGGACGCCCGATGTTAGACGTGCTTTTAGGCGGTGGATTCTGCAATGTCATAGTAGTAGTCACTCGCTATTTTGGCGGGACGCTGTTAGGGACCGGCGGTCTGGTACGGGCTTATTCGGGTGCCGTGAAAGCTGGCTTGGCTGCCAGTACCGTGATCGAAAAGAGGCTGGGACGAAAGCTGGCAGTAAAGACGGATTACAACAGCATCGGAAAGATCCAATATATTCTGGCGGCAGAGAATATCCCGGTTCTGGAGACGCTTTATACGGATCAGGTACAGACGAATTTGATTGTCGAGCCGAAACGGCTGTCTGCTTTATGTAAAAAACTGACAGAGGCGACGGCAGGCGGCGCCGTATACGAGGAGCAGGAGCTGTACTATTTTGCAGAACTGGAAAAGGGAAACGGTGCATCCGGCAGGGAAGTAAGACTGTTTGAACAGCAGAGCGAACCGTCCTAGTATGGATTCGGCAATATTACCAAAAATAGCATGAAAAATTTGTGAGATAAGCCATGTAAAATAAAATTGATACTCGGAAACGATAGTGGTATAATGAAGAAGGTAGAGAAAAAGTAAACGATTACATTACAGAATGAAAACGATTACTTTTTGCGTATACAACTATATTTTGTAGAAAGGCGGAGAGTCATGGCAAACTTAAAAATTGGCTTTATCGGATGCGGCGGCATCGCAAATCAGAAGCATTTTCCAGGTATGTCTCAGGAGGAGGGCGTTGATCTGGTAGCTTTCTGTGATCTGATTGTAGAAAGAGCAGAAAAGGCAGCAAAGGAGTATGGTACTCCGGATGCCAAGGTGTATACCGATTATCATGAGCTGTTAGCAGATAAGAGCATTGACGCAGTGCATGTATTGACTCCGAACGTATCTCACTGTGAGATTACCGTAGCAGCCTTAGAGGCAGGCAAGAACGTTCTGTGTGAGAAGCCGATGGCAGCTACCACAGAGGA
>CAJUFW010000072.1:10548-15792 GCA_910585655.1 uncultured Lachnospiraceae bacterium
CAGAGGATGCCCAGAAAATGTTAGATGCAAGAGATCGTTCCGGCAAGCTGCTGACCATTGGTTATCAGTATCGTCATTTCCATGAAAATGCGATTGCAAAAAAGGTAGTAGACGAGGGCTGGTTAGGTGATATCTATTATGCAGAGGCAAGCTTAATCCGTCGTCGTGGTGTTCCGACCTGGGGCGTATTCCCGAACAAGGCTCTGCAGGGCGGTGGTCCTTTGATCGATATCGGAACCCATGCTTTGGATTTAACTCTTTGGATGATGAACAACTATGAAGTAGATTATGTAACAGGTTCTGTTTTCACAAAGCTTGGAACGACTTTAAAGCCGGAGGAGCAGGGACAGACCAATTACAGAGGAGAACCGGATCCATGGGATCCAGCTACTTATGAGGTAGAGGATTCTGCATTTGGCTTCATTAAGATGAAGAACGGCGCTACGATTAACTTAAAGGCTTCCTGGGCTTTGAATATGGAGACCAAGCCAGGTATGGTACTGCTGTGCGGTACAAAGGGTGGTCTGGATACTTATGACGGCGTTCGTCTGAATCATGTGCTGGCAGGTCAGCAGTCCGTTACTATGGTAGGTCAGAAAGTAGCTCCATTCCTGCCAGGATTCTCTGTTGGCAAGCCTCCAAGATCCAGAGAAGCTGAGATCTGGGTAAAGGCATTAAAGGGCGAGGGTGAGCTGTTCGTTACGGCTGATCAGGCGTTTACGATTACCAAGATTTTGGACAACATCTATAAGGCAAACGAGACTGGAAAGCCAGTTTATTTCTAAAGCAAATCTGACAGCCAGGAATCTGGCAGCAGAGTGTGATTTGAAAAGACGGCGGGGGATAGCGCCCCGCCGTCTTTTGCAAAAAAGAACGTGCCGAAAGGCAGAAAGGGGTATCACAACATGGAGAAGTTAAACGTACAGATGTATTCCTTAGGCTGGGGCAATACCGATCCGATGCCGGAATCTTTTAAGAAGCTGGCAGCGATGGGCTATACCGGAGTAGAGTTTGCCGGTTCCAACTATGGTGGAATGAGCGTAGAAGAAATGAAGCAGGCTCTGGCTGAGGCAGGCTTAGAGGCAGTTTCCTCCCATGTCAGCATGGACAAAATGGAAGAGGACATTCCTTATGTGGCAGCGATTGGCGGAAAGATGATTGTCTGCCCAATGCACGCGTTTGCCAATAAAGAAGAAGCGATTGAGCTGGCAGAGATGCTCAATAAATACGGAAAGATTGCCAAAGAGCATGGATTAAGGATTGGTTATCATAACCATACTCAGGAGTTCTATGAAGAGGATGGCAAGCCGTTATTGGATTATGTTATTGAGAATACGGATCCGGATTTGGTCAGCTTTGAATTAGATTGCGGCTGGTGTTCCTGCGCCGGTGTGAGTCCGGTAGAATATATCAACAAGCATGCCGGTCGTTTTATGGGGATTCATGTAAAGGAAAACAACAAGGCACTCGGACCGGAGAAACCGCAGTCCATGCACGCAGAACAGGGCGGGCGTCCAAAGTTCGAGTTAGATGAGAACGGCAAACCGATCTTCCCGCCGGAATTTTTAAAGAAAATGGAAGAGCGGAACAAGTTAAACTGCCCAACCGGACAAGGTATCGTAGACTGGAAGGCAGTAAAGGCGGCTGCCGACGCTCAGTGGGATGGCGAGGTGCAGTATATCGTAGAGCGTGAAGCCAGCTATAATGTACCGGACGATCGTCTGGCATGTCTGGCAGAGGATGCTGCATGGCTGTTAAAAAATCTATAAAGGCAAGAACGACATATCAGAGCAAAAGCTTATAATGATAGCTGTAGAAGTTTAGGAGGGCGATGTTATACATAGAGAGAAACATCGCCCTTTTTGTATAATAGGAAAGTTCTCCGAACTTCCCTATCATACAAAAGCCCTCCGGGCAGGATTCTTATTTATATCATAGGAAAAAATGTAGAACAGAGAGGAGAAGGAATATGGCAATCGAATATCAAATAGATTTGACAAAAGAGGGTAGAAGCTATCCGCATTATTGGGAAATGTGCGTAGGGAGCTGTCATGCCGCTACCGTGCTGCGGGAGGACGTAAGGGAGCATATCCGCAACGCTCATAGGGACTGTGGATTTCAGTATCTGCGTTTTCATGGGCTTTTAGATGACGATATGAGTGTGGTTATTCAGCCGTATCCGTTTGCGCCGCGGGAGATATCTTTTTATAACATTGACTGTGTGTTTGACTTTTTGTTGGACACCGGGATGAAGCCGTTTGTGGAAATCGGTTTTATGCCGGAGGCGCTGGCAAGTGGAACGGCGACGTTATTTCATTATAAAGCCAACCGGACGCTGCCGAAGGATTTTGACGAATGGGCTGATTTTATCCGACAATTTATAAGGCATCTGTTGGAACGATATGGGAAAGAAGAGGTTTCTCAGTGGTTTTTTGAGGTTTGGAACGAGCCGAATTTAAGCTACTTTTTTGAAGGAAAGCAAGAGGATTATTATAAGCTTTACCAGGTAACGGCAGAGGCGATTAAGGACGTGGACAAAGATTTGTACGTAGGCGGTCCGGCTACTTCTAATAATTCCTGGATTACTTCGTTTTTGGATTTTTGTGAAAAGAACCAGGTTCCGGTAGATTTTGTGACAACGCATCATTATCCAAGCGACGATATGCTGACCAGCTTTGGTCAGAACGACGGATCAGAGTTTGAGTTTAAAATGCCGACGCCAGAAGAATTAGACAAGATGAGCGAGGAAGAACGGAAGAAACTGTTTGCTTCTTTTGGAGGCGGACGGGAAAATAAAAATGACCGGGACGTCCTTTATCAGATGACCAAAAAGGCAAAGGAGCAGGCAGGAAACTACCCGCTTTATTATACGGAATGGAATGGTTCTACGGAGTTTGATACTTGCTATCAATCTGCCTTTATTGCGCATACGTTAGCGCATAATGAAAATTTGGTAGAGGGGTATAGCTTTTGGACGGTAACGGATATTTTTGAGGAAATGGGTATGATAGGACGACCGTTTAAAAATGCCTTTGGGATGCAGACAAACCACGGAATTCCAAAGCCTTCCTATCGGATGTTTGAACTGCTGCACAGGGCGGGAGACAAGCGGCTTGATGTAACAGGAGAGCCGCACCGGACAGCCGAGGTATTTGCTCTTAAAGGAGAGAATAAAGTAAGCGTATTTGTATATAATCATGATATTGTGCGGCGAAACATTTCTGCCGAAGAAATCAAGCTGACTTTCCAGGGACCGGTTCGCGCCGTTCGCCGTACTATCATAGATGAACACCACTGCAATCCAAAGGCAGCCTGGGAAGCAATGGGCAGTCCGGATTATTTAAGCAAAGAACAGGAAGAGACGATTCGTCAGGCTTCCAAGCTGCAATATGAGGAACTTGTGGTAGCCGGGGAAGGGAAAGAAAACTGGAACATTACCTTTACAGCTGAGCCGGAAAGTGTTACAGTATTTGAGGTAGAACTGTAAGGATAAAAAACATCAATTTTGAATCGAGGTGAGCGAAATGGACGGAGACGGTAGTCAAAAGGGAAAGCCTCCGCATACGGCTTTTTATATGCAGAGCGGACAAGCGCCCAGAAGGGTTCCGTCTATTGGCGCATAGAACCTTTCTTCTTTTTGTTCCGTTTCTTGCATAAGAAAGCCCAAAACTTTATTTAGAAGGAAACTGTTTTTGGGTTATTCCGAAAAGATAGAGAAAGGATGGATTTGTATGGAACAAAAAGAAAAGATATTAGAATTGTTAGAGACACGTAGTTTTGCAGAACTAAAGCGTTTGCTTCATGAGAGAAATACTACGGATTTGGCATATCTGTTAGAGGAGCTTCCGGAAGAAAAGGTATTGCCGGTATTTCGGCTTTTGACAAAGGAAGCAGCGGCGGAAGCTTTTTCAGAGATGGATAAAGATCGCCAGGAGCTGTTGATCGGCGGCTTTTCGGACAAGGAACTGCGGGAAGTTTTGGCAGAAATGTATGTGGACGATACGGTGGATATGATTGAGGAAATGCCTGCCAATGTCGTCAGCCGTATTTTGCGCCACTCCGATCCGCAGACCCGCCAGGAGATCAACGAGCTGCTTCAGTACCCGGAGGACAGCGCCGGAAGCATTATGACCACGGAATACATGTCGTTAAAGGAAGATATGACCGTGAAGGAAGCATTTGAGAGAATACGGAGAATCGGTGCGGACAAGGAGGATATTTATACCTGTTATGTCATTACAGAAACAAGAAAGCTAATCGGTCTGGTAACGGTGCGAGAGCTGCTGCTTTCCGGCGGTACGGAGCGGATTGGGGACTTAATGGAAACCAATATTTTGTATGTGAATACGTTAGACGACCAGGAGCTGGTAGCAAAGCAGTTTGACAAATACAATTTCCGCACCTTTCCGGTCGTGGATCAGGAACGTCGCCTGGTAGGCATTATTACGGTAGACGACGCGATGGATGTACTGCAGGATGAAACGACTGAGGACTTTGAAAAAATGGCAGCAATCAGCCCTAGTGAAGAGAGCTATTTTAAAACACCGGTCTGGAAGCATGCAAAAAACAGAATTACCTGGCTGTTGGTGCTGATGCTTTCTTCTATTGTCACCGGAAATGTCATCACCCGTTACGAGGCGGCGTTTGCTTCGGTGCCGTTGCTGGTAGCCTTTATTCCGATGCTGATGGGAACCGGGGGAAACTGCGGCTCTCAGACTTCTACGCTGGTGATTCGTGGTCTTGCGTTGGATGAGATTCGGATGCGGGACTTTCTGCGGGTGATTTGGAAGGAATCAAGAGTGGCTTTGTCGGTTGGCACGATCCTTGCATTGGTCAATGCCGCCCGAATTTATGTGATGTACCGGGATGAGGCGATGGCGCTCGTGATTGGAATTACCTTAATCGGGACGGTGCTGCTCTCAAAGCTCCTAGGCTGTATGCTGCCGATGCTGGCAAAGCGTTTAAAGCTCGATCCGGCGTTGATGGCAGCGCCTTTGATTACGACGATTGTCGATACCTGTTCGGTGTTGCTGTATTTTAATATAGCTCTGCGGGTAATGAAGCTGTAAAAGGTAAGAAAAAACACAAACGATAGCCGGAAATACAAGTTTTTGTATTTCCGGCTCCGTTGTAATAGGGCATCGTTGCCCGGAGAAGTCTATGATGCGAAAAAGAATTCCACAAGGTGGAATTCTCGCGCCGAGCGCGGTTGCCGAATGGCAACATCTTCCATTCGCGCGAGTG
>CAJUFW010000073.1:0-6446 GCA_910585655.1 uncultured Lachnospiraceae bacterium
CCCTACACGACGCTCTTCCGATCTCTGCCCTCTGGCGATGCTCCGGTCTGATACCGCCCCGAATCTCCGGTCCTAACAGAACGTTATGCCAGGTCGTACGCCATTCCAAAAGCTGATCTTTTTGCAGCATATAGCCAACGGGCGCCTTGCTGTCTTGTATGGTAATGCTGCCCATATCCGGCTGTTCCAGTCCGGCAATCAAAGACAGCAGTGTTGTTTTACCACAGCCAGAGGGACCTACGATCGCCGCAAACTCCCCTTCCTCGATTTCAAAAGAAACGTTGGCTAACGCCAGTGTTTCCCCTTCCAGACCATGGTAGTTGAAATTAACATGGTCCAGGCGTAAAAAACTCCCCATAGCCTTTTCTCCTTATTTGTTATAAGGTATTATATGCTACGGGGAATTTTCTGTAACAAGATTCCCTTTTAAGGCGTTTGATACGCCTATCTGCTTTACATAATACTGCACCCCAATCCGTGGATGCCCTACCGCAAATCGCCGCTTAATGATCTCTTGCAACCTTTTGCAGCCTTCCCCATCCCGATCAAAGAGCAATACCAGATATTGTCCTTTTCCATATTGATTGACCGCATCGCAGCAGCCTACCGAAGAAAGGATCGCCGCCTCTAAGCGTCTTGCACATTCCTCTAACCGCGCTCCTTCCCGCATCGGGTTTCCCTTGCTGTCCACGATGGTACAAAGCATCAAACAGGCAAAGCGGTCTTCCTCCTCGCAAAAACGCTCTGCCATCTGATAAAGCCCCCGAAATACGGAATAGTGACAGAGATAGCCACCCGTTCTTTCTTTGCTTTTATCCGACATCTGCTCCTGAATCGCATCCAATACTTCATATTGGTGCAGCATCTGATCGCCCAGCCGTTTTAACAGTTTTTTCATTTTTACAGACGGATGCTGTCCCTGTTCCTTTAGATACCGATCCGCCGTATCCTCATAAAAACGCCCGGCTCTCTCATACAAACCCATTGCCATCAGCGCTTCCATCGTAACCGCTTCCCAGTCTGCCACCGGATCAATCCCTGCTGCATAGCGTCCTAACGCCTCCATCTGACGGTATTCCCGTTGTTCCCGCAAAAGCACTATCGCCTGCTCCATACATGTGCAGAACAATATGTGATAACGCCTTGCCTCCTGTGCCGCCCACGTCATTCCGGTATGTGCAGGCAAAAACTCCCCGCTATAGCTATGGCAGGCTTCCAAATAAAGATACAGCCGTTTTTCTGCCTCCGGTTCTGCCGCCGCCTCCTTACAAAGACGTTCAAATTCAAACGCATCCTCTATGACCGGAATCTCTTTCGTCCAGTAAAACGCGCCGTTTTTTTGTATAATATAACAGCACTCCGGCAAACCTGCCTGCCGGAGCTGTTTTTTGGCATTGTATATCACGCTCTGTAAGGCATGATGGGTATTGCGGATATCCCGATCTCCAAACAATACCTGCTCTAGCGTATCCCGTCTGACGCCTCGATCCGGATAGTGCAGAAGAAGCTGCATCAGATAGGTAAACTGCGATTCTTTCGATTTGGCGTCTCCTGCAATCAAGCGTCCGCCAAAGCTGATAGAAAAACCGCCTAATGCCTGAACATACAATACATTGCCTGTTCTCTCTTTTGTATTCATGTATCTCCTCCGGAGAATGATATTATGTTATGGAGTTTCTATCCGTTTTCCACGTACCAGCAGACGATGCGTATTGATACCATATGGGGTACAGGTCTGCAGGGTACAGTAATCCGCTCCTTCTACAAAGACAAGTTCGGAAGTATCCTCCGGCAAAACAGTTCGGATCTGATCGACCTCATAAGTAAGGCTTTGATTAAGGACGGTGATGGTAAACGTATCGCCCTCGGAAAGTTTATCAAGATCGGTAAACAACCTTGCCGACGGAAGACCAGTATGCCCGGAAACAGCCGCATGGGTATTTTCTCCCCCTACCGGTAAAGAGCTGCCCGCGATATGCCCGCTCGCTATCTGCAACGTCGCTTCATCGGTACCATGATAGATCGGCAGACTGACATGGATCGCCGGAATTTCAATATATCCCATAATACCGGTTCCTGTAATGTCCAACAACGCAGCATACTCCTTTTGTTCCTCCTCTGTCATCTTAAAACGACTCTCTTTTTCTAACAATCTTTTATTGTATTCTCTTGCCAACGCAAGGTAGGCTTCTATTTCCTCCGCGCTCATTCCCTCCGCCGCCTGCGCATAAGAAGCAATCGCTCTGGACTGGTGCAGCCTGTTCCACCAATCGCTGACCGTCGGATACAACAGCAGGCAAAGCCCTCCGCAGAGGGCAATGCCTACTAAAAGATTGATCCAATTCTTTTTTATCCATTTTGCCATATACCAGGTATCTCTCCTTTATTTACGCAGAATCCGTGATTCCCCCGGAGAACTTTCCTATCATATCTGGCTTTTGGCACGCTTTTTTGCTACCAGCAAAACGACCGCTCCTACTACCAACAAACTGCCTACCACATAGAAAAGTGTGGTACCCATACCACCTGTACTAGGAAGCTGTGTCCCGGACACATTGACAACCGTAATGACCGGAGTAGAATCGTAGCTCATTGTTACCTCGGCAAGACCCGGCGTCCATTCGGTATGCGTCGCCGAAAGCACAAGCAGCTGATCCTCGCAGGTATTATAGCCGTCCGGAGTCGTCGTTTCCCGTAAAAGATATGTGCCTACATCCAGACCGTGAATACGGAACTGCCCATATACTGCTGCATTAGAACTGGAAATCATTTCTGTCGTCGGATAACGATCCCAGTTAATAGCAGGGTTGTATATATAATAGTCTCCATTTGCTCCTTTGTAAAGTTCTATTGCAGGTCCTGTCACTATAATTCCGGATCCGCTTGTGCCAATTCCTCCTCCGGTAAGCACAATCCCGGAACCACTCGAACCGATTCCGGCTCCGCTTATCACATGATAAAGACTAAATCCTGCCCCAGCCAGCTCATTTCCTGGTTCTGTCCGGTTAGCATATTTTGTGCCATCCACGCCATATGTAAAAACAAAGGCGGTATCCGGCGGTGTCATGCCTCTTCCCCATCCATATGGATCGTTTGGATAGTGCAGTACTACCTGGTTACGGTTTCCGGAAATCCCGGAGCCTGTCGTAATCACTGCTGCTTCATTTAAGTGCGCCCGGTAAATAACTTCTACCCGAACCCCCTGTGTCAAATCCGGAACAAACTGCAGCAGATTCGGAATCACTAAGGAAATGTTCATTCCTGCTCCGGAAACAACGCCTCCACCCGAAACAACTCCACCTCCTGATACAATTCCACCACCAGAAACAATTGCCGATTGAGTCACCACATATCCCGGAGAATATGGTGTTTCGGCAGGAATCCAAATTCCTCCATACGTCACGACAATTCCCGGATTGGTCACAGCCGCCGCAGGTCCGGTCAACACATGTACCATTTCGATGTCTTCAAATGTCAGCCCTGCTCCCATCGTATCCTGGAATCTTAACTCATACGATGAATAAGCGCCATAGCCTGCCGATGCTTCCAGTACCGCTTCCATTTTAAAACGGAATGATTCATTGATGGCATAATCTGCTGTCTTATTCCATCCGGCATGATTTCCTCCTGCCATAGAATCATCGTTATCCCATACTTGCTTGCTTACGGTCGGCGTACTGCTCTTTGGTTTCATCCAGACATCCCTTCCGATTACTTCCACCATATAAGCTGAATACGCATCATCTATACCCTCTAACGGATAATCTACGCTATCTACAATCAAATAATAGCCAGACGGAACTACTATAGAATAACCATTATACCAGGAAATCGCTCCATAAGAGGCTGTAAGCTGTCCGCTGTTTACTAAATACCTGGCAAAAACAGCAGCGTCTGTAATCGCAGAAAGTGCTGCCTGGGAAACCGCCGTCCCTACACTTGCTCCATAAGGATGATAGCTCTCCCCGTAACGGACATCCGACAGAATCTCCTTCCCATCCTCTCCTGTCGTACAAACCCCTGTAAAAATCTGGTATATCCGGTAAGTATGGTTTGGATTGGTTTCTTCAATGGTGATGGTATGCCATCCCTTCGCTGCCTGTGCAGCCGGTTCTCCCTGCTCGGTCGCGGATACCTGCGCCGTCATCGAAAGGCACAAGATCAGTACCAACCATAGTGAAATCCTCGTTTTTAAATTTTTCCATGTCCTCATAAGCTCGTCTCTCCTTCCTGTCTGTATCAATTATTTGTTTTGCCTGTCCTGTTTTTTATTTATGGAAAAACTGCCCTGAGAGGGCATACCCAGAAAAGGAACATGAGAATAGAAATTACCTCATAATAATTGTTATGAGGTACAAAATCAGAATAAACGTACTGGTTTCTACCATTTTTCGCACTTTTTTGATTCTTTCTTTGATTGTCTGTATGCTAAAGTATAACTGGTAGTTTTTCTACCAGTGGTCAGGCAATGAGGCAGCCTCCCAGTAGCAAATGCCTGTTTTGCTAGTTGGAGTGTTACCTGACAACTTTTTATTTTCTGGTTCTGTCCTGAATTGGGGCATCCTTGTCAATAGGGCATGAAAAGCCTGTAAAAACCTCATAACAATTATTATGAGGTTTTATCTGACAAGACCGAGCCGCTCTAGCCGCGCCTCCTGCTCTTCACAGCTAACCCGTGTATAAATGCGGGTTGTATTGATATTGGAATGCCCTAACAAATCTGCCAAATGGCTTAAATCGCGTTCCGCATCGTAGTATTCCACTGCAAATAAATGTCTCAAATTATGTGGAAACAGCTTGTTCTTCGGCACTCCGGCTTCTTTGCCAAGCGCTTTCATCGCATGAAGAATATTGCTCCGATCCAACGGCTTCCCACTGCTGGTTACAAAAACGCTTCCCGACACAATCTGCTGTTCCTTTACATAGAGCAGCAATCTCTTACACAGTTCCTTAGGCAAAATCACCGTTCTGGCTTTTCCTTTCAACACTACTCTGGCTCTTCTGGTCTGTAATGCCTCTACGGTAATAAAACGAAGTTCGCTTACCCGAATACCTGTCGTACAAATCGTCTGCATGACCAGGGACAGACGGATTCTTCCTTTCCTCTCCGCTGTGTCTACTAGCCGTATATATTCCTCTTTTGACAATTCCCGTTCGCCAGAGCGAAAAGATTCTTTTTGTACTTTAAACGCTTTTACCACACAATCCTGCCAACCTACTGCCTGGAAAAAATGATTGGCTGCCGCCAGCATGGAATTGGCGCTTGCCGGCGCATACTGTTTGGACAATGCTTGCTTATAGGCAATCACTACTTCCTTGCTGACCTTACCGGACTCCCCTACAAAACGCCAAAACGCGCGGATATCCCGCAAATATTTTTGAATGGTAGCCGTACTTTTTTCCTCCTCTCGTAAACATTCTTCAAACCAGCCAATCAAGCCTTCTTCCAATGTGTGTTCTGTTCTTTCTTCCATCGTTTTTTATCCTCCTTTTTTCATTTGAGGGTTATAAAACCTTCTTATTGGATACTACAACTCTTTTCCTCTCTTATGAAATGAACAAAATTTTACAAATTTACTTCACGTATAAAAAATATAGCATGACCGCATACTGATAATGCAACATGCTGATCCTACAGTATGCTGATTCTTCAGCACGCTGATTTTCAGCACGAAAACCAAAGAATACAGATTAGGAGGAGTATCCATGAAAAAAAAGCTTTTTGCTCTTATGGCTGTTCTCTGTCTGAGTACGCTGGCTCTGGTCGCATGCGCCGGAAGAAAAGATGAGGATTCCTCACTGGATCAGGAAACTGACGGAACAGCAGGAAACGGCACGACCACCGGAACAAATGGAACGAATCATACAAATGATACAAACAAAACGGACAACAACGACAACACAACAAATGGAACCACAGGAAATGACGCAAACGGCAACGATGCCATTGGTACAGACAACACCAATCTCAATAACCACACGCCGGAAACAAACGGTATGACTAACGACACGATGATGGATGGAACAAACACAGGAGGAACGACCGGAAACGGTACCACCACCAATGGCACGACCAACGGAACCGATCATACGACTGGAACCGATGATACCAATACGAACAACAGCATTACAAACGGAACGGAAAATAATGACGCCATGAACGATGGCAGAAGCATTGGACAGGATTTGATCAACGGAACCGAGGATCTGATCGACGATGCTGCCGGAACCATCCGGGATATCACAGACGATATTACGGACGATGTGACAAACGGAACAAAATAAGCAGGACTTTCCTATCATGCAAAAAAGCCAGCCCATCTTTCTTGATGTGACTGGCTTTTTTTCTATATTATGAAAACACAATCCGGTAGAATCCATATTCTCGTCCATTCTCGTTTTGTACCTGCTCCAACGTCATACCAATCCTTTCTGCCACTGCACGA
>CAJUFW010000073.1:6456-15684 GCA_910585655.1 uncultured Lachnospiraceae bacterium
CGCTTGTTACTGGTTTCTATTTTTGACCAAATCTGCTCTAGCCCAAGCTCTTTTCCAAAACGAATCGCTAACAGCGCGGCTTCGGAGGCAAATCCCTCTCCCCAAAAGGCAGGATCTAACACATACCCCAGCTCTAAATAAACGTCCTCGCCCTCTTCCCTTTGCTCCAGTCCGCAGCTTCCAAGCAAGCGCCCGTCTTCCTTTCTGCAAATTCCCCAAATCCCGTAACCATAAAAACCATACGCATTTTTTTGATAGGCGGCAAGCTTTTCCTGCTCCTCTTCTATACTTCCTCTCATTTCCGATACAAACTCCATTACCTCCGGCTGGTGGTAAATCCGGTAAAGCTCCGGAGCATCCTCCGATGTCACTTCTCTTAAATAAATCCGCGTTCCTTCCGCTATCCGGCAGGGGATTCCCCTGGCATGGTTCCAGACCTCTTGCAAACACCGCGCGTCAAGTTCCATAAGACCTTCTACTATCATATCCGCATCGGAAAAATCAGACCAGGAGGGAGGCAGGACACCGTGTTCCGGCGGGCAATACGCAAGGCAAACGGCTCCTTTTGATTTTGCCAAGGAAAGAACTCTTCGATCATTTGTCAAAAAAAGACAATCTCTCAAGTCTTCAAATGCCAGAACATCTACTTCCTTTTCTTTCGTTCCATATAAGTCCAGCGAAACGCCCTCTTTTAAAAGCCGCAAAGCAAAATGCTCCAGCTCTGTTTCAAGCTCTCCTCTAACGCTCTGCTTTCTTCCGGCAGGAATTTCCTTCAGGCAGCAAATTACCCTTTGCAACGTTTTCCCCTCCATCCGTTTTTTCTGCTTTTGCCTAAAGCAAATAATTCCGGATCAGCGTCAGTACCAGCAGATGAACCGGATAAAACCCATAGAACAACAGCTTCGGTACCGGAAGCGTCCCCTTTTTCCCGTTGTAAAATAAAATCGGCAAAATATCCACTATCGCATACAGCTCTGTCACGCGCCCAATACTATAGTCATAAAGCAGCAGCCACGCCGTCAGAGCGAGTACCTGACCCAGTTTATTTCCTCTGGCAAAGTAAAACAGCAGCATCAGCAACATACCCATATGACCATAATCTCCGCCTAGCAGATCTGCAAGTGACACTGATAGAAAAATCACCAACACCGTCAATAAAAGCTGCGCTAAATGCGGCAGGAAGCTCATAGAAGTTATCCGTGTCCGTATCGTATCCAACAGCCAGATAACCGCCAATCCAAGTGTTAAGGTGACAAAAACATTTTGATGCCCCCAATAAAAGAGCCGCCCGCTCCAGCCAAAAAAGGCATAGTCAAACGGAATTTCTGACAATACGGCAAACACTGCCAGCCGCAGCAAATAGTTTTTTACATTTCTGGTATGCGTAAAACCTTCTATGATAAAAAAAGCAAACAACGGAAAGGCAATCCTGCCGACTGCCCTCATAAGCGTATACACATCCGCAGGCAAATATCCCTGGAAAATTGCTCCGGTATGATCGATTAGCATACTGACAATCGCAATCAGCTTTATGACATCTGCCGGAACTCCGAACCATCTCTTCTCCTGCATATTAGCTTCCCCCTTTTTGCTGTTCGATTTGCTCTGCCAGCTCGCTCAAATATACCCAACGATCCATCCGCTTTGCCAGCTCTGCTTCCAGCTCTTCCTTTTCCGTACTTAACTCGTTTAGCCTAAGATAATTGGACGCCTGCGCCGCCATCTCTTGTTCCAGTATCCCGATTCGCTCTTCTAACCCGGCAATCACTTCATCGATCGTTTCATACTCCCGCTGTTCCTGATAAGTAAATTTCAGCTTTTTCCCTTGCTGCTGACTTTGCTGCTCCTTCCAATTACTGCGGTTTTGCGTTTCTACTCCATCTCTGCCCGTCTCCTGCTTTTCCACTTTACGGCTGTCTGTTCCAGGCTTCCCTGCTTTACCGCCTGCCTTCCCGCCGTCCCGGTTGTTTCCGGACGTCTCCTCCTGACGCTTTGCCAGATAGTCCGAATATCCGCCTTCATATTGCCTGATTTTTCCATTTTCAAACGCAAGTATCCGCCTTACCACTCGATCCAGGAAATAACGGTCGTGGGATACCGTTACTACAATCCCGGCAAAAGAATCCAGATAATCTTCAAGAATGGAAAGCGTCTGGATATCCAGGTCATTGGTCGGCTCATCTAAAATCAGCAGATTCGGCGCCTGAATCAGCACATGCAGCAGGGCAAGCCGCCGCTTTTCTCCTCCGGAAAGCTTTTCAATCAGGGCATATTGCAAAGCACCTTCAAATAAAAACCGCTCCAGCAACTTGGCAGCGGAAACCAATCCCTCTGTCGTTTCTACATATTCTGCAATCTCCTGTACCGAATCCAGCACGCGCTGTTTGGGATTCAGCTCTCCGGTTTCCTGGGAAAAATAGCCGATTTTGACTGTCTGACCAATTTCAATCGTTCCTTGATCCGGCTTCTCCTGCCCAAGCAAAATCCGCAGCAGCGTCGTTTTCCCACAGCCGTTATGCCCAATAATTCCCAATCGTTCCTGTTTGACAAAGGTATAATCAAACTCACGGAATAACTCCTTTTCTCCATATGCCTTCGCCAGTCCCCGAATCTCTACAATACTCCGTCCCAGACGGGAAGAAACGCTGCCCAGTTCCACGGCTTTCTCCTCCCGCGGACGATCCCGATTTTTCAGCTCTTCAAACCGGGCGATATGCGCTTTTTGCTTGGTGGAACGGGCTCTGGCTCCCCGCAGCATCCATTCTAAATCCTGGCGGTAGAGACTTGCCCGCTTCCGCTCCGTCGCCAACTCCGATTCCGCACGCGCCGCCTTTAACTCCAAAAACCGCGTATACCCACCTGTATATCCATACAATTTTCCCTGATCCAGCTCCAAAATTCGATTTGTCACCTGATCCAGAAAGTAACGGTCATGTGTGATCATCAGCAATGCCGCACGGCTTTTCTTTAAATAATCTTCCAACCATTCTGACATTTCACTGTCCAAATGGTTCGTCGGCTCATCTAAAATCAGCAGATACGAAGAGGCTGCCGCTTCTGTGTTTCCGTTAGACCACTGCCATTCCCGTTCCTTCTCCTCTAACAGCACCCGCACGAGGGCAGCACGTTTTCGCTCTCCACCGGACAGCAGCGCCGGGCTCCCGTCTGCTTCCAGGATTCCAAACCGCTCTAACATCGCTCTGGCTTCTCCCTCTAAATTCCAGCCCTCTTCCACAGCCTTCTTTCCAGCCAATACATTTTCCAAAATCGTACGATCCGGATCAAAAACCGGATTTTGCGGAAGATAGCCAAGCTGCACCTGTTTTCCCTTTGTCACAGTCCCCTCATCCGGCTCTTCCTGCCCTGCCAAAACCCGCAGCAGCGTAGATTTCCCGGTGCCGTTGACCCCTATCAGACCGATTTTATCCCCTTCCTGAATCCCCAGGACTACATCCTCAAACAACATTCTGTCCGTATAGCTTTTTGATATATGCTCTGCCGTCAATAAATTCATGCGTATTCTACCTCTGATAAAAATAATCCTCTGGCTTCTGCCATCGCTCCAGCCATCTCTCGTCCCCCCGCTTCCAAAGCCCCTGCTACCGTCTCTAAAGTACGTTCCCCTCTTCCAACCTCCAGCAGCGTCCCCGCTATAATCCGCGCCAGACCTGGCCAGAAATCATCTGCTACCATTGTGATACTGATTTCTTCTATATCCGCATATAACTCTATCTGGTAAAATTCCCGTTCCGTTGATTTCTTCATCTTACGATTTTCGGAAAATGCCCGGAAATCATGCCTGCCGACTAACAAGGCTGCTGCCTGGCGCATTGCTCCGACATCCAGCTTTTTAAAACTGTAATAGCGATATTTCCTCTCAAACACCGACTCTATCTCTCCGGTGCCAATCCGGTACTCGTAATGGATTTTCTGCGCCGAAAGCGTACTGTGAAACCGCTCCGGCACCTCGGATACTTCCAACACAGCAATATCTCCCGGCAAATAGCGGTTTAGATAATGCTTGATCTCATATAACTTCTGCGGACACGCCGTCTTAAAATTTGCTACCTGACCATACGCATGTACGCCTGCCTCCGTCCGCACCGCCGCGTCTAACACAATTTCCTCCCCGGTCATCCGGCGCAGAACCTCCTGGACTTTTTCAGAAATCGACATCCCGCCTTTTTTCGTTTTGGACGGCATCCAGCCGTCGTAGCGCGAGCCGTCATATTCTAGTAATAGTTTAATGTTTCTCAATGCTCTCTCCCTTTTTGTTTTCTGATTGAAAAACGGGAAGTACCTAATACTTACTTTTAGATACTTCCCTGCTTTCTTACTTTGTCTTAGTACCAGCAAGACAAGCTGGTTCCCATTCTCTGTCTCGTATCAGTCTCTGCTTTACAGCTTAGAATACCCATAACTGTTAATCAGCGCTTCTACCCTTTGATTTGCAGCGCAATATGGGCAGTCGTGGTACGAATAGGTTCGGTAATTCGGTAAATCTTCCTTGTGGAATATCGAATTGACCTTGATTCCATCGATCTCATCCACAGCGCTGAAAATAGCTGCAATCCCGCAGACGCTTCCGCCATAATACTGGACACATTCAACTGCCTGGCTGGTGGATTTCCCAGTGGTCGTGCTGGATACCAGCAGCAACACCTGCATATGCTGTAACATACGCTGGGTATTGTCCCGGAAAAACATCTGCCCGCTCGGATCAAACTCCGGGGTAATCACCGAAATATTTTTTCCTGTATTAAAGGACATCGCTGCATTATCCGCTAACATCTCTGCCAGAAACGCCCCAATTATCTGCGTTCCTTCCGTGCATACAATCGTATCGACAGAAGTCGAGCTAATATAGCGCCCAGCCAGCTCTCTGGCTGTCTCTCTGGCATTGTTATGACGATATTTTACGGTTGACATATCAATATATGTATTGATATGAGAATGGCTGGTAGCAAAATGCCCTTCCAATACTTTAATTCTTGCCTTTGGGTTCCGTTTGGAACGTAAGTCTGTCAATCTTTCTTCCATAATCCTAGTCTCTTCTTCCTTCCTGCAGCCGCTCCTTTGCCCAGACCGCTTTCGTTTTCCATAACGATCCTGACGCCAATAGCGCTGCTTACTGTCACAATCCAGACATCCCGCACTAGGCTTCTGCCTTCTACCAACCGATAGACTTCAGATACTCACGGCTGATACGAATATCTTCCATTGCAGTATTTTCATAGTGGGCATCCTGCTCTACGACTACCCACTTGCTTCCTGCCTCTAATGCTGCCTCTAAAATCGCCGGGAAATCCTGCTTGCCGCTGCCGACTGCGCGGAATTCAAACTTGGACTCGCTCTGCGCCTCTTTCTCATCAATACCGATTAACTTATACATATTGTCGCTCTTTTCCCCGACAAAATCCTTTAAATGTACTACCGGACTGCGGTTTGTGTATTTTTTCACATAGGCAGCCGGATCTTCACCCGACACTTTCACCCAGCAAGTATCAAGCTCTGTCTGCAGCAGATCGGCGCTGACTGTCTCGTACATATAATCCAGGGCATAACGTCCGTCCTCTACTTTTTCAAATTCAAAATCATGATTGTGGTACAGCAGAGTAATCCCTTTTTCCTTGCAGATTGCGCCCAACTTCTTGGCAGTTTCAATCACTTCTGCAAAGCCCGGCGTTCCCGGACGATACTCTGGTGTCAGATATGGAATAGCAATGTATTCGCAGCCAATCGTCTTGTAAGCATCTACCATACCTTCCATATCAGCTACCAAATCCACATATGGTACATGAGCGGAAATACAAGGAATTCCTACCTCGTCCAGAATCGCCCTTACTTCCTCCGGCTTCATGCCGTACAGTCCGGCAAGTTCTACTCCGTCATAGCCCATATCCTTAATTTTCTGCATCGTTCCCTTGAAATCCGCCTCTGCATCCTCTCGTACAGAATACACCTGTACCGCTACTGGTAATTTACTCATTTTGATCCTCCATTCCTGCCCGCCTGTTTCCTAGGCGCCGCATACTGATTTTCTCCGGCTTCCCGGATACCTGCTTCTATTGTAACCAATTCCCTATTATTGTGCAAGTAATTTTTACAGCTTTATTTCCATATTGACCGATTTTTCCCCAAATCCCTGGCGTTCATACATCCTTCTGGCGTCCAGATTCCGTCCGTTTACTTGCAGCTCTATCCCGTCCATGCCCTTCTCTCTGGCATGTTCCTTTATCCAATCCAGCATCCTTGTACCGATGCCCTGACCTCTCCACTGCTCTTCTACTGCCAGCGTATCCAAATACAAGATACGGCGAAAAACATGGGTCGGACTCTGATACTCCCGAAGCATCCAATCCGCATAGGCAACGATTGTTTCTTCCTGTTCCGTTTCCTGTCTGCAGACTGCTACCAAAGCAGTTTTTTCCTCAATCAAAGCCGCCAGACGTTCTTCTGTCATCATCGGGCTAACCGGCTTATAAATGTCCGGTCTCATTTGGATATGGAGCTTTTGTACCTGCTGTAAAATCCTTTCAATCGCTTCTGCTTCCCCTGGCTTTGGCAGACGCAGCCATATATCAATATGTTTCATTCGCTCTGTCCTTTCTATATCTTATTCTTTCTCTTGTTACTATTCTGGCACAATTCCCGGATACTTTTTAAATTGGAAAATATGATCCATCACATTTCCATCGGTAAAAGATATCACCTGATCCTTACAGAATACAATCTCCATCCCATCATCATAACCATACAAATAGCAGTCCGGCATAAAACCGAACGAATAAAATACGGTATCGTCTTTCTGATAAGCACAATTAAGCTGGAGCATGTGAAGGCAGCCTGTTTCTGGCGCGTTTTTTCGTTTGCTGTCTTTTATTTCCTGCAGCTCTTCACTCGTCCCAAAATATTCTCCATCTAACCGTTTGTCCCGCGCCATATGAAGCTGCTCAATCGTTTCCACATATGCTCCTGTTTCTTTGTTCTGCATGTTCCATTCCTTTAAGGACGGAAGCAGTGCGTTTAGCAGCGCCTCATAAATCTGGTCAAAATGCTCCTGAATATAAGCAATCGTATTTTTCACTTTCTGTCGGTCTTCTGGTTTGATTTTCGTAGGACACAGATAAGAATTGATCAAATCTCCACCATAAATATACAGCTCGACCTGAATATCATGCTGGAACCATTTTCCTCCCTTTGCCGGAATGATCAGCTTGTCCTCATCCTCCGAATAACCTGTATAGCCCTGCTGGCTTCTTTTTTCGTTCCAGGCGTTGATACAGACCTCATCTAACGCCTCACCCTCCTGCAAGGTGATGTCGTCGAGCAGAGGTTCTAGGTCTTGTAGTGTTTTAATGATATACATGGGGGTCTCCTTTTTCAAAAAATAAATTTTTACCATATAAATAAGAATCCTGCAAAGCAGGATTCTCCGCCTGCGGCGGGTCGCTTTAGCGACATGTCACTGCTCCGCCGCAGTGCGATCCTGCCCGGAGGGCTTTTTGTATGATAGGGAAGTTCAGAGAACTTTCCTATCATATGAAAAAGGAACTATCCCGGCAAGCCTGGGACAGCTCCTTTTCTTTATTATAGTATTTCTATCTTTCTTATTCGCTCATCTTAGCCAGCTTCTCATACTTTGCCTTGGCATCGGCAGCAGCCTTTTCAAAAAGCTCAGCAGCACGTTCCGGATTAGTTCTGGAAAGTCTGTTGTAACGTACTTCGCTTTCGATAAACTCTTTGTAATCAGCAGATGGAGCTTTGGAATCCAACTGGAACGGATTCTTGCCTTCTGCAGCCAGGGCAGGATTGTAGCGGAACAGATGCCAGTAACCAGAATCTACGGCTCTCTTCTCCTCTACCTGAGCATTCTTCATACCACCCTTGATACCATGGTTGATACATGGAGCATAAGCGATAATCAGAGATGGTCCCGGATAAGCCTCTGCCTCTGCGATTGCCTTGATACACTGGTTGCGGTCAGCGCCCATAGCAATCTGTGCCACATAGACATAACCATAGCTCATTGCGATAGCAGCCAGGTCTTTCTTCTTTACTTCCTTACCGGCAGCAGCGAACTGAGCGATAGCGCCGGTCGGAGTAGCTTTGGAGGACTGCCCGCCCGTATTGGAGTAAACCTCAGTATCAAATACGCAGATGTTGACATCCTGATTGGAAGCCAGCACATGGTCTACGCCGCCGAATCCAATATCATAAGCCCAACCGTCACCACCAAAGATCCACTGGGATTTCTTGGAAGCAAACGCTTTATTCTTTAAGATATAAGCTCTGTCTGCATTGTCACAATCACAAGCTTCCAGGGCAGCAATCATCTTCTTGGTTGCAACTGCATTGTCTGTAGAGGAATGAATGGTATCCAGATAATTCTGAATAGCTTCCTTTACCTCTGCCTTCTCTGCAGTTTCTAATAAATTCTCTGCAGCCTTTACCACACGGGCGCGCAGCGTCCTCTGAGCCAGTTCCATACCAAAACCATACTCTGCGTTATCCTCGAACAAGGAATTCGCCCAAGCCGGTCCCTTACCCTCGTCATTGACGGTATAAGGGTTGGATGGAGACGAACCGCCCCAAATGGAGGAACATCCGGTTGCATTGGAAATATACATTCTATCGCCGAATAACTGTGTAATCAACTTTGCATACGGAGTCTCGCCGCAGCCTGCACAAGCGCCGGAGAACTCTAAGAGCGGCTGCTTGAACTGACTTCCCTTTAATGTCGTCTCTTTGAACTTCTCTAATACGTCAGCCGGTGTCTTTACGGTTACGCCGTAATCGAAGGTCTTCTGCTCATCCATATGAGCTTCTAAGCTTTCCATCGTCAGAGCCTTCTCACCCTTCTTGCCCGGGCAGACATTCTGGCAGGCGCCGCAGCCAGTACAGTCAAGTACAGATACGGAAATAGCAAACTTCTTGCCAGGCATACCAGTCATATCCAAGGTCGGTCCCGGAACGGAAGCAGCGTCTGCCTCGTCTACGACTACCGGACGGATAACGGCATGTGGGCATACATAGGAACAGAAGTTACACTGGATACAATTGTCCGGATTCCATACGGGAACGTTTACGGCGATGCCGCGCTTCTCGTATGCGGAGGAGCCGGACGGCGTGGTTCCGTCCACGTAATCCTTGAATGCAGATACAGGCAGGTTGTCGCCCTCCTGCGCGTTCACAGCAGCCTGAATGGTGTTGACGAACTTCACAACG
>CAJUFW010000074.1:0-1747 GCA_910585655.1 uncultured Lachnospiraceae bacterium
ACCAAGGGTTGCCTCTAACACAATCCTGGATTTCTCTATAAATTCTCCTACTAATACCTTTCCGCCATTTTTATCCGGATATTTATATTCCACAAACCTGATTCCTGTTACATTCCAGTCGCAGCCAAATATGGTATCCGCACCAACGTTTACGGTATTTCCGGATATTTCTTTATAGGAAGTTTTTCCTGTTTCCTGATACCAATAAACATCCGCTGCAGCGATACTTCCGCCGCTAACGACTTTATGGACAGTAACTGCCGTACCAGATACCACACGGTAATTCCCGGAAGAAACATTATAGTAGTCTTTATAATCGCCGCTCCCTTTTGGCAGATTCTTTCTATCCTCTTCATTCAGTTCACTACCGTCGCTCTTGCGCAGCTGATCTACCTGCTTTTCATTTATATACAGTTCCAACCAAGCCTGCTGCCCTTTTTCCGTTAAATCCGTAGTAGTGGAAATCCCGAAACCCGAATCAGCCTCTTTCGTCTCCTTTGCCTGCTTCGCCACCTTCGCCGGGGTCTTTTTCTTCCCAGCCGCCTGCGCCTCTCCTGTCAGCGCACAGCACATCAGAGCCAGAAGCAATACTGGTAAAAGATACTTCTTTATCCATGTTTTGTTCTTTGTTTGATTTTGTTCCTTTCCGTTCATAGTTCCCTCCATTCTGCACGGCTCCTCCGCTCGTGCAAGCAAACTTTCTCCTTATCTTACTTATCGGCTTTTCCCTCAAATCCTTAACCCCTTGCCTGATATTCTAAAAACTTTAAGAAAAATGTAAATTTTACTTTTCTTTTTCCTGCGCAGGCTGTATAATAGAGGATAAGATTACAGCCTGCATGATGCTGTATATTTTTACCATATCATGCGTATCATATTATTGTGTGCCGCTGGCAAGAAAGGAAACGGACTCATGAAAAAACTATTTAAAATGATTGCTGGACTTGGTATCTTGGCTGCTATCGCTGGCGCCATCTACTATGTCTACAAAAACTACCTCCAGGACAAGGAATTTGACGACCTGGATGACGACGATTTTGACGACTACGACGATCTGGATGATGAAGATAGCGCTGATTCCAGAGGCTATGTCACGCTGGACATCGAACCGGAAACCGAAGCTGACGAATCTGCTGATTCCAAAGTCGAGACCTCCGATTCCGAAGAATCCGAGACAAAGGAAGCCTAACCCAGTTCACCAGGCTATACAACCAGGGATGATAATTCCGATTTTATCGGATATCTTCCCTGGTTTTTTCCGTTATCAGCCCATAATGCAGCATTGCATTCCAGATTCCGTCCTCATGGATATCCGTCGTTATGTATTCTGCCGCTCTTTTTGCCTCCTCCGTGCCATTTCCCATACAGATCGAATGCCCTGCCAGCTTTAACATTTCCAAATCGTTATTGCTGTCGCCAAACGCATATACGTTAGAACATGGTATATTCAGATACTCCAATACCATCTGAATCCCCGTCGCTTTATTATACCCGTTCGGCAAAAATTCTATCAACCCCTCCGGAGCCTGTTCTGCTGCCGCAGGTTTTACCGAAGTCTGATGAATTACCACATGAAACCGGTTCTTTAGAGCCTCTATCATCTGCTGACCATATTCCCAATGCCCCGCTTCCATCATCACGGAAAATTTAGCGGTATGAATCTGATCCGGATGCGAAAGATCGATCACTTCATAAGGAGCGCCGATATGTCTGATATGCTCCTTGTAAAGAGCCGGATTCTCATAAT
>CAJUFW010000074.1:1757-15565 GCA_910585655.1 uncultured Lachnospiraceae bacterium
GGAGTTCAGACGTGTGCTCTTCCGATCTCCCAGGGCATAACATGTACACAATCCCTTCCTTCATATAAAAATCCAAACCGATCTTTACAAAGCCAGGATAGAGAAGCCTTTACCTCATCCGAAGTCAACTCCCGATCCAACAACACCTTCTCCCCTACCCGGGCATATGTCCCCGCTCCGCCGACCATTCCGTCAAATTCCAAATCCACTACCGATGGCGGTAGCATAGAGCAAGTCCTCCCGGTACATAAAAAACGCAAATGCCCTTCCTCTTTTGCCAAATGCAGAGCTTCTCTGGCAGACGGCGGTATTTGACCACTGTGATCGATCAGGGTACCGTCAATGTCAAAAAAGAGTATCTTCAACTCATATCCTCCCTTGTGTTCCTTATGCCGATCGTACTATATGGAAATGGCAAAATTATGTCATGCCTTCCGAGCGGGAGCGCACTGCGGCGGAAAATCCTGCAAAGCAGAATTTAAAATTTTATTTTTTGGGAAAAAGCTTGACATAGTGTCTGTTTTGGTGTATGATTGTATTAAATACTTAATACAGCACTACATTAGTACAATATTACAGTAATACAGCAATTTTCCCGTAAGGCTATGATACCAAACAACGCCTAATTCCAACACGAAAGAAAGGAGGTTATGCTATGTGGGAATTTTCTACAGACCGTCCCATCTACCTACAGCTTATGGAGCGTCTGCAGCTTCGTATCGTCAACGGCACTTATCCGCCAGGTGATAAGTTTCCCTCCGTCAGAGAGCTGGCGCAGGAGGCTTCCGTCAACCCCAACACCGTGCAAAAGGCTCTTTCCGAGCTGGAGCGCAGCGGAATTCTTTATACGCAGAGAACAAACGGACGATTTATTACGGAGGATGCAGCCATGATTGATAAGCTTAGAAGCCAGCTTGCCGAAGAGCAGCTTGTAGAATTTTTAAAAAAAATGAAAGAATTCGGCTTTGAGCCAAAGGATATCATTACTTTGATTCAAAAGCACAGCCAGGAAACAGCCACCGATTAGTCCTTCGGCTGCACTATCACTTATAGGGAAACAACACCACAAAGCGAGTCTGTGCTTTATGGCATGTTTTAGAATGGAGGAAGAAATGGACACTATCTTAGAATGTAAGAATTTGACAAAAAGGTACGGTAGTTTTACCGCTCTTTCGTCTCTGAACCTTTCTTTGGAAAAGGGACAGATCATCGGGCTGCTGGGACCAAACGGAAGCGGAAAAACCACGCTGATCAAATGTATGAACGGGCTGTTGGCTCCGACTTCCGGAGAAATCCGTGTAGGCGGCTACCATCCTGGAGTAGAGAGCAAACGCATCCTCTCTTATCTTCCGGAACGCAATGCTCTGCCGGACTGGATGAAAGTCCGAGACCTGGTACGTTATTTTCAGGATTTCTATGCAGATTTCCGTACGGAAAAGGCTTTTGCTATGTTAAAAGATCTAAAGATCGACATCCATAAGCGTCTTAAAAACCTTTCCAAAGGAACCAAGGAAAAAGTACAGCTTATCCTCGCTATGAGCCGTGAAGCCGACCTTTATTGCCTGGATGAGCCAATCGGCGGCGTCGATCCGGCTTCCAGAGATTATATTTTAAAGACCATCTTAAACAACTACAGTGAAAATGCCGCCGTCATCATTTCCACCCATTTAATCCAGGATATCGAAGCGGTATTGGATCGGGTCTTATTCCTGCAGGACGGTGAGTTAAGGTTAAATGCTGCCGTAGACGAAATCAGAGAACAAAAGGGTATGTCTGTAGACACCCTGTTCCGGGAGGTATTCAAATGTTAGGAAAATTATTAAAATATGACTTCAAGGCTGTTGCACGTTACTTACTTCCAATCTTTGGACTGCTGCTGATTTCCACCTGCGGCACCAAGCTGACGCTAGAGCTTCCGGAAAACAATTTGGTCAATGTATTCCGTTCCGTATTTATCGTCGCTTACGTCATTTCCCTGATCGCGATTGGCGCGGGAGCAATGATTATCCTGATTCTGCACTTTTATAAAAATCTTATGACGGATCAGGGTTATCTTTCCTTTACCCTGCCGGTCACGCCAACCACCCATCTGGCTTCTAAGCTGATCAACGGTACTATTTGGATAGCGTTCACGGTTCTGGCGATTTTCCTTTCCGTCATGCTGCTTTTAGCAGGTCATATCGGCACGTCGGAATGGGCTGTCATACAAGATACGTTTGCTCAGCTAATAAAGGAGCTGAATCGGATCGGATTTTCCAATGGCGAGCTGCTTTTTTACCTGATTGTCATGCCGCTTACCGGTGCGGTCGGCAGTCAAATCACGGTTTACTTTTGTATCTGCGCCGGACAGCTTTTTTCTGGACACCGTATCATCGGCGCTTTTGTCTTTTACTTTGGCGTCTATGTGGTCAACCAAATTGTGCAGGCTGTTCTGCTGATACTAAACAGCAAGTCTATCACTACTTTGGCTACGGCTTCTGATTTTACCGAAATGGGTACGGCTATGGGCAACCTGATAACACAATCCATCGTGTTCTCTCTGCTCCTTTACATCGTCCTCTTTTTTGCAAGCCGCTACCTGCTCAACCATAAACTGAATCTGGAATAAAAAAAAGCCCTTCGAGTGTGTATCCCACCCGGAGGGCTTTTCTTTTATATCCCCTGGAACACAAAACGCAGCTTCAAGGTCTTTTCTTCCTGAATCTGATATTCCGCATGCGTTCTGGCACGCCAGCTATCGTCACCGCCTACTCCTAATTGCGCCTTTGCCACCCGTACCACGGTCGAATGAATCGGCGGCAGCTCATAAGCATGGTTCGCGTTCTCCAGTTCGTGTGGTGTATATGGAAGCGCAGAAAAGCTTAACTCCCTGCCGCAAAAGATCAGACCCCTTCCCCTCGAATCGGTTACTTTGGCATAACGGACTCCAATCTTATTGCCGCATTCCTGCGGTTTCAAATAGGCAGCCAAATTCTCCTTTACCTGGTTATGGTAAATACCAAGCTTGGCTCCCCGGCAGCGATCCGTATAGGTTTCCTCCGAACCATACCCATACCATTCCACCTGCTCATAGTCGGCAGGCAAACGGAATAACACGCCAAATTCCGGCATATCTCCAAGCTCTGGTACCCAGTCATAGGTCAGCTCCGTTTCCACTCTGCCGTCTCCCCATACCCGGTAAGCCAGCTCACAGGCTGCCTCCGGAGTAGTCGGCATGGTATAATGATAACAAATCCGCACCGAATCGGCTTCTTCTGTTATGCTTGGCTCAAATCCTGTTCCGTTTTTGTGTGTCAGGTACAGACTGGCAATTTTCCATTGCGCATAACGTCCCGGCATATTGTTTCCCCGATCGTTATCGGTCGGCGCACGCCAGAAGTTCGGCATCGGAATACCGGAAAGCAGCTCTTTCCCGGCATAACGATAGGACACCAGCCCGCCACTGCTATAGGAAAACAACGCCTCAAAACCTTCTCCCCGTACTCCTAAATTCCATACTCCACGGATTACCTGAAGCGGCGCCTTCTCCTCTATCACAAATCCTTTTATGCAGGATGCTTCTCCCTCAAAAGCTTCCGATCTCGTTTCCTGTACCGGCTTCCAGACCTTCTGTCCGAACGCTACCTCATGCCCGGCTTGGGCATAGGCTGTCTTTTGCTTTAAACGGAAGGAAACCAGCACGCTGTATTCTACACCTGTCTTATTCCCATCCGTAAAGCCCGATCTCGTTGCGTTTATCTTTTCGGTAAAAGAACATGGCAGCGGATACCGTTTCTTTGATAATGGCGCTACCTCTGTTTTTACGATCTCCTCCCGGCAGACTTTTCCGTTTTCCAAAAGCTGTACGACACAATCATATTGTTCTGTTCCGGTAAAGAGGTTTTTATTCCATACCAGAAAACCATCGTTTTCCCATTCTATACTGATATTCTGATAGTTAAACTTCACTTCCTGCATCTTAGGCGATTCTCTGCGATCGCCATAAACAATTCCGTTTCCGCTGAAATTGTAATCGGTCGGACGATCGGCAAAGTCCCCGCCGTAAGCCTGGAACTCCTTTCCATAGCGGTTCTTTATAGCAATCGACTGATCCACATAGTCCCAGATAAAACCGCCCTGATACAGCTCCTCCCGGTCGGACAGATCGGTATATTTGTGCATCGCCCCGCAGGAATTTCCCATCGCGTGAGTATACTCGCAGCAAATAAACGGCTTATCCCGATGTTCCTTTAAAAATTCCTCGATCTTTACTACCGGCGTATACATCTGACTTTCGATATCGCTTGTCTCTGGATAACGTCTGTCATGGCAAATTCCCTCGTAATGCACCAGACGGGTCTGATCCAATTTATGGAACAGGCAGGACATTTCATAGATATTTTTCCCTCCCCACGATTCGTTTCCACAGGACCAGATCAAAATCGACGGATGGTTTTTATCCCTCTGATACATGGAATTCGCCCGGTCTAAAACCAGCTCCCTCCATTCCGGGCGATCGCCTGGAACTATTTGTTCCGGCGTTGTTTTTTTCCAGTAGAGCGGCTCCCAGGAGCCATGTGATTCCAGATTCGTTTCATCAATCATATACAACCCATAACGGTCGCAAAGCTGATATAAATAGGAACCGTTTGGATAATGGCTTGTACGGATCGCATTGATATTGTTGCGTTTCATCGTCAGAACATCCTGCAATACCTCCTCCGGTGAAACCGCGCGTCCCGTCCGGCAGCTAAATTCATGGCGGTTTACTCCTTTAAAGACAATCCGTTTCCCGTTTAAGTACATGACCGCCCCACGCAGTTCAAACCGACGGAACCCAACATCCTGAGAAATCACCTCTTTGACCTGACCGTCCGTTCCATAGACCGTTAAAACCAGCTCATACAAGGCAGGATTCTCCGCGCTCCAAAGTCTGGGAGCTTCTACCGGAATCTCTAACGAAACCGTCTGGCAGTTCTTTTCCTGCCTAGAAACATCTGTTCTGCACTCTGCAAGCAACTCCCTGTTCCAAAGCAGCTCTGCCTCTATCCGCCCGCTTCCTTCTACCTGTGCCAAAACCTGTAAATCGGCTTTTTGAAAATCCTTGGATAAGTCTGTCCGTATCCCGATATCCCAGATATGAACAGATGGAACCGCATAGAGAAAAACGCTGCGGAATATCCCGGAAAATCGGAAGAAATCCTGATCCTCACACCAGCTTCCGGCAGTCCATTTATAGACCTGAACAGCCAGCTTATTTTGCCCCTCCTGTAAATAATCTGTCAATTCAAATTCCGACGGAGTAAAGCTGTCCTCACTATAGCCGATATAATGACCGTTGAGCCAGACTGCCATTCCACTCTCTACCCCTTGAAAGGAAACAATTATCCGCTTCCCGGACATTTGCTGCGGAAGCCTGAAGTATTTGACATAGCTAGCCGTTGGATTAAAGCGTTCCGGAATCTGCCCTGGCTCTATTTCCTCCCTGCCGTCCCAAGGATATTGTGTATTGACGTATTGCGGCACATCATACCCTTCCATCTGGATATGAGCCGGGACACGAATCTCCTCCCAGCCATTGCAATCATATTCCATCGTTTCAAAATCGGTAATCGACGAAGCAAAGTTTCTCGCATAGGCAAATTTCCAAACTCCGTCTAACGAATAGCGCAAACTGCTTTCTTCCCGCTCCTTCTCCTCCCTGTCCGCATAACAAACATGGTCGGAATGTGCATCCAGCCGGTTTTCCCGGAAAAACTCCGGATCGGCTATTTTTTTCTGATCAAACATCATTGCCCTCCTGTTTCTGTTGTTGGCTGTTCCGATATCCGCTTTGTCGTCTTTTGTCTTTCCTTTTTACAGTTACTTCGCATATCGAAAGCGCTTCTGTTTTTCCCTGCCTCGTCAGTTTATCAGTCAATCTACTTTTTTACAATGCCATCCTGCAAGTAGCGATCTGCCAGATCCTAAAAAAACTGTGCCTAAAAACAAGATTTCCTCTCGCCTATTGTTCTGACAATCGTTCTGCCATACTTCGTACCCATTCTTCTAAGGAAAGCGCTTCCTCTCCTACCTGATAAAAAGTAGCATGTATGATCTGGTTTCCCTTTTGCAGCACTACCGTCGGAAAATGAATCTGGTTCCAATACCCCACGGCAGTCTCTACCCCTAACTCGGAAGCCGACGGCAAATCCAAATATTCCAATGTTTCTCTATCCCAAATTCCTCTTTTAAAACGGTCATATTGTTCGTATTCTGCTGCCAAACGCTTGGCTATCCAGGCATTCGCCGTTTTATGGTAATCAACCAAAAGACCGCCTCTTACACTGCTTCCATCCTTCCGTCTTATATCGGCATGTTCCGACCAGTGTATATTACCCGGCGCCAGCCAGTCTGACCATTCCTTTACCCAGTCATAATTTCCGCCCATCCTTGAGCCCTGATAAGAAACTATCTCCTCTCCTGCCAGTTCCTTCATTGTCGCAAACGGCAGTTCCTTTTGATATTCCGTCAAAGGCAAACGATCTTCTCCCAAGCTTCGTCGGCTCCACCCCGCCAGCCCGACGACTATCCATGCTACAAACAGTATCACTTGTATGATTCGCTTTAGCAGATGCCGCTTCTGCTTTCCTTGCCAGTCCTTTGTATGCCTTAACTCCTGCCCTGCTTCCAGTCTCCTTTGCAGTCTGCCCAAAGAAATTACTGCATATACAGATTCTGCATTCATCCAGACGATCAAAGCAGTCCCCCACAGGAAAAACCAGCTCCTCGCCGTTATCATCAGCAGCAAAGGTCCCATAAAAAAAGCCAAAAACAGATACACCAGCAGCCAGAAGCAAAGTGGAATCAGCGAACCGATCCGACGCTTCCGAACTGCCTTTAAAGCCAGAGCCTGTACCAACGGATCGGTATTTAACTCGCGCTCCCCTGGTTCCTTTGAGCAATAAATATAAAAATCACCTCGTTTTGCCAGATACTCCCAATGATACGCCTGACTTAACTCCACTGCCCCCGGATCGGGTTCTCCGTTATTCTCTGCCCACATACTGGTGCCGGTCTGCGCTGCCTCCAGACGGTATTTCAACGGCTGCGGCTGACTGCGGGAAAATACCGCCAGTCCGCCCCAAAATCCATCCTTTTCCAAAAGCAGACCTTCCCTCGCCAGATCCGTCAGCCACCCTTCCATTCCCTCTATATCATAGGAAGGACAGGGAGCCAAACGATATACTTTTTGTTTCTCCTGTTTTAACATTCACATACGCCCCCTTTCTTCTCTCCGTTCTGCTCATTCTGTTCCTCCTCGGCGTCCGCCACACATCGGCGCAGACGCGCCAGCTCTGTTTCATATGCCAGACGCCCTTTTTCCGTCAGACAATACGTACGCTTCCGCCCTTCTACTTCGATCTCCCGGATATAACTCTCCTTTTCAAACTTCGCCAAAATCGTATAGAGCGTCGCCGGACCGATTTGCAATCTCCCCTTTGTCCGCCTCTCAATCTCCTCCGCTATATCAATTCCGCACATCGGTCTTTTGCAAAAAGCTATCAGCACATAAAACATGGATTCCGTAAGAATTTCCATGGATTTCTTCGGCAACGCAATCCCCCCTTTTTTAATATCGTTATACGATATCATTTAACGATATTATAGAACAAAAAAAATACTTTGTCAAGAACAATACCGTAAGATTGTAAAAGCGGCTGCCGCTTTCGCAACAGCCGCCCCCGGCGCGCCTTATTCCATTTTATTTTTGAAGGATTCGCAGTCTACGCATTCCTTCTTTGTCGGATTTGGCTCATGCGTACCAATCTGGATAGAATCCAGTGTACAACGACATGCCTGCTCATTGTTGTACGCACAGTTGTTGATTGTACAACGAATACATTCATTTTTCCCATTGACCATCATCTAAAACACCTCCTATTGTGTTTCTCTCAAACTTCCTTGCACCTGATACAGCCAGGCTTTGTCTTTCGACTTCATAGCTAGTATGCGCAAGTCGGAGGTGTTTTATGCTTTAGCGCAGTCCTTTATTTCCAAAACATTGTTTATATTTTTTTATATAATGATGCTGATTCACCAGGAAATACAACGTCCGTTTCAGTCCTGCGTCTTTTTTAAAATAAAGAGACTGGCAATACTTTCCTTCTTTGATCAGCTTTTTTGCCTTTTGCTTTAAAGCCGGATCTTTGACATACGTAAAAATTACTTTTTTAGGAATAATCGACCAAAGCACCTCACGGTCTGCAACGACGCACGGCTGCTTTTTGTGCAGCAATACGTCTTCCACCAGAAAACGTGCCAGGTTATACCCGCCTGCCGTTACAAAATAACTGCTCCGACCTTGACGCAGGTTCATTTCAAATAATTTATAAGTCTGATCCCGCGGATCCAGTTTCATATCAAAGTTGGCGAAACCGACATAACCCAAATCTTCTAAAAATCGTTTCATTCTGGCTGACAGTTCCTTGTCATAGCCATTGATAATCGCCGCATAGCTTCCGATTCCCTCCGGCGTATGCTCCTCTAACAAGGCATTGCCCAGAGAAATCAGCCGTACCTTTCCGTCGCTGCCGCAATAACAGTTCATCACCCGCATCTGGCTGTCGTCACCTGGAATATACTCCTGCAAAATCAAAGTGTCCTTATAAGAAGAGCCGTAAATCGCATCCAGAATATTCCGGTATTCCTCCTCATTTTCCGCAACAAATACCTTCTTTTTATGCGGAAAACGGCAGTTCCAATAGGCTACCGAATTGGACGGCTTAATGATCATCGGAAAGTCAAAGACCGGTCGATGCTCTTTATAATTTTCATACGTACAGGAATCCGTCTTTGGAAAAGCAAAGCCATATTCCTCGCAGACCTGATAAAAGCTTTCTTTCATCGACAAACGCATCAGCAGTTCTTCACTGATACACTCGAAGCGGTACAAATCGCGAAGCTTGTCCTGATTGCGCACCAACAATTTGATATAATTATCCCCGCAGGGAACCAAGAGCAGTGTTTTTCCTGGATGCTCCCCCGCAAATTCTCTTAACGTACGGACAAATACCTCATCTTCCTCCAGCCTCGGCTCCTGCTTGACCACCTGTACAATCCGGCTGTTTGCCGTTGCTACCAATGCCCCCTTGCCGATTGCCAGGGAACACAATCCATATTCCTCATAAAACGAACGAGCCATTCCATAGGCGTTGGCATCCGTCCCCAGCAATACCGGAATAAACTCTATCTGTTCTGACATCTTTCCTTTTCCTCCATTCCTGCTTTTTATCCTATTTCCTGTAAAATCCGGCTGACCTTTGTTTTAATCCGCTGCAGGGCGTTGTCAATGGATTTTGGCTCCCGTCCTAACCGCTTTGCAATCTGCTGATACGAATAGCCCTCTCGAAACAATACGAACACCTGCTTTTCCATTTTACTCAAACTCCGATCCAGACGTTCTTCTAGCTGCTCAATGTTTTCCCGGTCGATCACAAACTGTTCCGGGTTTCCGTCCCCGTCCGGACGCAGCAAATCCAACAGGCTTTCGCCCTCTTGCCCATCCTCCTGATAAGCCGGAGTATCCAGAGAAATATAGTTGTTTAATGGTTGATTTTTCTTCCGGTTCTGCGCTTCTATCGCTTTGTAAATCTGCCTGGAAATACAAAGTGAGGCAAAGCTTGCAAAGCTGCTTTCCTTTCCCTCGTCAAACTCCCGGATCGCACGAAACAGACCAATCATCCCCTCCTGTATCAGATCGTCGCAATCGCCTCCGATCAAATACAGCGTCTTCGCTTTCCCTCGAACCAGATTTTTATATTTTTCCATTAAAAAATCGACTGCCCCGCCGTTTCCCTCTTGTACCAGACGAAGCAGCTCTTCATCGGTATGCTGCTCATATTCTTCTTGTCTCACCTGCTGCCTTCCTCCGTCTTTCTTCTTATTTCATTTTATCATTCGACCTATCGTCTAGCTTGACCCCAGACGCTGCCGGACAATTTCGTAAGCCAGAACCCCGGCGGCTACAGAAGCGTTGAGAGAATCAATCTGACCGAACATCGGAATCCGCACCGTAAAATCGCACTTTTCCCTGACCAGTCTTCCGACGCCCTCGCCTTCACTGCCAATCACCAGTCCAATCGGTCCGTCAAGGCTGCATTGGTACATGCTTTCGCCATCCATATCCGCGCAGGCAAACCAAAGCCCCTTTTTCTTTAACTCCTCTATTGTCTGACCAAGGTTCGTGACTTTTGCAACCGGCGTGTAATGCAACGCTCCTGCCGATGCCTTTGCCACGGTAGCCGTCAGACCGACCGCCCTGCGTTTGGGAATAATGACGCCATGCGCGCCCGCCTGATTTGCCGTTCGGATTATGGCTCCCAAATTATGAGGATCCTCAATATTGTCTAATAAAATCAAAAACGGTGCTTCTCCCCGTTCCTCTGCCAGAGCCAGCATGTCCTCTATTTCGGCATATTCATAAGCTGCCAGATACGCCAAAACTCCCTGATGTTTCCCGCTGTCTGACATCTGATCCAGACGCTCTTTTTTTACATACTGGATGACGGTCTCTCCTTTTTTTGCTTCCCGTAAGATAGATAAAATCGGTCCGTCCTTACAACCGTCCTGAATGAATAAACGGTCTACCGTTTTTCCGGAACGGAACGCCTCTAACACTGCATTCCGTCCCTCTATCGTAAATTCCTCGTATCTCATTGCGCTTTATCCTCTTTTCCAGCTATTTTTTATAGCTTTCCTTCTAAGCTTCGGTTCCCTCTAAGCCGGCTTTTACCAGATACAGCAAGCGCTCCATCTGACCGGTCAGATACAAATACCCCAGCAACGCCTCAAACCCGGTCGCAATCCGATAATCTCCTACGCTGGCATTTTTTGCCGTCGTATAGGATTTCGCATTCCTGCCGCGCCGGTACACAGACTTCTCCTCCTCGCTCAAAAGCGGTTCAATCTGATGCAAAGACGCCTTCTGCGCCTCCGCCTTTACCATACTACTCGCCTGTCGGTGCAACGTATTGACTGGCGCGTTTCCCCGCCCTACCAATACCGTGCGGATTACCAGGTCATAAATCGCATCTCCGATATACGCCAGTGTCAGAGGAGAATAGGTACGGATATCCTGATTCTCCTCTCCAAAGCAAGCTTTTATCCTCGCTGCCAATTCCGAGTTTTCTTCCTTTATTTCTTCAGCTCCCATACTACGCCTTCCCTTGTATCCTGGAGGACGACGCCCCTGTCCATCAGTTCCGCCCGAATCGCATCCGCCCTGGCAAAATCTTTCGCCTTTTTGGCTTCTGTCCGCTCCTGAATTTTTGTCAAAATAAACTGTTCCAGCTCCGGATCTATAGTAACATCATCTTCTTCCGGCTCCTTTAGCAAATCCAGGCTTAATACCTCGTCAAAGCTTTCTGCCAGCGCCCGCTTCGTCGCATCGGTTATTTCATCCTTTAGCACATCGTAGAGGACGGTCAAGGCTGTAGCCGTATTTAAATCGCTGCAAACCGCTGCTTCAAAGCGTTCCCGGTATGCAACAAACACTTCCTGCTGCACTTCTCCTTCCTTTTGCAACGCCGCAATACGTTTTTGCAGTTTTTGATAAGCTCCCGCCGTCTGATCCAATACCTCATAGGAAAATTCCAATGGCTTCCGATAGTGAGACTGTAGGCAGAACATCCGGTATACCATCGGATCGTAGCCCTTTTCCTGCAGCAGCGATACCGTCAAAAATTCTCCCTTTGATTTACTCATTTTACCGGAACGGTCGTTTAAATGATGAACATGGAACCAGTAATTGCACCATTTATGCCCCGTATACGCCTCGCTTTGGGCAATTTCATTGGTATGATGCGGAAAAATGTTGTCTACGCCGCCGCAATGGATATCCATATATTCTCCTAGATGCTTCATACTGATACAAGAACATTCAATATGCCAGCCTGGATATCCGACTCCCCATGGGCTATCCCATTTCAGCTCCTGATCCTCAAATTTTGATTTGGTAAACCAAAGGACAAAATCGCTTTTGTTCCGCTTGTTCGCATCCTCTTCCACATCTTCCCGCACTCCAACCAAAAGCTCCTCCTCTGCCTGGCTGCCAAATACATAATAATCCTTTAAGCGCGATGTGTCAAAATAAACATTTTCTCCTGCCAGATACGCATACCCTTTTTCCAGCAAAGTTTCAATCATATGAATAAATTCCGGAATACATGATGTCGCAGGCTCCACGACATCCGGGGTTTTGATATTTAATTTGGCGCAGTCTGCAAAAAAAGCGTCTGTGTAAAACTTTGCCAGTTCCATTACCGTTTTGTTTTCCCGCCTTGCCCCCTTTAACATCTTATCCTCGCCGGTATCCGCATCGCTCGACAGATGCCCTACATCCGTAATGTTCATGACACGCTTTACCTCATAGCCCACGTAACGAAACGTTTTTTCCAGCACATCCTCCATCAGATAACTTCGCAGATTACCGATATGGGCAAAGTGATACACCGTCGGTCCGCAAGTATACATCCCCACTTTTCCCTCTTCATTCGGTACAAAACACTCTACCTTTCTGGTCAACGTATTAAACAACTGTACTTTATGTTCCATTTTTGTTCTCCTTATCATGAATTCGTCTTTCACGAACTTAATTCTGTCTTATGAGTTTATCTGTTTGGCAGAGAGGTTCTCTGTCTGCTCCAGCTTTTTTAAAATCTGCCCCATCGTTTCCCGCAGGGATTCGTTTTCCTGCTTTAGACGGTTTATTTCATTCATCACCGGATCGGGCAGGTGGATTTGATCCATATCCTCTTTTGGCACTCGTACATTGTCCCGCTTGACTACCCGACCTGGAACGCCTACCACGGTCGAATTCGGCGGCACCTCTTCTAGCACTACGCTTCCGGCTCCGATTTTCGAGTTTTCCCCTATCGTAAAGGAGCCTAAAATCTTTGCTCCGGCGCTGACCATTACGTTGTCCCGCAGCGTCGGATGACGCTTTCCCTTTTCCTTCCCGGTTCCTCCCAGCGTAACGCCCTGATATAAGGTTACATTATCCCCCACCACTGCCGTCTCGCCGATGATCACACCAATCCCATGGTCGATAAAAAACCCCTTTCCGATTTTCGCTCCCGGATGGATATCAATTCCGGTTTTCGTCGCTCCCCGCTGGGCAATCAGACGCGCCAGAAAATAATGCTTCTTTTTATAAAGCTTATGCGCCAGGCGATAGCGCAGCACCGCCCGGAAACCCGGATACAAAAAAACCTCCGCCGACGATTTAATCGCCGGATCTCGTTCCTTTACTACCTGTATTTCCTCCCTGATATAACGAATTACTCCCATAAATTCCCCCTTCTGCCAAGCAGAACGCCCCGCTGTTTCTAATCGGGCAGGGATGCCTTTTCCCTGCCCGCTGCACGCGGCGTGTGCTGACCAAGCAGCTAATTTCCTTACACGCCGCTGTGCATAAAAGCCTCCGTCTCCAAATAGAGACGAAGGCTCGTGGTTCCACTCTAATTCCGCCTCACCCTGTTTCGAGGAGGCGCTCTTAAAAACGGTAACGGGCGTCTGCCGTACCGGAATACTACTCTGACAAAATGCCAGCCTTCCTCCGGTCTGCTTACGGGCGCACTTCGGACAATTCCTTACCTAAGTTGCTTTCAGCCTCTGGCAACTCCTCTCTGTCGGCGGTCCTTTGTCCTACTCTACCCGTTCACTGCATTTGCTTTTTGTTGTTATTCCATTCTATGCGAGAAACGCCGTTTTGTCAACTCCTACCTAAAGCGTTTCTACCTTACAGCAATGTTCTTTCGTTTCTTTATCATAGGCGATCCCCACTAACA
>CAJUFW010000075.1 GCA_910585655.1 uncultured Lachnospiraceae bacterium
ACGACGCTCTTCCGATCTCTAAGCAAAGATAATATAGATATCAAATTATCTACTTCATAATCTGCTTTTTCTTCTTCGCTTGCCACATTCCAGTATTTTCCAAATCCTTGTTTTACCCAAATTGTCTTCATTCCCATTTGCTTGGCAGGTACTATATCATTATCTATTCTGTCGCCAATCATTACAGCATTTTTAGCATTACATTTAGCCCTTGATAATGCAATTTCAAATATTCTTTTATCTGGCTTTGATATACCTTCTTCTGCAGATGCAATAACCAAATCTATAAATTTCAATATTCCTTTTTGTTCTAACCGTTCTGCAGTACCTAAGGATTGATTTGCTATAATCCCAATCTTATATTTTTTGCTTAACTCATCTAATACTTCAAAAGTATCAGCATATAAATCTTCATCTTCTTTATACCATTTAAGTTTTGGTAAACCATATAATCTCATGATTTCCAAATCACCTTTTTTGTTCTCTTTATAAAGTGTGATTGTCATATCATATATTTTTTCAAATGGCTCATTTACTGCGTCAGCGACATCATGTAAACGATGCAAATATGCTTTTTCTTCATCTATGAGAGTTGAGCCTACATCGAAAAACAGCCATTCAATACACTCCATATTTTTCCTCCTGATAGCACGATAAATTTCGATTTGTCATGAGTCAAGCATACCACCAATATTGGCGACTTTCAACCCTCATTGTATAGGTACTGGTAGGAGTGGCAAGCAATGCACAGGTATATACCCTGTGCCGCTTGTTGGCGACCGAAGGCCCCAAGCCCCCAACTTTCAATATAACCAACTCTAAAAAACGTCCTCGCAATTTTTGGATTATATGGTCGGGACTGATGCCTTTGTAGCAGGGATTCCATTGTCCAATCGGAGGGAAATACGCATTCATTACTAATATACATTGCATCATCTTCAATACGAATCTGTATAGGTATTCCAGCACTCCAACGAGAATGTACAAGTGCATTATAAAGTGCCTCCCGCACTGCATCTTTTGGAAAAGGATAAGTTTCTACTCTTGTTAAATTGTCATAAGTGATAGGAGCTTTTAAATATTTTATGTATATTTATTCCACATGAAACCAACCGTTTTGGTATAATTAAATTGCTAAAAACATACTCTATAAGACCTACGCAAAAAAGAAGATAGCCACACAACGCTATCTCCTTTTTCATAAACGCATCTTTATCCTTTATTTGCCCTCTGCCTTTTGTTCCTCTTTTTGCCCTTCTTTTTTCTCATCTTCTTTCTTTTCCCGATGGAAATATTTGTCCAGTTCTTTTCTGCGCTCTTCTGGCATTTCCTTTTTCACTGGGAGAACAGCAGCATTGGCTACGTCGCCGATGATCCGAACGGCAAACGCTACGTTTTTCTGAATTGCTTTTTCGCTTAGGGTCGGAAGCAAATCGTGGATCGTATGTATCTCTGCAGTAGACGTTCCACGGCTTAGCCCCAGCGCCGGAATATTGTGGTCACAAAACGGCGCAGAATCACTTGAATGAACGCAGGCTCTGGTTTTGGCTGAATAGCCGGTCAGCTTACAGTATTGATCGACAAATGTCTCTAGCTCCTTATTTCCTGTAATAAAAATATCGTTTGCCCCCAATGCCGTTCCGCACATATCAAAGTTAAAACAAAAAGAAATTTTTTCTAACAATTCCTTGTTCTCTTTTACATAAGCCTTCGAGCCTAGCAGCCCCAATTCCTCGCTTCCACACCAAATAAAACGCAGCGTCCGTCTTGGCGGGTTTGCTACAAAATGCCGGTAAATTGCCAAAAGCGCTGTCGTACCGGTTGCATTATCCCACGAACCTGTTCCTAAAGGAACCGAATCATAGTGTGCTGTCAGAACAATCGAATCCTCCTTTAAATCAGTCCCTTCGATTACCGCCAGCACATTTTGGCTACCCAACTCCTGATTCTCCTGCTCTAAAGTCAGATGAATGGTTTCTACCTCCTCCTGAATCAAAGCAGTTGCATCTGCAGCCATGATATAAAAGCCTGGAATCACACCATGACGGGTAAAATGCTCCCGCAGCACTCTTGGATAAATCCCCGTTTCTTCCGGCGAAGCATACCATTTTCCCTGTATCACCAGAAAAGCCGCCGCCTTATGTTCTATCAGACGCTTGTAAACATCCTCGTCTGTCAAACCGTTTAGCAGCACTGCCGTATCACTCAAATCTCCTATCCCGGAAAAATCAATTTCCGACGCATTATCCAAATATAACAGCTTACAATCCCGATCAATATTTCCGGAACATAACAAAGGAGCGCAAAACAGTTCCCGTCCAGCCGCTTTCACCAGGCAGCGTTTTACGTTAGCGGAAGGAATGGAAAACGGCATGAAAGTTCCCTGAATATCACTTCTTCCGGCTTCCGCCGCCGCCTGATTGACCTCTCTTACAATCATTTCCGCCGCCTTCTTCTCTTCTGCAGTCCCGCCGATTCGTACAAAACTCAATTCCTTTACAAAGTCTAATAACCGATTCATTCTTTTGTTATCCTTTCCTTATAATCATATTCTTTTTGCTATCATTATAAAGCTCCGGTCTTTTTTTGTCAATCAATACCCTTCTCCTGTTACCTCCCAGCTTCCATCCTGCCATTCTAAGGTTATCGTTCGGTTCGGCTCCTGAAGTACGCCTCCCTTACTGACACAAACAGAAAAAACTATTTTTTCCTCGCTGCTGCTTGCCACCTCCATTGTCACCACCTCTAATACCGTTCCCTCATAATATGCCCTAGCAACTTTTTTTGCCTCCGGATCAATATCTGCATGTTCTTCTTCCTCTTTCTCCTGCTCTTGGATTTGCAACAGTTTTTTTTCCGACTGTTTTTGAATACTTTCATCGTCCGCCCGCTTGACAAAGGTATCCTCCTCTTGAATGACATAATCGTCAAATACTGCAAAAAATCTGCCGTCATCTAGTAGAGAGATTTGAATGATTTTCACTGCTGTTGTTTTATCGGCAAAGACAATTTCCATTACAATCCGATCCTCCCGCAGCTCCTGTTGCAGCGTGGCAATCGTATTTCCCTCCTCTAAAGCCTCCAAAATACCGGTTGGCTCCCAATCAATTCTCAAATAATAATAGTCTTCTGTATGTTCGCCATAAGGAATCGTAAAATTTCTCGCCAAACCATATTCTTCTCTTTTCTCTGTCCAGTCCCAAAACGAAAGCTGCTGCTTCTCACAGGAAAAACGTACACTTTCAATCTGTTCGCCGGACAAATAAAACATCAGGGGATGCCCAACCTGTTCTCCGCTATCACGAATACTTCCGGTAGTCATCACTGCGCCGGCAGCCGTTAGTTCCTCCTCACTTCCAGAGGCATATGCTTTTATAAGAAAAGAATCCAACGGCGAATTTTCGCTGCGAAACCACTGACGAAACGGAAGTTTATCGGAAGAATAACAGGCTGCTCCGATTCCTCCTGCCAACAGGCAGAAACCAAGTACGGCTGCCGCTATCCATCTACTGCCTGCCGTCCTCCTTATTTTATAGCCCTTTTCCGACATAGGCTCCTCTGCTTCCCGGAGATATCTTTCCTCAAGGTTGCTGATTGCCTGAAAAATAACTTCTTTCTTTTTCATAATTGATATCCCTCTCTTCCGATCTAAAATTTTTTTAACTTTCCCCGTACCCTGGAAAGCCGGACAGAAATGGCATTACTGCTGGCGCCAAAACGCTCTGCAAGCTCTCCGATAGAATCTGCATACCAGTAACGCCTTACAAACAATATTCTATTCTCCCGGTTCAACGTTCCCAAAAACCGATTCAAAAGAAACGCTAATTCTTTTCCCGCTACTTCCTCTTCTACAGACGAACCTCCCGGAATACAGTCCTCTAGTTCCTCCAACGCCACGTCGTACAGGCTGTTCCGTTTCGCCGCGGTATTGCTGTGGTACTTAGCAAGAGAAAGGTTCCGCACAATCCGGTACAGATAGCCCGGCAGATAATCCGGCTTCTGGGGCGGTATTGTATTCCAGGCTCCTAAATACGCATCGTTTACACACTCTTCGGCGTCCTCGCTGTTATTTAAAATCCGACCTGCTATTTTTTGACATACTCCGCCGTATTTCTGCGCCAGCTCTGTAATCGCCCGCTCCGAACGCGCGTAAAACAATTCCAAAATCTGAGCATCCTCCATAGTTTTCACCTCCTACCTATATACTATAGATTGAGCAGAGAATCTTACAGAAAACTATGATACAAAAAAGGACAGCCAGTCTATCTAAACTAGCTGCCTGCCCTTTTTTGACTATTTCGTTATCCTAGCTGAACATGAATCGTAATTTCCCTTTTCATCTGATCCTCCCCGCTGCATCCTTCCGGCATAAGCGTGGTCTGACCTTCCTCCTCGCTTATTCTGGCTCCTTCTGCCGAGACGACGGTCTCTCCTACCAGCACGATCCGGCTGCTGCCGATGCTTGTTGCCAAACCTTTTAAGGAAATCTCCAGGTTGTTTTTCTCCCGCTTTATAGAAACAAACAATTCTGCCTCGGCTTTTCCATTATAAACGGTCGTAGAAGCTGCGCTTCCGTCCTTGATTGCATACGCTTTTAAAGCGACGTCCTTTGTATATTCATATACGGCGCCTTTTTCTCCTGTTCCAGAAGCAATAATACTGTTTTCCTTTACATAGAGCGGAATACTAAGATATCCGTGATGTTCTCTGATATAGCGCCCGCCCTCTTTTTGCTCTCCTGTCAGGTAGTTCGTCCAGGTTCCTTCCGGCAAATAAAACTCTGCCTCTCCCTCCGGATGAAAAATCGGAGCTACCAGCAGGGAATCTCCTATGAAATATTGGCGATCCAGATACGTGCAGACCGGATCATTTGGATATTCCAGCACCATACTTCTCATCATCGGCACACCGCTGTTAGAAGTTTCCACCGCATTTCGGTAAAGATATGGCATCAGCGACGCTTTAAGCTTTGTAAAAAAGCGCAGTACCTCTACAGACTCCTCATCATAAGCCCACGGCACCCGGTAGGAACCGCTTCCATGCAGCCTCGAATGGGAGGAAAGCAAACCAAATGCCGCCCATCTCTTATAGACGTCCGGCGTAGACGTCGCTTCAAATCCTCCGATATCATGGCTCCAATAGCCAAACCCGGACATCGTTAAGGAAAGACCTCCGCGTAGGCTTTCTGACATAGATTCATAGTTTGAGGAGCAATCACCGCCCCAGTGAACCAGGAATTTCTGTCCACCTGCCGTTGCTGAACGGGCAAACAGCACTGCCTCTTCCTTTCCTTTTTTCCGTTCCAGTAATTCATAAACAGTCTTATTATATAAATAAGTATAATAGTTGTGCATTTTTACCGGGTCGGCTCCGTTGTAGTACACTACCTCTGTCGGAATCCGTTCGCCAAAATCTGTCTTAAAACAGTCCACGCCCATATCCAGGAGAACCTCCAGCTTGTCCTGATACCACTTGCAGGCAGCAGGATTCGTAAAATCGACAATCGCCATTGCCGGCTGCCACATATCCCATTGCCACACATTACCGTTCGGACGCTTGAGGAAATAGCCGTTTTTCATACCTTCCTCAAACAAAACAGACTCCTGCCCGATATAACTGTTGATCCAAACACAGATTTTTAGCCCTTTTTCCTTTAACCGTGCCAACATTCCCTTTGGATCCGGGAATACACGAGAATCCCAGGTAAAATCCGACCAGGCAAATTCCTTCATCCAAAAACAGTCAAAATGAAATACATTAAGCGGAATATCCCGCTCAAACATCCCGTCTACAAAACTGTTGACCGTTTTTTCATCGTAGTCTGTGGTAAAGGAAGTAGACAGCCAAAGACCAAACGTCCAAGGAGCCGGAAGCGCTGGCTTTCCGGTCAAATCAGTATAGCGCATCAGCACTTCCTTCATGGTCGGTCCATTGATCAGGAAGAAATCCAGGCTTTCTCCCGGCACGGAAAGCGCTGTCTTCATCACATGTTCCGAGGCTATTTCAAACTCCACCTTTTCCGGATGGTTGACAAAAATACCATAGCCACGATTGGAAATATAAAACGGAATATTTTTATAAGATTGGTCGGTAGAAGTACCTCCGTCTCGATTCCAGATTTCCACGGACTGACCGTTTTTCACAAATGGAGTAAATCGCTCTCCCATGCCGTAAATCGCTTCCCCTACGGAAAGAGTAAGCTGCTCCCGCATATACGTATCATGCAGCCCGCCGTCGTCATAAGCAAGCCCTTTCCAATCGGTTTTCATATAAGCCAAATCCCGGAATCCGCTGCTGGTAATCTGCTCTCTGCCTGTCCCATCCGCCTTTTGCCGATAATAGGTCATACACGCATTGTCTTTCTGGATTTCCAAGGTTATGCCGCCGTTTCGGATCGTAAGCATATCTTCCGTTTCCTCTACTTCCAACGGCAGATCCGCTAAATTTAGTTCAAAGCCCGGCGCTCTGTCTTGTACCCCTAAGTAATGAGAAGTTTTTACCCGCAGCGTATCCGGCATCGGAGCCGTTACTTCAATCGTCAGATTAACACCACCCAACGTCATACCACGGTGCCGAATCGGCATCGAAGGCGCTGTCATGGCTACCCGGTTTGGCTCTTTTTTGATAAAATAAATCTGAGAAGCGGCAAAACAGGCGCCTCCCTCCTTCATCAACCATTCCCCATTGCTAAACTTCATCCTTGCATCCTCCTGTTCTACAAATATAGCCTTATTATACGCTTTGACAGCTTACTCCGCTAGTAGTATACTGGAATAAAATAGAACGATATTCACTTTTTTGATACATTCTTTTTCCTAATAGGAGGCAATTTTGATGAAACAATCTTCTTATTCCTGGTACAGCCAATACCGGCAAAAACGACAACACGGAACTGCCGAATTTCCGGTAGCTTATTTTTATTCCCCGTTTATCCTGCCAAACGACGCTATCCCCCTCCACTGGCATCCCGAATGTGAATTGGTGCATGTGATCAGCGGTTCCATGCAGCTTTCTATCAACGGAACCCTCTATGAACTTTCGGAACATACCTTTTATTTTCTTTATGGGGAAGTTCTGCACAGCGCCGAAACCGCAAATTGTCTCTATGAAACGATTGTCTTTTCAGCAGAACGTCTTTTTGAGCAATGGCCCCTCTGCCCGGAAAAACGCCGTCTTTTGGAAACACGAGAACTTACTGTCCGGCCAAATCTCTCCCAAAAACCTGGTCTGCACAAGATCTGTGAAACCCTATTTGCTCTGCTGCATGGTTCTCTCTCCTTTCCTGCCCTTCACTTAAAGCCGCCAATGGCAAAAGAGTCGGACTATGATCCGGGTTATGATATCGCTATTTTGCAAAACGAATCCCTTCCGGCAGGCTACCAGTTCCAGGTAATCGGATTGCTCTATCAGCTTTTTGGTCTTTTGTTTGCCGAAGACTATTTTGAAAAACCGGAGGATACTGCCTTCTCCTGGAATTCCTCCCAGAAAATAAAAAATACTCTTCTTTATATCGAAGAGCATTTTTCAGAGCCGATTTCCTTAGACCAGCTTGCCCGCGCCGCCGGTCTAAACGCCAAATATTTATGTCGTTTTTTTAAAGCAGCCACCCTCTATACCCCGATGGAATATGTCAACCGTTATCGAATCGACCATGCCTGCCATCTACTTGCTTCTACCAAAGAAAGCATTACCCAGATTGCCCTTTTGTGCGGCTTTCATGATACCAGCTATTATATCCGCCTGTTTCGGCGTTATAAAGGAACGACACCTTCCCGCTATTTGTAAAACCCCTTTTTCTGATTTAAACGGCTACAAATTATGCTTACCAGCATAAATGGATAAGAACTTGATTTTAAACTTCCTCTACCTTGGTACGAATCAAATCCATCGGCTCTACGTCTGCCTCAAACACCACATGAATTTCCTGCTGCGGGTGTGGGCAGCTCTCCATCGGCTTTCCGTCTTTATCCGTCATTTGCAGCACTTTGGCATGGATATTTTGCCCGTCCGGCTTCATAATCTCTACTACGTCCCCGACGGAAAATTTATTCCGCTGCTCCAAAACTGCCACTTTTTTTCCGCCATTTTCCTGCCCGTTCTTCTCGTATATTCTTCCTATCGTTCCCAAATAAACATACTCTTTCACATAAGTATTGCTATCATAAATCTGGGCATCTTCGCTTGGTTTCCCAAAGAAAAAACCAGTGGTAAATCTCCGGTTCGTACATTTTGCCACTTCCTCCCGGTAATCAGCCAAACGGCTTTGATAGCGTTCCGGGTTTTCTACATAGTCGTCTATCGCCTGGCGGTAGGCTCTGGCTACCGTCGCCACATACAGCGCCGTTTTCATTCGTCCTTCTACCTTAAAACTGTCGATCCCGGCAGCAATCAACTCCGGAATATGTTCGATCATACACAAATCCTTGGAATTAAAAATATACGTCCCGCGGTCGTTTTCTTCTACCGGCATATATTCTCCCGGACGGTTTTCCTCTACCAGATAGTATTTCCAGCGGCACGGATGTGTACAGGCGCCCAGGTTTGCATCCCGCCCTGTCATATAGTTGCTAAGCAAGCAGCGCCCCGAATAGGAAATACACATCGCCCCATGTACAAAAGTTTCGATCTCCAAATCGTCCGGGATATGTTCGCGGATCTCCCGAATTTCATCCAACGATAATTCCCTGGCTGAAACGACCCGCTTGGCTCCCATCCGCTGCCAGAACCGATATGTGGCGTAATTGACATTGTTTGCCTGGGTGCTGATATGAGCCTCAATCTCCGGGCAAATCTCCTGCTGCAGCTCAAACACGCCCGGATCGGAAATAATCAAAGCATCCGGCTTAATTTCCTTTAGCTCTTCAAAATATTGCCTCACTCCTGCCAAATCCGCATTATGTGCGGTAATATTAGCAGTAACGTATACCCTTTTTCCATACTGATGTGCATAGGCGATGCCTGCCTGCATGTCCTCTTTGGAAAAGTTTTTTGCCTTTGCCCGCAGCCCGTACATCTCTCCGCCGATATAAACGGCGTCTGCTCCATAGCGAACGGCTACCTGCAATACTTCTAAATTACTGGCTGGCATGAGCAGTTCCGGCTTCCGGTTTTTATTCATACTTTTTCCCTCTTTCTCTTTCCTTCTCTATTTTTCTGATGCTCCCGTACCGTCAGCGCTACGCCGTCCCCTACCTGCAGCAGCACCGTTTTCAGCTCCGGCGTATGCGTCAGAGTATACAGATACTCCCTCATCCGGCTGTGAATGGTTCGATCCCGTCTCGTAACTGCGTAACGGGATTCCAAAATATCCCCCTCCTGGAGAATGTTGTCGGATACCAGCATACCATCTTCGGACAGCAACGTTAAAACCGGCGGTAAAAAATAAGGGTACTGCCCCTTTGCTGCATCCATAAAAATAAAATCAAAGCTGCCTGGCTGCTCTTTTGCCAGCCGGTTTAGTATCTCCTGTGCCTCTCCTTCTACTAAAGCAATGGCTCCCTCCGGATCATAGGCTTCCAGATTTTTCCTCGCCTCTACCAGACGCATTTCTACTTTTTCTATCGTAGTGATTCTGGCATCCTTTGGTAAATGAGCTTTCATAAACAATGCAGAAAATCCGACTGCTGTCCCAATTTCTAAAATACGCTTTGGCTGATCTTTTACCAATAAAAAAGCCAGCAGGCTTTGCGTCGCCTTTCGGATGATCGGCACTCCTGCCGCCAGTGCTTCTTGCTCTAAGGCGCCAAGCGGTTCCGGCAGTTCTGCAGACAGAGAATCTATATAGATATCAAAGCGTTCCTGGTCTAACATCGGCTTATGTCTCCTTTTCCTTTTTACCCATATGAAAAACCCTTACCAACCTTCTCTTCAGAAAATCAGTAAGGATTTCTCTCCCCTGGCGGCTTCAATTCGGCTGCGCCGCCGGGGCAATGACCGCATAGATTTCATCGTAATCCATCGAAGCGTTTACGTTATAAGTGCCGGGAAGAATATTTTTCTTCATCAGTTTGGCGCGGAGGAAAAAGGAAAACCGATTGACGATAATCCGGTTCTGCTCTAGCTTCGCTGCCACCCGCATCGTAGATTCTCCCTCTGAAATAGTCAGTTCGTATTCCCGCCCGTTTTCCTCCGATACCCGTACGGAGCCAAATACTTGATAAGAAAAATCATAGGCAATCTGACTAAACTTTACCACCAACATAACCACTACGATAAAAAAAACAATATTCAACAGCAAATGCAGCACCATACTGGTGATATCCAATACGACTTTTGTCGCAGCACTTTTTTTCGCCAAATTCAACACCTCGATTTTTCAAAAAGATTAACTACTGCTTATACTTCCATAATAATCGGCAGGATCGTCGGATTCCGCTTTGTCTGCTTCCAGATATAGTCACCGAGTGAATCCCTGATTTCATTTTTGATCTTGCCCCAGTCTGTAATCTTTCTGGACATACATTTTTCCAAAGCTTCATTGACGACGACTCTCGCCTCTTCCATCAGATTTTCCGATTCTCTCACATAAACAAAACCTCTTGAAACAATATCCGGACCTGCCAGAACCTGATTACTTCCTTTTTCTAAAGTCAGAACAATAATGATCAGACCGTTTTCGGAAAGATGCTGGCGGTCGCGTAACACAATATTGCCTACGTCGCCTACTCCCAGACCATCTACCAAAATTCCCTGAGCTGTTACATGATCTACGACTTTTCCCTGCTCTTCGGTCAGTTCCAGTACATCTCCGGAAGAAAGGACAAAAATCCTCTCCTTTGGCGTACCAAGACTTTCCGCCAGTTCTGCATGCCGGATCAAATGCCAGTATTCTCCATGTACCGGAATTACATAGTTTGGCTTGGTCAGCGCATGGATCAGCTTGATTTCCTCCTGGCTGGCATGACCAGACACATGAGTATCCTGGAAAATCACGTTTGCTCCCTTCATCGACAGTTCGTTGATAACCTTAGAGACTGATTTTTCATTTCCAGGAATCGGATTGGAACTGAATATGATGGTATCTCCTGGCTTAATGCTGACTTTTTTATGAATAGAAGCTGCCATCCGGGACAGAGCCGCCATCGCCTCTCCCTGACTTCCGGTAGTAATCAGTACAATCTGTTCGTCGGTGTAGCTCTTCATCTGTTCAATATCAATGATCGTTGTATCCTTTACCGTAATATAGCCTAATTCTCTGGCAATATTGACGATGTTGACCATGCTGCGTCCTTCGATGACTACCTTGCGGTTGTATTTTTCGGCAGAATTGATGATTTGCTGCACCCGGTCTACATTAGACGCAAACGTAGCCACAATGATCCGCTGACGCATATTGTCTGCAAATATATTATCAAAGGTCTTTCCTACCGTACGCTCCGACATCGTAAAACCAGGACGCATAATATTCGTACTGTCGCACATTAAAGCCAGGACGCCCTTCTTCCCAATCTCTCCAATCCGCTGCAAATCAATGGTGTCGCCAAAAACCGGGGTGTAATCCACCTTAAAATCTCCGGTATGGAATACGGTTCCGGCAGGAGAATAAATAGCCAGCGCCGCCGCATCGGCAATACTGTGATTGATACGGATAAACTCAATCCGGAAACATCCTAAATTGATGGACTGTCCGTATTTGATAATCTTACGCTTTGTTGTTTTAACCAGGTTGTGTTCCTTTAGCTTATTTTCAATGATCGCCATAGTCAGCTTGGTCGCGTAAACCGGAACGTTGATATCCCGCAGTACGTATGGCAGCGCGCCGATATGATCCTCGTGTCCGTGCGTAATGACAAAGCCCTTTACTTTGGATAAATTTTGCTTTAAATATTCCACATCCGGAATCACCAGATCGATTCCTAACATCTCATCCTCCGGAAAGGAAAGCCCGCAGTCCACAACCACAATACTATCCTCATATTCAAAGGCAGTAATGTTCATCCCAATCTGTTCCAAGCCGCCTAACGGAATGATTTTTAAACCGTTTAAACTGGCTTTTGCTTCTTTTTTTGTTCTCAAAATTCCTGCACCTCCATTAACTTGTGCAGTATATCAAAATCCGGTTTTCGCTTTTTATGCTAGCTTTTGTTACGGCAGTTTTTACAATACCCGAACAGCTTTACGTCATGATTGACCACCTGAAAGCCGCACGAATCCTCTATATTAGATTCCAACGTCTCTAACAGATCTCCCTCAAAAGAGGTCAAAGCCCCGCAATTTAAGCATATTAAATGATGGTGACGGTGGCCGCTGCCTTCCCTCGCCTTTCCTATCTCGTATCTGGCATAACCGCCGTCCAAACTAAGCCTGTCAATCAGGTTGAGTTCCGACAGAAGCTGTACCGTCCGATATACAGTGGCAAGCCCGGTCTCCGGGTACTGTTTCCGCACCAAGTCATAGATTTCTTCTACTGTCAAATGCTGCCCAGGTCGTTCCTGAAGCACCTCTAATATCGCTACCCGCTGGCTTGTCACCTTTAATCCGTTTTCCCGTAATAATGCCTTAAACTCCTCGTTTCCGCGTTTCTGTTCTGATTCCAAACCCACGCAATTTCCTCCGGTCCTGATACACTACGTTCTTTTTTATTCTTTTCCTACTTCAATCTCTACGTCGTCTAGAATCTCCATAAATACTTTGGAGATCGCATTTAGTTCCTCTTCGTCCTCTACGATTCCGTATACGGTCTCTTCGGTTTCTCCGCCTGCCTTAGCAGGTGTTTCCTTTAAAATCAAAGCCTCTGCTTCTTCTCCTTCCGAATCTGCTACCAGGATATAGTTTACCCCGCCGATTCGGGTTTGCTCCAGCACAAAAAATTCCACTTCTTCTTCCTCTTCCGTTGTAAATAAAATGCGCTCTTGTAGATCTGCCATCTTTTTTCTCCTTATCCGTTCTCTGCCTGTCCTCTTTTATAATCCAGATAACCCTGTAAAATCAATGCCGCCGCCACCTGATCCACTACCTTTGCACGCTTTTCTCTCCGTACTCCGGCTTCTATCATGATTCGATGTGCCGCCACTGTCGTCAGACGCTCGTCCCAAAGGACAACCGGTAGCCCAGTCCGCTTTCTAAGCATAACAGCAAAGGCTTCCGATTTCTCACATCGTTCGCCCTCGGTATGATTCATATTTCTAGGATACCCCAAAACAATCTCTTCTACCTGATATTCTGCTATCAACGCCTCTAATCTTGCTAATGTACGGCGAAGCTTATTTTCTTCTTTTCTACGGATGATCTCAAGACCCTGCGCCGTCAGCAGCAGCTCGTCGCTTAACGCCACGCCTACGGTAACAGAGCCATAATCTAATCCCATAATCCTCACTGATATCGGCTCCCGTCCTGCTATCCCTGTTTTTCCGACTCCAGAACACGAATGTAATTTTCCATCAGTTCTTCTAAAATCTCATCCCGCTCTACCTTCATAATCATGCTTCTGGCACCTCTGTGGTTGGTAATATAAGTCGGATCTCCGGACATCACATAGCCTACGATTTGGTTCACCGGATTATAGCCCTTTTCCGTCAACGCCTCATATACAGCCGTTAAAACATCCTTTACTTGGAGTTCTGGTTCCTTTTGGACTTTAAAATATTGGGTATGGTTCATTTCCTGCATAATCAGCCTCACGTCCTTCTTTTGCTCAATCCCTACAGCTTCCGGAGCCACCGATCTCGGCACAAGCATGCATCCGTGGCTTTTCACTTATCTCCTCTATCTTAATACAAATTGATCGAAATTACAATCCATTTATGAAAATTTTAAGAATTTTTTGTTACTTTCCCGCCGGGAACACCACCTCTCCCTGCAAAAAATCCCTTTCCGTCAATGCCAGATCCTTTACCAAACAAATCTGCCCTTCCAGGCTCTTTACAGTTGGCACGGCTACCTTGACATACCTTGTCGTATGCCCTGTCTGCCAGTCTTTATCCTGCCAGCGGACTGCCTCTTCAAACAATACCTGCTCTTCCTGCCCTACAAAACGCTGCCGATACCGCTCCTCTAACCGCGCCTCTACCACAGCCAGCCTGGCGGCTCGTTCTTTTTTTATTGCTTCCGCTATCTGACCCTCCATCCGCTCCGCCTTGGTTCCGCTCCGTTTGGAGTATGGAAAAATATGGATTTTAGAAAAACCGATTTCCTCTACAAAGGCTTTGGTTTCGACAAATTCCTCCTCTGTTTCTCCTGGAAATCCCACGATCACATCCGTTGTAAGAGCCGGATTTTGATACACCTGATGAAGCTGTCTGCAGGCATTTTTATATTCCGTGGTCGTATAATGGCGGTTCATCCGCTGCAGCGTTTTATCACAGCCGCTTTGCAAAGAAAGATGAAAATGCGGGCATAGTTTTGGCAGCGCGCCCAGAGCCTCTGTAAACTCCTCTGTCATAATCCGCGGCTCTAAGGAGCCTAAGCGTATCCGCTCTACCCCTTCTATTTGCGAAAGCTCTGTCAAAAGAGGCAGTAAATGATTTGTTTTGTCCCAGTCCATCCCATAGGAGCTTAAATGAATTCCCGTAAGGACGATTTCCCGGTAGCCCTGCCTGGCTAAACGCTCTACCTCTGCCAATACTTCCTCCGGTCTTCTTGAGCGAATCCGTCCTCTTACATAAGGAATGATACAATAGGAACAAAACTGGTTGCAGCCGTCTTGAATTTTGATATTGGCACGGGTTTTTTCAGTGACAGTATCGATTGAGAGAGTATCATAGGAGCTGCTTAGCTCCCCTGGCGCCTTCTGTTTTCTGCCTGCCAAATACTCCTCCACCAGCTTTACAATCTCCTGCTTCTGGCTGTTGCCTATCAGCAGATCCACGCCTTCCTCCTCTGAAAGCTTTGACTGGGGTGCCTGTACATAACAGCCTGCTGCCACTACCAGAGCTTGCGGATTCTGCTTCCTTGCTCGATGCAGCATTTGTCTGGACTTTCGATCTGCCATATTTGTCACCGTACAGGTATTGACCACATAGATATCCGCCGGCGAGCTGTTCTCCGCCGAAAACTCTGTAATTTCATAGCCCGCTTCTATAAATAGCTTTTCCATCGCCTCTGTCTCGTATGCGTTGACTTTGCAGCCAAGTGTAAGAAACGCCACACGTTTCAAAGCAATTCCTCCGTTCTTATAGTTGATAGTTTGTCTAAATTTGCGAATTTTACAATTTTTCCATCCGTTTTTTATTCACTTTGCACATTGACATTCTTCTTGCAAATCGCTACTATACTATTGTACTATTATGTATCGGTCAGAAACACCATACATAACAGCTACAGACAATCATCTTAGTATAAGGAGGATAAGCACCATGAAATCAGTTAAAATTTCTTTAAACTCCATTGACAAGGTAAAGGCTTTCGTAAACGAAGTGACTAAGTTTGAGTCCGATTTCGATCTGGTTTCCGGAAGGTATGTCATTGATGCGAAATCTATTATGGGTATTTTCAGCCTGGATCTGTCTAAGCCGATCGATCTGAATATTCATGATGACAAAGATTACGACTCTATCATTTCCACCTTACAGCCTTATATCGTCGAGTAATCTCTGTCCCA
>CAJUFW010000076.1 GCA_910585655.1 uncultured Lachnospiraceae bacterium
CGTTGTAGATGTTTGGTTATAAAACACGTTCGTGCGTTTATTGCGCCTATCTGACAGCCTATCATTCCATAAAGCACGCCAAAGCAGCGGGATCTTTTACTCTTTCAAAAGATCCCGCTGCTGCATCTGCTTTTATTTTAACGCGCATTATACCGATCCAGAGCCGACTGCTGAATTTCCAGACATCGCTCAATTCCATAATCGTGCAGGGACTGCAAAAAGCTATCATAATGCTCTAACGATTCGCTTCCCATAATACACTTTGCCGTATACTCTTGTACCAACGTCTTGATATCTGTATACACAGTACTGTATTCTATTGTTTCCTCCGGCGTCATCGTGATATTAGACGGCAGGTTCAGACTATCGTCTGTCTTCCAAACTCCCTGCGCCTCATTCAGCCACTCTCCATACAGTGGAGGCGCATAACCCCAGTTATAAAAGCCAAAATACTGACCAGCCATCATCGTATACTGACTGCAGGCATCCGCCTGAGACAAACCATCTGCATTGTTTTTCACCACATCCAAAAACTCGTAGCTTCCGTCTTCCTTCTTTTTATAACTTTCTCCCTCGATCCCATAGCTGGTAATTTCCATAAGTTCCTCTGTATAATACTGATCCAGGTAGGAAAGCACCAGTTCCGGATTTTTACAGTTATTTGACAATACTAAATGACGGGAAAACACTGGAATACTCATGCCGGAATAGGAGGTATCTCCTTTGTTTAACACCGGAGCCGGAACGGTCTGAAGGAAAAAGTCCTCTTCCTTTGTCATCCCGGAATCCTTTAAATAGGTATAAGTATAAGAACCGATAATCGGACCGGCTCCAGCCTCATTGTTCGCAAACATCTGATTTGTATCCGTCCATTCACTAAAGGAATTAAAGTTCGGATCAATCAGACCTTCCTCATACCATTGCCGCATCATAACCAGATATTGCTTGTATCCCTCCTCCAGAGGTCCATAATACACCGTCCCATCCTTTTGATAAAATTCCCCTAAAATTCCGTATGCGCTGATAAAATCCTGCGCCATATTGACCCCGGTCGCATTGATTGTCATAACCGCGCCATAGTTTTCTTTAAAAGCGGTCAATACCTGATGCCATTCCTCTAAGGTTTCCGGCAAACTCAAGTTCAGCTTGTTCAACCAATCCTTCCGAATCGCCAGACCAATCCATGGATTTTCCCCCTCGATCCGATCATTGTAGCAATTTGCCTGATAAATAGCCACTCTTCTTCCATCGTCCAGCTTTGTCATCTTATCATATTCGGAATTTGAAGTAATAATCTTCTTATAGTTTGGCATAGCTTTTTCTATCAGATCGCTAACATCCAAAAACACCCCGTCTTCTACGCCTGCCGTCAAGCCGCCGGCATAATAGCCTCCTGCTCCGCACAGTACATCCGGATAATCACCGGAAGCCATCAGTAAACCAAATTTCTCACTTGCCTCATTGCTTGACGCCGTTGTCCAGTTGATATGTACATTCGTCCGTTCTTCCATCGCCTGAACTGCCCTTACCTCATTCGGACTGTCGCACACCTGACTGCTCCATGGAACCCATACACTGATTTCTGCCTGTTCTGACAGAGGAAATGTTATCTGATCGGACGTTTCTTCTTCCTGCTGCCCTTCTTCTCTGTCGGGCATTCCCGTCCCCTGTTTCCCCTCCTCTTTGCCCGTCGGCTTTGTCTCCTTCTTTCCACAGGCTGACAGCGAAGACAGACACAGTGCCAGACATAATCCCAGAGCAAACGCTTTTTTGACAGAGTTTCTTGTTCTCTTCATACTAAAATCCTCCTCTTTTTTTCATCTCCATAGCCATTTTTTCTGTTTTTCACTAGAGATTTCTTTTTTATGAAGATTATTTTAGCAGAAATTCACTAGAATTTCTCTGTCATAGCTTTTCTTTTATACTGTCGAAATGTCAAGTAACACTCGCTGCCCCCGTTTCCTGTCTTGGCAGCCGACCGAAATACTCCTTATAAAGCCGATAAAAATGGCTTTGGTTGAAAAATCCGTTTTGCTCTGCGATGGTCTGAACCGGAAGCTCTGTCGCTCTTAACAGTTCTTCCACTCTTTCCAATCGAAATTCATTCCGCAGCCTTACAAAGCTGATACCAAGATGCTCGGTCAACAGGCTGCTTACCCAGCTTTCACTATAGCCGAAATGCTCTGCGACCGATTCCCTCGTACAGTCCGCGCAATGCTCCCTGATATAAGCAATCATCCTGGAAACTTTAGAATCCGGACGGTAATTATAAAAAATCAGTTCCGGATTCTGCTCTATAAAACGCCACAATCGTACAAACACCGTGTGGATCAACTGTTCAAATAGCTCCTTTGCCGCTATTTGCTCCGGATCGTAATACTCCGCCAGCAACTCTTCGATTTCCTCCTGAATTTTTCTGTCTTGGCTGGTTCGTAAAAAAAGATAATTCATGTTTCCGGCTATATGGCAGACGGCATTTGAGAGAAACTGCGACAGCTCGCACTTTCCGGGAAGTAACTTTTCCAGCACCGTCAGCATCGCAGAGGGAAAGCAGACCAGGTTAATCAGGATATCCTCTTTCCGAAGCACGTTGATTTTATGAACGCAGCCGGGTTCCATCAGCAGCAAATCTCCGGGTTTCATAACAATCTTTTTTCCGTTTACTTCATTGATCACCTGTCCCGAATAGCAATAATTGATCTCCAGGAAAGAATGGCGATGATAAAAGCAAGCCCAATACCGCCCATGTTTTTGAATCATCATCCATTTTTTGATTCCCTGTTTCTCTGCTACCAGGGCTCTTGATGGAATCACCAGTTGTCCCCTGCCCCGATCGGTCAAATAAGAAACTCCCGATCTTCCGCTACCCTCCGACTGATAATCTAAAATAGGAATTTGATTCTTTAAGCCCTTTTCCTCATAAGCGGCTATATATCCTTCTATCTTTTTTTGGTATGCCTCCCAAATCTCCTCTGTTCCCGCTGCCCTTTTTTGATACTCTTGCCAAAGCCGGTACGATTCGCGCTCATAATCCTCTATTTGAAGCAGCTTTTCCCTTAACTCCTTCGTGTTCATCCGGTATCGCCTCCTTGGCTCTAGTATAACCGGATTCCTCCACAGTTGCAATCTATCCTTGTCGCCCCTTTACCTGGCACTCTGGTGGCACATTTGCCTTGACCTTTAGAGAACCATCCTCCTTCTTGTTCCATTCTACATAAATGGTTCCCTTTGGCGTAACCACCTCTCCCTTTGCCCAGGAGAGATACCCCGGCACCGGACGGATTTCAATCTCTGCAAAACCAGGTTTTAAAGGACGTACTCCTAATACGACTGCCGGAAGTTCGTAGAGTGCAAGTGCGCCCCAGGCATGACAATCGCTTCTTCCCTGAATCCCTTCACTTTCCACACAAGTTGTCAGATTTGCCCGCAGCATACTCCGCCAGTTTTCCCAAAGCAGATCCGTTTTTTCATAGAGATCTGCCTGCTCCAATGCCCGGAACAGATAATAAGCCATAGCCACAGAACATGGAGCAAAGGACGCATCCTCGATCGCCGTCTCCATCGCCTGTCTCGCCTCCTCCGGAGTAAAGACCCCTGCCAAAGTTCCAAACACTTGGCAGTGCTGGCTATAAACAGCCAACCCTGGTCCATCCGTTAAAAGCCCACGTTCATCCATACAAACACGGCGGATGCTTTGCTTTAATGTCTCCGCCTCCCTCTCATGCCGCTCTGCCAGCCCCAGGTAGCCCTCCTCTGCGAAATAACGCTCCAAATCAGCCAACGCCTGTAACCCAATACAGTACAACAGGCTTTCCATTGTGACATCACCGCTTTGAATGGCGCTTGGTACACCACGTTCCCAGCCGTCTACCCAATCAATAAAACTCCAGTAACGACCATCCTGTCCTCCCTCCGACGTTCTGCGCACCAGCCCCTTCTCATTCAGACGACTGCCAAAAAACTGTAAAATCCTTTCTAACACTGGAAGGAAACGAATGGTAAAGGCTGCGTCTCCAAAATACAAATACTGATCTCTGACCATCAATATATAATAAATCGAAAAGTTACAAATCAGATTCGAGCCAAACGACGGATAACACCCCTCTAACAACCCGTCATAACGCTGGGAACGGGCAAAATCCTCGATACATTTTCTAGCCAGCCGATCATCTGCAGAAACCATGTAAGTAAATAAAATCTGGGAACGGGTGTCCATGATATACTGAAGCTGCTCATAAAACGGGCAATCCTCATACGTTTCGTGCATACAACGACGCAACGTACGCTCACAAATATCCCAAATCCCGGAAAGGCTTTTATCTGATGTCTCTACCTTTGTTTTCACCTCTAACGGATAGCCAGTTTCCCGATATCTTAATGCACACAGTTCGAGCGGCTCCTCTCCGGTCTCGATTTCCAGCTTGATAAAACGAAACGTACGGAACCAAAACGGCTCATAGCGCTCCGGCTTCTCCTTTGTCCCATAACCGCCTACCGTATATCGATCGGTTGGTCCTGCTAACATCCCGCCTTGCCAGTCCAGTCGATCGCCCTTCTCCGGCTTCATAAAGGAAATTACCTGGGCTATTTTTTCCTGCAGCTCTTTCTCTAAAACTTCCGATTTCCCGACTGACATGACCTCCGGTGGCAATTCTGGCTGTTTCACGTAAGACTCCGAACAGGTAATACGAATCCTGCTTCCTGCTCCGCCTGCCACAGCCAGTTCCAGATAGCCGGTCGTCAGTTCCCCTACATGTAGCTCTACTACTTCTTTACTCTTAGCCGGAATCAAAAGCATTTGCTTGTCCTGCCGCAGCCAGTTTTCCCATAGTTCCTTTGTCCCTTTTCCCTCTCTTACACACATTACCTCCTGAAAAGAACATGTCTTTTCATACAAAAAAGGAATCGGTCTTGGATTTAACCTGCCTGGACTGACATATTCCCCCATTCCCGGATAAGGAACTGCTTCCTGCCATCCAAATTGGCTGCCCTTTTTTGAAATCTCCTGATAATCCGGCAACATCCAGTCTGCCAGCATAGCCACTCCTGACGCTTCTTCCGTAATACAAAGCGGTTCAAAATAGGGATTGGATTTGCCTATTTGAATCTGTTCTGCCAGACACCAGCGCCAGTCCCTTCCAGTACAAACACCTATCGTTTCTCCCTCCAGATAAAAGCCCGGCGTCTCTGTCCGCCAAACCGAAAAATTTCCGTTGCTATGCAGCAGCGGATAACGTAGTACCACCGCCGCCAGCACATTTTTCCCGGTATGCAGAAACGGCGCTATATCTACTTCATCATAATACCAAACCTGACGATCACCCTTACACGGTCCCTGACAAAGAGACGTCCCGTTGACATAAAAACGGTAACGGGAATCCGCCGACAAACGCACTACTGCCTTCTCCGGCACCTCACTAAGCTCCCATTCCTTTCGGAAATACACGACCAACGGACGTTCTTTGTCATAGTCTTGTCCTATCCAAATCCATTTGCTCTCTGGTATGTTATATTCCATATGATCATCCTGTCCTTTCTGCTTCTTTTTGTTTTAGAAAAAAATTCAGGGTTCCGCAAACATGCAGAACCCCAGTTATCTTCTTTTTCCCATTTCTACTATGGGTTCACTTTTATAAATTTTAGTTTAACAGAATTTTAGCGATTTTTCTCTATCTTAATTTCCTTATTGTACTGTCGAAATGTTCAGAAATTGCTATCAAACGACTGCTTCAATTAAAATTTTCTCCCCTAACACAATTTCCTGCACTCCGATTCTTTTCTTCTGATAGAAAAAACAGGCATAGAAATTTCCAATGTCATTTAGTTAATTTCAAAATCATTAAGTTAAGGGGTAAATCTTCAGATTTGCCCCTTTAAATTTACTTACTTAAAAAAATCTGTTTAGTTAAAAAATTTATAGATTTTCTCTCAATATATAGATAACGAAGCATTTACAATATATGAATTAGAAAAGATTGTGGGCGCTAAAAAGAATGTATTGCGTGGGTGCTATATTCGTGCAAAGAAGCAAATACAAACACAAAAATGTCAAAATGATAAAGAATAAATTATGCAATATTATTTAATTTGAGAATATCTTATGGATATAATAACCTCCAATATGAAGAATAGCTCAAAAAAACTTGAATTTATATAAGACAAGGAGAAATGTTTATGGCAAAGATAATAGCAATCTGTGGGAAAATATGTTGCGGAAAAACCTATTACGCCAATCAAATAAAAGAAAAAGAGAACGCAGTTATTTTATCATGCGATGAATTAACAAAGGATTTGTTTGATAATGATTTGGGTGAGAAACATGACGAAATGGCATTAAGAATTTGGAGCTATTTTAAGAAAAAATCGGTGGAATTGGTAAACATAGGTTGTACTGTAATTTTAGATTGGGGGTTTTGGAGCTTAGAAAACAGAAGAAGCTTAACCGAGTTTTGTCACTCTCAGAATGTTCATTGTGAATGGCATTACATTGATGTTAATGACCAAACATGGAATAAAAACATTGAAGAACGAAACTGTAGGGTATTAAATGGCGAAGGTGGTACAGATTATTATCTGGATGAAGGCCTTATGGGAAAATTATTGTCCATGTGGGAAGCACCTTCTAAAGATGAAATAGATGTTTGGTATACCTTAGAAAGAAAATAGAATTGTTATATAGAGAACAACGAATCTCAATTTGTTGAACACATGAAACTTTCAGGTTGTACCTGAGTTTATGTGAAGAGAATTAAATACAAATGACCTAAGAGCCATTGTGGAAGATAATCTACAGTGGCTTTTTTCATGCAATGAAATGTAAAAAAACTTTAACTCTTTGTTAATTTAAGTTATCGGTTATTAGCATATATGTATCAAAAAAGTAGCCGTCCATTCATGAAATGGACGGCTTAACTTAACACATAAAACTCTTAACTAAATGACATTGTAGAAATTTCATACTGCTTTCCATACCTGTTTTTCTTTCCCTTTATGTTACGTTATCTTATCTTTTTCTATCAGTAATTTACTGACGTTTCTCCACACCAAGTGTCACCTGCTCGCCGTTGATGTTCCATTCCTTTGTATAGCCCCTTACTTCGCCGCAGATTAGTTCATCTGCCATTACGTCGCCAAGGATCGTTTCCTTATTTGCTGTCAGGACAGCCGCTACCTTTTCATTTCCGCTCTGGTAAACCGTAATATGATCCATCACCTCAAAGCCTGCGTCCTTCCGCATTGTCTGGATTTTGCTGATCAATTCCCGAACAAAGCCCTCTTCGACCAGCTCCGGTGTCAGGTTTGTATCCAATACTACGGTAATTCCATGATCTGAAGCAGACTCATAACCCTCCATCTGAGCAGCCTCGATCAGCAGATCCTCGGTAGCCAGCTCCTCCTCTGCACCATCTACAATCACGGTCGTTTTTCCGTTGGCATTTAATTCATCCATTACCTGATTGCCATCAAGCGTTCCCAATACCTCGCGCAGCGCATTCAAGCGGCTGCCGAACCGTTTCCCCAGTGTCTTTAGCTGCGGTTTGAAGCTGTAAGTCGTAAAGGCACGTACATCGTCGGTTACTGCTACTTCCTTGACATTTAACTCATCGGCAATGATATCCGTATAAAAATCGGACAGTCCTCCTTCTGACGGAGTGCCTCCCTCTGCCTTATCCAGCTTAACAAACATTTTTCCAATCGGCTGGCGGTTCTTGATATTGGCGGTATTCCGGCAGGCGCGTCCGAGAACGACAATTTCCAGCACTTCTTCCATATGCTGTTCTAACTCATGGTCAATCCAGTTCTCTTCTACCTGTGGGAAATCACACAGATGGATGCTCTCCGGCGCCGAAGCGTCCAGCCCGCATACAAGGTTCTGATAGATCTCCTCTGTCATAAACGGAATCATTGGGGCTGCGGCTTTGCTGATTGTCACCAGCGCAGTATAAAGCGTCATATAGGCATTGATTTTATCCTGTTCCATCCCCTTCGCCCAGAACCGGTCACGGCAGCGTCTGACGTACCAGTTGCTCATATCGTCTACAAATTCCTGCAGCGCTCTGGCTGTCTCCGGAATCCGGTAATGCTCCAGGTTCTCGTCTACGGCGCGAACGGTAGATTGAAGCTTAGAAAGCAACCATTTATCCATAACCGCCAGTTTTTCATATTCCAACGTATATTTCGTGGCGTCAAATTCGTCAATATTGGCATACAGCACATAAAACGCATACGTATTCCACAACGTTCCCATAAACTTCCGCTGTCCTTCCACAACTGCTTTGTCGTGAAAGCGGTTCGGCAGCCAAGGTGCGCTGTTGATATAAAAATACCAGCGGATTGCATCGGCTCCATGGGCATCCAGCGCCTCAAACGGATCGACCGCATTTCCCTTGGATTTGCTCATCTTCTGCCCGTTTTCATCCTGCACATGCCCCAGGACAATCACGTTTTCATACGGAGCCTTGTTAAAGAGCAACGTCGATTCTGCCAGGAGCGAATGAAACCATCCTCTTGTCTGGTCTACTGCCTCGGAAATAAACTGCGCCGGGAACTGCGCTTCAAACAGCTCTTTATTTTCAAACGGATAATGGTGTTGGGCAAACGGCATCGCCCCGGAGTCAAACCAGCAGTCGATAACCTCCGGCACACGGCGCATCGTCTTTCCGCAATGCGGGCAAGTCATCGTCACGGTGTCAATATATGGACGGTGTAATTCTAGCTTTTCTGCGTCCGGATTACCACTGCGCTCTGCCAGCTCTGCCCGGCTCCCGATCGACTCCTGATGACCGCAGCCTTCGCATTCCCAGATATTTAACGGGGTTCCCCAATACCGGTTCCGGGAGATCGCCCAATCCTGGATATTTTCCAGCCAGTTGCCAAACCTTCCCTTTCCGATAGCATCCGGAATCCAGTTGACGGTGTTGTTATTCCGAATCAAATCGTCCCGTACTGCCGTCTCCCGGATAAACCAGGATTCCCTTGCATAATAGATAAGCGGCGTATCACAGCGCCAGCAATGAGGATAATCATGCTCGAATTTTGGTGCGTCAAACAACTTGCCTTCTGCGTCCAAATCTTTTAATACTTCCGGATCGGCTTTTTTCACAAACAGCCCGGCATACGGCGTTTCCTCGGTCATCTCGCCCTTTTCATTGACGAACTGCACCAATGGCAAATCATAATCGCGTCCCACTCTGCCGTCGTCCTCACCAAAAGCCGGAGCAATATGAACGATTCCGGTACCATCCGACATCGTAACATAACCGTCACAGACGACATAATGCGCTTTTTTTCGCTGCTTTTCGGCTTCCTTTGCCGTACACTCCCACAATGGTTCATATTCCTTATATTCCAAATCCTTGCCGACAAACGTTTCGAGTATTTCGTAGGCAGCCCTGGTAGCCTTATCCTCTTCGGCTGGTTTTTGGCTTTCCGCCAGCTTTCCTAACACCGTATCCAGCAAAGCCTGTGCCATATAATAAACATAACCGTCTGCCGCCTTTACCTTACAGTACGTCTCCTCCGGGTTCACACAAAGAGCCGTGTTACTTGGCAGCGTCCAAGGTGTTGTCGTCCACGCCAGGAAATAAGCGTCCTCTCCTACGACTTTAAAACGTACAATCGCAGAACGTTCCTTTACGGTCTTATAGCCCTGCGCAACCTCCTGAGAGGAAAGCGGCGTGCCGCAGCGAGGACAGTACGGAACGATTTTAAAACCCTTATACAGCAAGCCCTTTTTCCAGATTTCCTTTAATGCCCACCACTCGGATTCAATAAAATTATCGTCATAGGTAACATACGGATGATCCATGTCTGCCCAGAAGCCGACCGTTCCGGAAAAATCTTCCCACATCCCCTTATATTTCCAGACGCTTTCTTTACATTTGTCAATAAACGGTTCCAGACCATACTCTTCAATCTGATCTTTTCCGTCTAAACCTAATAACTTTTCTACCTCAATTTCCACCGGAAGCCCATGTGTATCCCAGCCAGCCTTCCGCGGTACCATATACCCCTTCATCGTCCGATAACGCGGAATCATATCCTTGATAACACGAGTCAGCACATGACCGATATGCGGCTTGCCGTTGGCAGTCGGCGGTCCGTCATAAAACGTATAGGTCGGACCACCCTCCCGGATTTTCATGCTCTTTTCAAAAATCTGATGTGACTTCCAAAATTCTTCGACTTCCTTTTCCCGCTCTACGAACTTCATGTCCGTAGGAACCTTTTTGTACAACATCTGCTCAACCTCCTTATTTTAAGTTCCGTCTCTACATTTCATCGCCCTTTTAAGGGGAGAGATTTCCCGCCGCTAAAGACGTCGAGAATTCCTCCCAGGGCGATTCCATTTCGAGACTGTTAAGTTCCGTCTCTACACTACAACACCCCTCCATCCAAAAACAGGACGGAGGGGTGTAAAGTTCCGTTATACCACCTATTTTCAAGCACTCACCCAAAAGGGGCTTCATGCACGCTCCCGGTAACGTGGGAAATCCGTCAGCGCCTACTGCCAGTACAAGGGATTATGATAGTTTCCCTGCACTCGGTTCAGCCCTGCAGCTCAGAAGTGATTTTCCCTGCCCGCCTACTCCTGCTGGGCTTTCACTCTCCCCGGCTCGCTGTGTGTTTCCACAGACAGGTACTCTCTTCGTCGGCGCTTTTTCTAAATCTTGTTCATCATCATAGTATAGAATGCTGGAAATGTCAAGAGGGAAGAAATACGAATCCATGCCGAATGATATCTTCCGTCTGGAAATCTACCATAAATTATGGTATAATGTTGACATCAAAAAGGCAAGGAGCGTATAGTATGAAAATTTTTGAAAAGTTTAAAAAGGAAAAAGAAGTAAAAAGACCAAATTTGATCGTTTTTGAAAAGGAAAATGTGGATAATCATTATGCAAACTTTGAATTAAAGGTAAAGCCCCGCCTCTCTCTTGACGACGATCTTCCGCAGGAAGCGTATCAGAGCCTTGCTGCAAGGCGAAAGGAAATGCTAGAACAAATCGAAGAAATTATTTTCAGCGATTATCTTGATGAAACCAGTGAGACACTTGCTTCGGAAATTGGTTATTTCCCTGATATTCGTTATTTTACGGGAAATTATTATGTTGTGTATGAAAGTTACGGTTTCACATATCGGGACAAGAATTACCGTCCTTATGGTATCAAAAACGGTCAATACCGAAATGTAAGCTATGAAGGAAATGAACGAAAGGAATCTTATCTTCCGTTAGACAGTGACGAAATTACAAAATATTATCAGATTTTTATTCAGGTTGCTTTGACAGGAATGGAAAGCGGCTCGGAAGAAGATTATATGAGTCTTGATCTGGTTACGGAAATTGCTTCACTAGACGATAAATTTGAGTTTGAGGTTTTGTCCCATGGCGTCATGTAAACGGCTTCACCTGATCCCGCTTATCTTGGGGGGCTACGGGGCATTTCTCGGCTTTGGTCTGGCAGTGATAGGGCTGGCTGAAATCAAGGAAGGGCTTGGTATGGTTCGGTTCCTGACAGGGCTTGGGATGGCTGGCTTCGGATTACTTGGAATCTGGGATGGAGTGCGGGACTTGATTAGACCAGAAAAAAGGGTCAAAACACCGCCGGTCAGCCAGTTTATTCTTACGGATACATCCGGAAACAAAACGTCTCTTGTTACGCCCGAACTTTTACAGAAACAACTAGACCTTCTTGCAGAAAATGAAGTTCCAAAGCGTTTTACTATCCAACTGCTGCCGCCTCTTTCTACCAAAGAACATGGTCTATTGGCGCAGATTTTATGTATTTATTATAGGAATATCGTTTTGGTAGCATTTTTTGAAACGCCAAAAGGCAGCTACCAGATATATCAGAACAGCGCTGAGCCGAATACGGCAATGGAATGGCTAAAACAGTTGCTGATAGGAAGCCCCGATTTTTCCGGATGGGAAAGGATTGAAACAAAAACCGGGCAAGACGAAGATACTGCCAGACAAAATGAGGACGATATCGAACAGAACGAGCAAATGTTTTATTGGCACAGACTCCTGGTCATTTTTGGAGAGAGTTGGCATGATGAACACAAGTTTTTTTCCGTCAGGGACGTGGAATTGGCTATTGAGGGTATTCATGAGGGCAAATACGAGAAAGCAGCCCTGGAATGGGGAACGGAAACTCTTGATTTATTCCCCGGCGTTCAAAGTGATCTCCTGATTCTCTGGCATACCAATCCTACAAGAAAAGAGTTCCCTAGATTTCTAGCGAAAGAAGGAACGGTAATACAGGTAAAATTTTGGCTGACAGGCTATTTGGAACGCGGCTTTTTTGAAGAAATGAGTGGCTGGACTGACGTAAGTGACCAGATGGAGACGCCTGCTATGTTCTTTCCCGCTGCTTTTCCGGCTCCTGTTATAGCTGGGAATACCATCCGTTTGAGGAAAATGAAGCAGCCGCCTATGCTATGCTTCATCAGGCGATCTCTTTAGGCAGCGCGGCGGCAGCTCTAGGGGCGCTTCGTATGGATATGCTGACCCCAGAGCTACGAGAAATCATGCCGTTTGACCATATTAACGAGGCATGGGAAATCATCCTTGAAAAAGCCGAAAACGGCTGTCCATTCTGCCAGTACATGATCGGGAATATTTATTATTTTCTGGACATTATAGAGATTGAAGGTCGAAAGGAAAGTGAATTTGCAGACAAAGAAGCTTGGGATGCCTGGAGAAAGTGGGAAATGGAACAGAGTATTCCTTGGTTTGAAAAGGCATTTTCCGGCGGGATGATTTTGGCAGGACGGAATTATGTTCATTATTATCAGTACGGCAGAGGGGATCTGATTCCACCGGAACCGGAAAAAGCAGTGCCAATCATGCGGCAGGGAGCAGAACATGGCTACCCAGAGTGGTTGTATGCTTACGCCAATCACCTCGCCTATACAGACGAAAACCACAAAGAAGCTCTCCCTTGGGCGCTGAAAGCGGTGGACTATGCGCGGGCAGTTCAATGGCTGGAAAAGGATGAGGAACCAGAATATATCAAGTATGATTTACTGGGGATTTGCTATCTGTTGGGATACGGCTGCCAGCAGAATCCGGCGTGGGGAAAAGCGTTCTTAGAAAGAAGTAAACCTTCCCCCTATCAAAGCTATGGACTGGGGATGATGTATGCCGAAGGAATCGGCGTACCGGAGGACATCGAAAAGGGCGTGGAGTATCTGAAAGCAGCCGGAAATTATGCGCCAGCCATCAAGGCACTGAAACATTATAAGAAAAGCCTGTTTGGGGTCTGGCGGCGTAAATCCCGCCGCGTCAGCCAATAGTCGTATCTTTCCTTTCTGGCACAAAATAATACAAGTCCCTCTTGCTATGCGGTTTAAAACGTCCTGTACGGGCTGTTGCGTGATGGATATCCAACACCAGAATTTCTATCATATCCGCAAATCCATGTTCATATGGAGTACCATATTGGTCGGTAATCTCCTGGATTGCTAATTCCTTTTCCTCTGCATCCTCGCAAATACGGACTGTTCCATAAAAAATAATACTTTCATAAGGCAGATGGCAGCTCCGCACTCCCTTTGGGACCTCCTCTGCCTCCCCATACAGCATATAAGCAGCCTTTGGATTCTGGCGGATCAGTCCCAGCTTTTTTCCTTTTTTTCCACAGTGCATATAGAGCCTGCCATCCCGATAAGCATGATTGATTGGTATGGCATAAGGCCATTCCTTGTCAAAAAGCGTCAGACAGCCGGTTTCATGGCGCGAACAGATCTCTTCTATTTTCTGCCTGGCTTCTTCTCCATAAATCGCATGATATTTTGCCCCTATCGGAGCAGGTTCGCCGTACTCTGCATCCCGAATAACAAAACGCTCTGTCCACTCCCATTCCTCTGGAATCAGCAGACATTCCAGACATCGCAGATCATGCTGATTTTCCGGAAAGCAGAACGCATCAATTCCTGCAAACAGCCTTCCTTCCAGCTCAATGACCTCATATTCTTTGGGAACAATCGAAGCCAGCGCACGAATTCTCCCTATTTTTTCCATATTGCAATTCTCCTTTGCAGCTTTTTACTTCTTCTCTTTTACAACAGCCTGACCAGAAAAAGAACATCCAACCCGCTCCAATGAAACATCCGCAAACAGCTCCCTGCATACAAGACAAACAGCATCAGACAAAGCAAAATTCCTATATCCCGTTTCAGCAAACGGTTCTGTCGTATTCCCTGAATGCCGCACCACCCCATCAAAAATGAAGCCGCGCCAAGCAAGAGAACAGCCACAAACAAAGTAACGCCCCTTTCCTGCTTATCCTGCACGTAAAGCGTATCCCTTATCGTTCCAATAGCAACAGGTATCCTTTCCATCGGTACTTCCCGAAGTTTTGCACTGCTCTCTGTCTCCCAGTGTTCCGGTGTCTCTCCTTCTTGTCTCTTATCCTCATACTCTATCTGGTAGCCTGTTTCCCCTTTTGTCTCAATAAGCCTAAGCTTTGCCTTGCTTCCCCGATAGCGCGTTATCTTCTCCAAGCTCTCCTGCCTGGTTCCGGCATAACGCAGCCAACAACCACTGTAGGAATCCTTCCCATACCAGCCAAACCGCGGACTGAACACAAAACACAGAAAAAATATTATCATCACGATTCCATATCCAAGCCATCCTTTTTTTAGCTTCATATCACTACCTCCTGTATCTTTTACAAATTATTCTTTAAAACCAAACAGCCCTTTTGTCAGGGCATCCGCCCGCTTCACTGCCTCTTCGCGGCTAACCGCCGGGGAAAGGAAAAAGCGCTGCTCCTCCCCCTCTCTATATGGATACCAAAGCATTACCTCACGGAATATCCCTCTTACCTGAATACTTCCGAGCGGCAGAATCTGATTCCGGCTGGCGCTGTAATAGTTTAAATTCCCCATACGCCCTTTGATATACGGATCCCCTGAAAGTGCTACTTTTAACAAGCGTAAGTCCCCCTTGGAATCTCTGCTTACGATTTGGATCTTTCCCTGAAATACAGAATCCCGAAACAAATAGTAGTAATAGGTTCCCTTTACTATCAACTGGTCGTCTAACGTCTCTTTTCCCTCCATCGAAAATTCAATACCAGAAATCGTCTTATTTACCGGGATGGGTAAGGGCAGCAGAGTTAAAAGTAACAGGAAAACAGCAACTAGAAAAAGAATTCCTTTCCACCGCTTTTTTAGCATAAGTATCCCTCCAATCGTCTGTTGGCAGAATGGCTTTTTATTGGATTTTTATTACTTTTTATTATAAAGGTTGTATGCTGAAACGTCAATAAAATTTAATCAGATACCTATTTTTTATATGATAGGAAAGTTCTCCAAACTTCCCTATCATACAAAAAGCC
>CAJUFW010000077.1:0-8042 GCA_910585655.1 uncultured Lachnospiraceae bacterium
CCAGGAATTTTGCGGAAATAAAACCGGTATTTTTATTTCTCACCGCCTTTCCAGCACCCGTTTCTGCGACCGAGTATGCTTTTTAAAAGACGGAAGCATTACCGAAACCGGTACACACGCTTCTTTGCTTGCCGCAGGCGGCGATTATGCACAAATGTTTGAAATTCAGGCACGCTATTATAAAGAAACCAACGACTCGAAAGGAGTGTCCATATCATGAAGCAAGCATTTTCTCATTTTATTAAAATACATCAAAACGGTTTTCGATTGTTAAAAGTAACCAGACGGCTCGATCGCAACCTGATTCCGCTTTCCCTGCTTCAAGCGATCCTTAGCGCGGTTCTTCCATATATCTCTATTTTGCTCTCTGCCAGAGTCATTGATCTGCTTCTGGCAGGCTCCTACCGCCAGGCAGCTTACTACGCTCTTATTATGGTCGGCGCTTCCTTTTTGACCGCTGTCACACTCTCCATCCTGCGTTACTATACCAATGTAGGGCGTCGGATGTGCCAGGAGCATCTTGCCGTCCTGCTGCGGGAAAAAGCAATGGAATTAGATTACACGACGATGGAGGATCCGGAAACGATCAAGGCTCTTAAAAATGCAGAAGAGGCTACCCGTTACAGCGGCGGACTGTCGTATTTGGTACGGGTTTACCAGGAATTTCTCCAGTATACCCTCAGCCTGATCGCTGCTGTTGTTCTCACGGTTTCCTTTTGTCTGACGCCTCCCGGGCGTCTGACCGAGATCGCAGACGCAAATGCTTTCCTCACTTTTTTCACCCATCCTGTCGTTACTGCCGGAGCCCTGATCGTTGCCTGGATCTGCGGACTGCTTTTAACGAAAAAGCAATCGACGGCTATTCGGAGAATAGAGGATAACATCGCAGAAAAACATTATCAGGCAGAGGCAGTTTTCGGTTATTGGGCTATGGATGTTATCTCCAACCTGGAAAGCGAGAAAACCATTCGTGTCAATCATATGACCGATCTGGTGGATACGAATCGTGCAGACAGTTTCGCCCAAATCAAGCCGTTTTATCGTTCTATGGGAACTTCCGATACCTTAAAGGCTCTGTCTGAAGGAGTGGAAACCGGACTGTTCTCTGTAGCGGCTTATTTACTGGTCATCCTGAAAATCCTTGCAAACGCTATTTCTATCGGCTCCTTTACCAAATATACCGGAGCGCTGATCCAGTTTAATACAAGCTGTAGCAAACTGATCTGGGCAGAAAACAATATCCAGCGAACGGTGAAAAATATGCTTCCTATGGCGGATTTTCTAGATCGTAACAACCAGATGGAAACCGGGAGCCTGCATGTGGAAAAACGGAACGACCACTATATGGAAATCGAATTTCACGACGTCGGGTTCCGTTATCCCGGCGCAGAACAATTTTCCCTCCGACATGTCAACCTCAAACTGACGCCAAAACAAAAACTGGCTGTTGTCGGACCGAACGGCGCAGGCAAAAGTACCTTTATCAAACTGCTCTGCCGCCTTTACGACCCAACGGAGGGCAGCATTACCTTAAACGGTATCGACATCCGCAAATACTCCTATCAGCAATATCTGACTTTATTTGGCGTCGTATTTCAAAACTTTCACCTGTTCGGCTTTCCGATCGCAGAAAACGTAGCCGCCAGCCATACCTACGAAAGTACGCGGGTCAGGGCTTGTCTGGAGCAGGCAGGTGTCTGGGAATTTACTTCCGGACTTCCTAAGGGCATGGAAACCATTATCGAAAACGGAGACGAACAGGCGATAGACGTCAGTGGTGGTCAGGCACAGAAAATCGCCATTGCCAGAGCCCTTTACAAAGACGCTCCGTTTGTAATTTTAGACGAACCGACCGCAGCGCTCGATCCGATCAGCGAAGCCGAAATCTACGAACGGTTCCATGAGATGGTCTTGGACAAAAGCAGTATTTATATCTCCCATCGAATGAGCAGTTGCCGCTTCTGTGACGAGATTGCCGTCTTTGACAAAGGAGAAATCCAAGAACGGGGCAGCCATGAAGAATTACTGAAAAAAGGCGGGCTTTATCACAAGCTTTGGACCGCCCAGGCGCAATATTATGAATAAAAGTTGTTTTCCTTGACAATTTCCTTCTTTTTATGCTATTTTAGTAACCAGAAAGAATATTATTACGTTCTTTACTATCGTTTAGGAGAGGTACTTTTATGAAAGTTACGATTTTTGCTGTTTAGCTTACGCTGCCTGTAGAACGTCAGGCAAACCATGGACGCGCTATGTCGTCTGTTCTTTTCCATAACCATTTTATCTTATTTTCCGGCTCCCGAATGTGAGTCTTTGATTGTGGTTGCCAAAAAGAGAACAGAGCCATGGTTTTTTGTTGTGAGTGAAAATCAGGAAAAATCGTAATGAGAGAGAACAAGTGCAGCCTTTCTATGTATTTCTGCCCTTTCTTTCTGTTCTTTTCATTATTTGTTTTTTGTTCTTTGTTCTTCCTGATTTTCCTGGTAACATTCCGATTTTTTATTATTGCTATTACTTGTGAAAAACTATTTTTTCAGGAATTTGGAACATGCAGGAGGATACGATTATGTTATATCAAATACACAATGGCGCAGTACGTTTCGCTGCCGATACCATTTTAGAGCATATCAACTTTGAAATCCGGGATACGGAAAAAATCGCTGTCGTCGGGCGAAACGGCTGCGGCAAAACGACCTTGCTTAAACTAATCAGCGGGGAAGTGCCGCTTTCCAAACGGGACAGCGACGAAGATATTTATATTTCCAAAGCAGGCAATCCGGTCATCGGCTATTTAAAACAAATTGCCTTTGAGGATGATTTAGTTACTCTGGAAGCTGAAATTCGTAAGGCATTTATGCCGATTCTAACGCTGCAGGCTCAAATGGAACAGCTTTTAAAGGAACTGGATCAACCGGATCTTTCTGCTGATACCGCTGAACATCTTGCCAAAAAATATGCCTCTGCCGAGGAACGCTTTTCCTGGATGGGCGGTTATGATTATGAACGGGAATATGACATGGTTCTAACGCAATTTGGCTTCCCGCCTGCTGTCCGCAAAAAACGTCTGTCTGAATTTTCCGGCGGGCAGCGGACAAAAATTGCCTTTGCCAAGCTTCTCCTTTCCAAACCGGATATTTTACTGCTCGACGAGCCGACAAACCATTTGGATATCGCTACAGTGGAATGGCTGGAACACTATCTAAAGGATTATGGCAGGGCAGTGGTGATCGTTTCCCATGACCGGATGTTTTTAGATAAGCTGGCAGATGTCGTCTACGAAATTGAATACGGAACCGCAACACGTTATCCCGGCAATTACTCCGCCTTCATCGAACGGAAGCGGCAAAATTGGGAAAAGCAGCTCAAAGATTATACCCAGCAGCAAAAAGAAATCGAACGGCTGACTGCTCTCGTTGAAAAGTTCAAGCATCATCCGACCAAGGTTTCCATGGCTTGGTCAAAGCAAAAGCAAATCGATCATATGGTAAAAATCGAACCGCCTGCCCGGTATGATATGCGTACCTTTCACGCCAACTGTACACCCCGCCGGGAGACCGGAAAGGAAGTGTTGCAGGTGAATCATCTACAAATCGGCTACGATCACATTCTTTCTGAAGCGAATTTTACCATGAAAAAGGGGCAGAAATTGGCGGTGATTGGTGCAAACGGAACCGGGAAATCTACCCTGCTGAAAACCCTGACCGGAAAACTTCCGGCACTTGGCGGAAGCAGCAGCTTCGGCTTTCAGGTAGACGTTGGCTATTTTGACCAGCAGATCGCCCAATATTCCAGCGAAAAGACGGTTTTGGATGATTTCTGGGAGGAATTCCCGCAGATGACACAGACCGAGGTGCGCACATTGCTTGGCTCTTTCCTCTTTACACAGGACGACGTATTCAAGCGCGTTTCCATGCTTTCCGGTGGAGAAAAAGGACGTCTTGCTCTGGCAAAAATCCTCAAACGCCGCCCAAACTTCTTGATTTTAGACGAGCCGACCAACCATATGGATATTGTCGGAAAAGAAACATTAGAGCGGATGTTAAAGGACTTTAGCGGCTCTGTCCTCTTTGTCTCCCATGACCGCTATTTTGTCAGCCAGATTGCAGATTCCCTGCTTATTTTTGAAGAAGCGGCACCAGAAGCAGCAAGAGCGGCTACCCGGTATTACCCATACAGCTATACGCAATACCAGCAGGAGCAAAACGGCAAACCAACAGAAGCTGACTTAAAAAAGGGAATCCCTGCGGATCCCAGACAAATAAAGCAGCAAGCTTCTGCTCCAGCCACTCCTCCCGGCTTTAACCCAGGAAAGGAACGCTCCCGCCTCACAAAAAAGCTCGAACGGATCGAGGCGCAGATTTCGATCTGTGAAGAAGAACTGCAGACGGCTAAGGACGAGCTTTTAAATCCGGAATACGCCTCTGACTATGGCAAGCTGTCAGAAATCCAGCAGACGATTACGGCAAAGGAACAGGAATTGGATAATTTTATGTATGAATGGGGTACGTTGACGACGCAGTTAGAGGAGTTATAAGAATTTATGCAATTTATAACACATACTTGATTGTTTCAAAAGTTTATGCTATGCTTTTGATATTAGGAGGTGCCTTTTATGATTGATACACACAAGTTACACAAACGGGATCTTTATTTAGATAAGCTTATCGCATTTCAGGATACCGAACCGGTCAAGGTTATCACAGGTATCCGCCGTTGTGGCAAATCCAGTCTGCTGAAATTGATGATACAACACTTAAAGGAAACCGGAATCTGTGAAAATCAAATCATAGAAATGAACTTTGAAGCTTATGAATTCAAGAAAATGACTGCAGATGATTTTTACCATTATGTAAAAAAACAGGTTCTGCCTGACAAAAGAATGTATTTATTCTTTGATGAACTTCAACGTATTCATCATTGGGAAGATACGGTTAATTCCTTCCGGGTAGATTTTAATTGTGATATTTACATCACTGGCTCTAATGCTTATTTGCTTTCTTCGGAATACGCTACTTATCTGTCTGGCAGGTGCGTAGAAATCAAAATGCTTCCGCTTTCCTTTCGAGAATTTATGGATTTTCACGGTTTTGAACTCCGAGAGAGTAACAGTGCGTTAGGCGGAACACGAATACAATTATTCGACAAAAACAGCAATTACTATGAGCTTCGGGAGGTTTTTGATGCTTATATACGCTTTGGCGGAATGCCTGGAATTGCCGATATTGGTCTTAACCACGAAAAGGCTCTGGTTTTATTAGATGGTATTTATTCTACCGTTGTGATTCGAGATATTCTGGAACGGGAAAAACGCAAAGGACAACATCAGATTACCGATCCTGTCTTGCTGCGTAAAATCATTTTATTTCTGGCAGATAATATTGGCAGCTCTGTTTCTGTTTCCTCGATTGGAAATACACTTGTTCATGAAGGACTGCTGGAAAACGGAACACGTAAGGGCGCTCCCAGCACCCATACCGTACAAGCCTATATTCATGCACTTTTAGAGTCATATTTCTATTATGATATAAAAAGATTTGATATCAAAGGCAAGGAATATCTACGTACTCTCGGCAAATATTATATCGTAGATACCGGACTGAGAAATTATCTGCTGGGCTTCCGGAATCGTGACAGCGGTCATCTTCTGGAAAATGTGGTTTATTTCGAGCTGATTCGCCGGGGCTATGATGTCGCAATCGGTAAGGTGGATACGGCAGAGGTAGATTTTATCGCCTCCCGATTTAACGAAAAGTTGTATGTCCAGGTAACAGAGACGATGATAAGCGAAGAGGTCCGCCGCAGAGAATTGGCGCCGTTACAAAAAATCAACGATAATTACGAAAAAATGATTCTTTCTATGGACCCTGGTTTCGATACCTCCTATGAAGGAATCAAATCCCTTAACCTGATAAACTGGTTAATTGCCATTTAATTGACTACAGATCCTTATCATCAACCCCAAAACGTCTCAAAGTACCTCTGCTGAACGCACCTGGAAGCCTTTAATCCCTAAATCCGTCTATAAATCGATTAAAATGGATTAAAAATAGACAAAAAGGGTTAAATAGGTTTAAATAGATTAAAAATGTGTTATAATGAATAAAATAGATAAGGAGGTATTCCTATGGGTATCCGGATTCCTGACTTCTCTGGTAGGTTCTTCCAAAATGGGGAAGACCATTTTATGTGAAAAGGTCATTGGATTTGATCGTATCGTGGAGGTCTCTGGAGCAGATTTTGATGAAGATACGGATTTTTGGAAACTGGTTTCTGCCAAAGCCGGACTTGCATACGAAGGTCAATTTGCTTCCGAAAAGCAGATCTCTGGTACTGGTGATAAGTATACCAAAAAGGAAACTTTCTCTCTTACCAAGGATAAGATTATGGACTATTACAAGGAACAGGATCTTGTTCTGGTCATAGACGACTTCCACTATGCCCCGGAAGGGAAACGAATGCAGATTGCCCAGCAGCTCAAGGACGCCATCCGCAGAGGATTTAAAGCTATTGTGGTCTCCCTGATGCAGAAGGGACCGAACACCCGCGGCAGAAACCGAAATACCTTCCGGACTGCTGATGGACAGGAACATGACGTTTATGAGCTGATTGTAAAATCCATTGCAGAAAATCCTCCCATTATGAAGCTGGAATTTGAAGATATAAAGGAACGGATTTACCGCCTGCTTGCAGATGATTCAGGAAAACCTTCTCCGCAGATGATTCGGGAAAGCTTAGCGAAGCTAAAAGAACTTCTATATGGGAGAGAAGATATTTTCAAGGTACTCGACTGGAAAGAAGGGAGTCTCTACATTTTAGATCCTTTGTTCCTTTTCTATCTGCGATGGGGAGGTGTTCACTAAAAGTAATGTTTAATGGTATTATAACTATAGCCAGTATGCAGGATGCGATCACAAGACTGAAAAATGTAAAGGACGGTCAGGAATTTTCCCTTTTGCTACCCAGTTTAAGAACTTTTCTTAAAACACTGGATACCACCCCGCAATGCCTGATGGAATTAGAACAGCGGGCATATTATCCTGTAAATGAATATTCCGATAAAGAAACCATAAATAATCTGGATGCTGCAAAAAAACGTGTTATCCAATATCTGGAAGAGATTATGATCGGTTCCCCCGCAGACGACCAGCTACTCATTATCCTTGAAAACTACTATCTTTTTCTGGAAGCTCTTCTGGAACGACCGCCTCACAAACGCGGCGGCATCCAGCGGGAACAACTATCCGGACTGAAGATTCAGAACGAATATGATGTTCAGCATCTGCTCTATGCCTATCTAAAACCACTCTATCCACTGGTAAGAGCTGAAGTCAGTGAGGATACTGGTTATGGTACCGTACGAACCGATATCTTTCTGGATGCTGAACATGTTATCGAGATAAAATGTACCAGAAACAATATGAAACCCAAAAAGCTAATAGAAGAAATCGAAGCGGATATGGTGCATTACAGTGCGGATCATATTTATTTCTTTATTTACGACAAGGAAAAAATCATTGAAAACCCCCAGTTGCTTCAAAGTACCTATGAAAACAAGGTAAAAGGAAAACGAATACATATCGTAATCCATCAGCCTAAACTACTTTAAAGAACATTTACAAAAATAAAGGGAATGTCATAGTTTTTTATTATTATGACATTCCCTGCAAACTGCAAATATATCTTTTATCCGTTCTTCGCCCTCTACAGTGCCAAATCCACATGCTGGATCGTCCCTGCTTCGCCGGATTCCTTTAAATACACGCCGGTTCTGCGGATTTGCCCGTTGACTGCTCTGCTTTCCTCTCCCCGCAGGGTAAAGTCTGTAGAAGCATTGCCCAGATAAATAGCTCCTACACCCGCCTTGCCGATGCTGATTAACTTATCTTTGCCATTAGCGTCCTTTGTCCAGACCATCAGCTTGTCAAATACACTGTCGTTTTCATCGATCCAACCGTTTCCATCCTCATCATAAGCTGCCAGATCGGCAAAGCCATTTCCGGAACGAGTTCCAGATCGGAAGAGCACACGTCTGAACTCCAGTC
>CAJUFW010000077.1:8052-10482 GCA_910585655.1 uncultured Lachnospiraceae bacterium
TCGAGTAATGTGACTGGAGTTCAGACGTGTGCTCTTCCGATCTCCGGAACGAGTTCCAAACAGCTCTGTCCCATCGTTGATTTTACCGTCTCCATTCTTATCTAACGCCAAAAAACCGCTGCCTTGACCGGCAAATGAAATCTCGTCTAAAACACCGTCTGCGTCCAAATCAAAGAGAAATTTCTGATCGGTAACGCTTGCCACATTCGTATCCAGATTGATCACGAGTGGATCGGACATAATTCGGATCGTATCCTCTGTGATATATTCATTTGCCTCTAAAAAGCTCCGCGACATTTCCACCTGGACGTTAAAGCCAATGCTCCTGCCATCTGCTGTCTGCACAACACCTGTCGTAGAAAAAGCCGTCATTTCCGTTTCGCTACGGAAGCTTGAGACTACCGTCTGCCTTGTCCAAATTCCTGCACTTAATCCCTGCGCGGAACTACTTCCTGGTCGTACCAACGGATTTTGCACACTCCACGGAGTACGCCCTATCGTAGAAAGCTGCCCGGAAGTATCTTTCAACCCGTCCAGCTTCTGCACCGAATCCAGACTCCATTTTCCATCACGGAAGCCTTCTCTCATCCGCCGCAGGGCTTCTAGCAGCTTACGCAAGGCTTCGATTTCCAGGCTTTCTTTCGATTCGGTCAAATCTTCCCGCTGCCCGACCTGGCGCGTTCCAAGACCATTGCCAAACATCGTTTGAGATTGTCGATCCCGCTCCTCCTGTTTGAGTTGATCTAACAACCTTTGCGTCGGTGTTGACAGCGCACGATTGCTTTTGTCTTTTCCGATTTTGTTTTTGGAGGTTCCCGCCGACCCCAGACTTCCTTTTCCCTTGAAAATAATGGAACTGGTCTGTACCGCCGTACTTTCCTGATAGCTTCGGGAAGAGGTCATGGCGACACTGCTTGCATTGATTTTCATACTGCTCACATCCTTTCTTGCATATGGTATATATCGGCAAAAAATACCAGCCGGATAACTGGTAAAGCAAACGCTTATTCTAAAGCAAGCGTAAACTGATCCACCAATTCCTTTAAGCTTGCCGCTTCCGCAGAAAGCTGTTCGCTTGCAGACGCGCCTTCCTCGGCGGTAGCGCTGTTACTCTGTACCACTATCGAAATCTGATTGATTCCCTCCGAAACCTGTTCCACAGACTCCGACTGCTCGTTAGATACAATCGCGATATGATCGATCGCCTTAACTACAGACTGAATACTATCTACTACTTCCAGCAGAACATCCGCTGTATTTTGAGCGATTTCCGTCCCGATATGTACCGCGTCTGTAGAATTCGCAATCAGCTCCGATGTGTTTTTTGCCGCCTGCGCGGATTTTCCAGCCAGGCTGCGAACCTCCTCTGCTACTACGGCAAATCCTTTCCCTGCACTGCCGGCTCTGGCTGCCTCTACGGCTGCATTAAGGGCAAGGATATTGGTCTGGAAAGCAATGTCGTCTATTGTTTTTAAAATCTTTTCAATCTCCTCAGAGCTGTTTTGAATCCTTCCCATCGCCTCTACCAGATTCTGCATTTTCTGGTTGCACAAGAATACCTGCTCGCCGGTCTGATGCGTCTGACTCCTGACGTCTAACGCTCCGCTCGCCGTATTTTTCACCTCTTCAGAGATCACATTGATCCGCGTTGCCAGTTCCTGTACGGAGCTAGCCTGTTCTGTCGTTCCCTGGCTAAGCGTCTGCGCGCTGGAAGAAAGCTGGTTGCTGGCGCTCGCCACTCCCTTTGCAGAATGGTTGACCTGACGCATGGCATCGTTTAGCTTTACTTTCATATTCCGCATGGAAAGCAAAATATCCTGAAAGCTTCCTACATATACCTCCTCATGTTTTGTATGGACATCCAGATTTTGATTTGCCAATTCATTAAGCAAATAGCTGATATCCTTGATAACGGTACGCAATCCCTCTACCAGAGCCTCGGTAGAATGGACTAACACGCCTGTTTCATCTTTATTTTTGATCTTTGGCAGTGGCGTATCCAAATCGCCCTCTACCAACTGTTTCATCCGATTTACACATGCCTTCATTGGTCTGCCAATATTGATAGCCAATGTCAGGGCAACTACTACAGAAAGCAGAATAGATACTATAATCACTGCAATATTGACCACCATCGCATCTCGTGTAGATTCCAAATAATTGATCTGCGGCGCAGTTACTGCAATACTCCAGCCGTCGGTATCCGGCACAGGAGCATAAGCCGCAAACATCTTCGTTCCCGCTTGTGTATAGCCTCCAAATCCGTTTTTCCCTTCCCGCATCTCGACATGAATCGCTGCCAGCTCCTTTAGGGTAGAATCGCTCTGCGCCTCTGCCTCTATATTTTGAACCGTGATCGTATCAAGCGTAATATCGGCAATCGTATCGCCAGATCGGAAGAGCACACGTCTGAACTCCAGTCACATTACT
>CAJUFW010000077.1:10492-15230 GCA_910585655.1 uncultured Lachnospiraceae bacterium
TATCGGCAATCGTATCGCCGGATTTATTGATCATATAGGCTCTGCTGTTTTTTCCCACCTGAATAGCCGACACAATATCATTTAAAAAAGTCTCCCGCGGAACAAAATATACTACGCCGACAATGGCGTTCCCATACTCGCCTCCCGAATAGAGAGGCGCCGCTACCATAATAGATAGCTCCCCTGTGATTTTACTGATCAACGGTTCCGATACAAACACATTTCCCTGCATGGCTTGACGCACATATTCCCGATCAGAATAGTCGTTTCCGTCAAAAATACTGAGTCCATTCGCGCCGACTACGTTTCCCCTCTGAAAACCGTGCATGGAAACACGCCCGTCAATGATAGCCTGTTTTTCTTCCACTGGTACTTCCGGATCCGATAACTGCGGAATGCACCCAACCTCCATAACAACGTTCTTATACACTTCCAGCTCCTGCTGCGCGCGTCCAGCCGCCAGCACTGCCGTCTGGCTCATCATCTGCTCTACCGTAGACATAGTATTGCTGTAGTTTAGAGCAATGCTCGAAACTCCCGACGTAACCAACCCAATCAGAACAGTCAAAATAAGACACACTGTGATTTTGGTTCTAATACTTTTCATTTTAATGCTACCTCCTGCTCGTTCGACCAGACTATGAAATACTTTATTTTACCTGCCCAGCCATTTTTTGTTAATTTTATAACTATTATAAAAGTTATGATTCTCACTTGTCAACCACTATCTGCGTTCCATTGTTTCTTATTCTAACTCCGAAAAGAAAATCATAGTTGCTATCTTAACTATTTTAAAGTATGATAAATAAAATCATAGTTTAACCATGAAAGGATTGTGTTTATGAAAATAATGACTCTTTTACTTATAGCTTTCGCCGTGATTCAGATAAGCGGCTGCTCTGCGGGCAATCTGCCTGACAAAAACAACTCTCCTGACGCTGCTGCTTCTGACAGCTCTTCCTCCATGCCGCTTTCTGCCCGCTTGGACGTCCCGGAGCATTATCAGGCAGAATATACCTCCGAATCGGGTATTTCTGTCATTACCATAGACGCTGATGTCATTGTGCCGGAGGTTTCTTCTGTTTCTGTTTATGAAGCAATCCCTCGTCCCTTTACAGAAGAAGAACTGACTGACTTTATCTCCAGACATCTGGAGGATATGACCTGGTGGGACACCGAAACAAAGCAAAATTATACCGGCTATCTGGCAACGCCGAAGCGGGAAGCCGGCGAGTATGACTCCTACTACCTTTGGATTAACGAAGAAAACCGTTTTTATGAAGAAGACGGTGATTATTACAGTATTTTCTATCATTATGGACTGGATGACGCCTCCCGGCTTTGTCTTGCGCCTACCCTGCAATATGTAAAAAGTCGCTATAACATCGAAGGAATGGTGGAATGGCTTCCTCTGGTAAACCAAAAGGCGGAAGGCTGTACCATTTCTTTAGAACAGGCGCTCGCCTATGCGGACGAGGAGGTTGCCGCGCTGGCACCGGATTATCATATGATACAATATGGGCAGATCCCGGTTTGGGAAGCAAGTCAGAACCCACAATATTACATCTTCCGCTATACCAAGCAGATCGATGGAATTCCGGTCAACGACTGCCTTTATAACAGTCAGCTTCAAAATACCTATGGCTTTACCTCCGGTCTGGGTTCTATTGCCGTCGTCGTCCGGGACGATGGAGTTTGCTCTCTGACCTATGAAAACCCGTATGATCTGGGCGAATTGGTAGAAGCAGACGTTTCCCTGCTCTCCTTTGAAGAAGTGATGGAAATTTTTGAAACGACCGGAATGTTAAGCATTCAACATTTAGAAATGTATGAAGAGCTTGAAGAAAATACCATGAATGTCTATGAAATCCGTCTGGGCTATATGTCGGTACGACAATCCCAGAATATTGACGCTTACTATTACCTTCCTGTCTGGGATTTCTATGCAACCCGTGTTCTCTTTGGCAGTGGTGATTATGCTCATGGCAAAGACTACGAGCCAACGCCCGGGCAATCTGTGTTGACGATCAATGCTATTGACGGCACGGTCATCGACCGTGATTATGGGTATTAAAAAGATGAAGATTCACATGATAACTCCTGTTTTCTCTCCTACCTGCCGCCTGTTTCGGCAAAAATGGTTTTATTTTAGCGCCATTGCTACTATTTTCTGCCTTTGGGCAGATTTGGGAACAGAAAACTGGCAGCTTTTACAAAGCTTCCGGCTTGCCGAGGGCGGGGCAGACCTTACGACTCTGCTGTTTACCGCTCTAACCGGAACCAGTGCCAGCCTTTCTCTGCCGCTGCTCGCCGCTCTCCCCTTTTCTGCCAACGCCGGACAGGAAATCCGCAGCCGTGCTGCCTATTTCTTTGTGTTCCGCTGCGGCTATTCGCGTTATCTGACCGGACAACTATTGGCGCTTTCTCTTGCCGCCTGCCTTTCACAGCTACTTGGGCTAATCTTTTTTTGCCTGCTGCTGACCGCTCTTGGAGCTTCTTTTCAGACTGCCCTGACCTCCTCCGGTGTAGGAACACTTTTGCTCTGCCGTCTTTTAACGGCTGTCTCTTTTGCTCATCTCGGCTGTATTGGAGCGCTCGTTACCAAAGACAGCGCCTGCGCCCTTGTCACTCCGGTTGCTTTCAGTCTCTTTTTTACAATGCTGCAGGAACGTTTCTTTTCCGATACGTTAAACTTTTTACTACTGCCTGCCCTTGCCTTGGCTTTCCTTATTGTTTCGCTTTTCCTAAACGCCATTCTTTTACATCTGGAGGTACGCCGCCATGCCTGAAAAACGACAAAAACACACGAATACGCTGCCATACACACTTCGTTCCCTGTTCACACGATTGCTGCATACCACACTTTGGAACCTGCGGCTCCTGCGGAAAAATCCACGACTGATTTTCTGTTTCCTTATCGGCTTTTTGCTCTGCTTTTTCCTGACCCGGCATACTCTGGCGCTCTCCCGGCAATTCCAGACAGACGTTCAGCTTCTGGAACCTTTTATCTGGTGCTTTTCCGACAGTGATAGTATTTTACTCGCTTCTCTTGCCCTGCTTTTGCTCCTTTCCCAAATGCCCCGCCTAGATGCTTCAGATACGATGCTTCTTTTCCGAGTCGGTCGCAAAAACTGGCTGACTGCCCAGATACTGACTGCCCTCGTTATCAGTCTTGGCTATACCATATTTCTGCTTCTTTCCTCCCTGCTGCTGACCATTGGCGCCAACATCAGCGTCGCTAACCGCTGGAGCCGCACCGCCACAATCATAAGCTACGCCCCAGAGACTCTGGAACGGGCGTTGACCATCGTCCGTAAAACGGTTCGCTTTACCAAGCCCTATTCCTGCAGCTTTCATATTTTCTGGCTGCTCACACAATATACGTTGTTTCTGCTCCTTACCAACCTCGCCGTTTCACTCCGCTTTGGAAAAAAAGCTGGTATCAGCGCGGTGATCTTTCTCCATCTGACGGCGTGGCTGCTTACCCCCGACCGTTTCATGGTATGGCTGGCTTTGGATGAAAAAATGGCTTATTATGCAAATCTTCTGGCGGCATGGCTCTCCCCGCTCCAGCACGCCACCTATATTATGCACAATTTCGGCTATGATTCCCTTCCCACCCTTACCCAGACGCATCTTCTTTTTGGCGGACTGAATCTGGCTTTGCTGGCAGCGGTTTTCTGGCAAGTAAAAAAACTGGAATTTTAGAGTATTTTTTATAAACAAACAAAGAAAGGAACCTGATTTTATGGAATATGCAGTCGAAGTTCAAAATCTTTCTAAACACTTTGGCAGAGAGCCTGTTCTGCACCATATCAAAGCTTGCCTTGAAACAGGGCATATCCACGGAATCGTCGGACGCAACGGCTCCGGTAAAACCGTTTTGATGAAATGTATTTTGGGATTTTTGCGTCCCAATGAGGGAAGTGTATCTGTTTTTGGCAAGCAGATTGGCAAGGACTGTGATTTTGCTCCGGAAACCGGAATGATCATTGAAACACCAGGCTTTCTTCCAGACGAAAGTGGAAAAAACAACCTCCAATGGCTGCTTAGCCTCTCCGGGCATACCACCAGACGCCACCGGGCAAAGACAGTAGCTGCAGCAATGCGTCTGGTAGGCTTAGATCCAACCAATCGAAAAGCAGTCGGTCGCTATTCCTTGGGAATGAGACAGCGACTTGGCATTGCTCAGGCTATCCTCGAAGCTCCGCGCCTTTTGGTATTGGACGAACCAATGAACAGTCTGGACAACCAGGGAGTCCTTGAAATGCGCCAGCTTTTCCTTTCCCTCCGGGACAAGGGAACGACTATCCTCCTAGCTTCCCACAATCCACTTGATATCACAACCCTTTGCGATACAGTATACGAAATGGACGGCGGGAGATTGACCAAACAGGTCAACCCCTCCCAATCCTAATCTCGTATTTTAATTCCTTGGCGGCAGGCAGCGGAAATTTTCACATATATAATAGGTGGTTTTTTGGTGAAGCAGAGGATACTCCGCATTCGCCTCTATCACTGTAACATTCGCCAATAAGGACAACTGCGAATTCATCGCTTCCACTATTTTTTGCCGCTCCTTTTTCCCTGCCTCTCCTTCCGCCTGCGCCGTCACCGCTTTCACCTGCTCCGGCGGATTTTCATACAGTAGCTTTGCCAGCAAAAACAGACTATGCCCTGCCGGATACTAGATCGGAAGAGCGTCGTGTAGGGAAAGAGTGTGTCAGTACGTGTAGAT
>CAJUFW010000078.1 GCA_910585655.1 uncultured Lachnospiraceae bacterium
CAGCAAATCCGCCCGCTTTAAGATATCCGGGTGCAGCCCTAAGGAACCGCCAATCACAAATTGTATCTGGCTCGTTCCAGAAAGCGGAATTCTTTCTAATTCCCTTGCCAATCCGACCGAATCAAACTGCCTTCCCTCAATGGCAAGCGCAATCACATAAGCATCCGTTTTAAGCAGACGAAGGAGGCGCTCCCCCTCCCTTTTCCGGATCTGATCCTCCTCTGCCGCAGATGCTTCCTCCGGCGTACGCTCGTCTGCCACTTCCAATATTTCCAGTCTGCAATAACGGCTTAGACGTTTTTTATATTCATCAATCCCGGCTTTTAGATAGGCTTCTTTTATTTTTCCGACACACAGCAGATCGATTTTTACCATGTCTTTCCCCTCTCCTCCCTTTTCTACTTCCCTCCCTATTATATAAAGTTTCCCCTTTTGTTTCAAGTAAATTGTCAAAAAGGAACCGCCTACTCCAACGTCTCCAAATATTCTTCCAAGCAAAGTCCCTGCTCATATACTTCGGTCGCCGCTTCCACACCTATATAGCGATAATGCCATACTTCTTCCGCCGTATTGGTAATTTCTGTCTTATTCCCCGGATAGCGAAAGATAAATCCATAGCGATAGCTGTTTGCCTGCAGCCACAGATAAAGATCATACGTCGCCCCGTTGATATCTACCGCAAAGCCAAGCTGATGCTCGCTATGTCCCGGCACCGCAACCCATTGTTCTGCCATTTCCTTTGCATCTTCTTTGGAATAGCCCTGCCTACGATAATCGGCAATCTTGTCGTCGTAAAATTGTTGCTGTACTTCCTGTGTCCGATAGCCCGATACCACAAGTGGCATTTGATCCCAGTTACTCTCTTTTGCAGCTTCTAACAGTTCCATCAATGGTTCATAAATACGTTCGTCTACCTGCTCCCCTCCTTCTAACTCCACTAAATTTACTTCATAATCCAAAGGAATCGGATTTTCCCGACAACATAGCGGCAAAAAGAAACAGTAAAATTATGCTTCCTGCCAATCTTTTAAACCATTGTCTGCGCCGTTTTCCTCTCCCCTTATGCTGCATGATTCTTTCTCTTTCCTTCATTTCCTGCTCCTTTCCAGTCTTTTGACATATAAAAATCCATAACGCTTTTACCAGTCATCAGTCTACCAGATCAAAGCGTTATGGATTTGAAGATTTAAAGGTTTTATTCTTAAGAAAATCCTGTTTTATTGACGCAAACTTTTCAGCACGGTGGAGAACGGGCATAGAGCGGGATTGTTTTCAAAAAGAAGATATGCTATACTTAGACCAAAATACATCGCCGCCTTTGTACTGACAGGGTCTATCTTCTGCTGTATGCGGTGATGTGGTGTGTGATATCGGTGAGTAAACGAAGCTTTCAGAGGACGGGATTATGAAAAAAGCAACGGATGATTTTTCAAGCTGGCAAATACAAAAAGAAAATATGTCAAAACCGTTTCCGTATGTGTTCCCACAAATGCCACCCCGGTTCCGGCGATGCTGTGCATTTATGAAAACAGTATTTTTGATGCAATGGGTATGCTTTGCCGTTTCTTGTATTTGTGGTATGGTACTATTCATTCCTATTGTTCTTTTGGGCAAGAATATGGAAATAAGCGCTATAATAAAGGAAAAACCGCTCTTGGCGTTTTTCCTTGTGGCAGTTATTATATCCCTCCTGATTTTCTTTGTAGCTGTCCCGTTTGGATTTACCCCAAAACTTTTTTGGCGGTGTCCATGTTGCAGACATTCATTTCCGTACTATGCCCCAACACGAGGGGACAACTTGAAAGAAAAAGAGTGTCTGCTGACTATAAAGGGACAACATATCAACTATGTGAAACTAAAATTTTGCCCGCTGATTATTCCGTCCGTCTGCCCGGAGTGCAAATGCAAGTTTTTTGCTTTCCCTTAACAGTTTTCTTATTTTGTCGCAGGAAGTGTAATCGCAAGCCCCAGACCAGTACCGCCTGTATTGGACATACGTGCTTCATCCAAACGATAAAATTTATCAAACAGCAACGGCAGATTTTCTGCGGGAATGGTAGCTCCTTTATTTTGAACAGAAATAGAAACCAGATCTTCTGATGAAGTAGCAAAAATTGTAATTTCCGTTTGCGGATAGCTATAGGCAGCCGCATTTTTCAAAAGATTTCCAAAGACCCTCGCCAATTTATCGGATAGCTGCGCCAGCATAAGGGAAAGGTCAACCAGTTCCTTTGATAAGCTGATTTGCTGAGAATTAAATCTGTTGTCCTCTGCCAGCAGACTATCAATTCCCTGATTGATCTCCTTAAAATAATTGCTCATCCACCAAAACAGCCGCCAAAGCAGCCACAAAAAAATCAGAACAATCGCCACTCCAAAGAAAACTTCTTTATGACCTCGAAAATATTCGTGATATATCAAAAATGCCGCTTCATGCTCGATATTCAGACAATTCTCCAATACCTTGACGATTACATCGCCCAAGCGCCTCTTCCATACAAACAGATATAAGCCTGCCACAATCAGCGCAGATAATAAAGCGTTGCTGCAGAAACGACGCATTAGCTTAGCTTGGAATGTAACAAACTCTTCTTTTTTATTATGCTTCAATTTTATAACCAACTCCCCATATGGTTTTAATATACTTCGGTTTATCCAAGGTATCTTTTAGCTTCTCCCTTAAATGACGAATATGGGCGGTTATGGTATTGTTTGCTTTGCTGTAATACTCCTCCTGCCAAATCTGATGAAACAGTTCTTCCGCGCTGACTACTGTTCCTTTGTTCTCCAACAATATCCGTCTAAAATACTATCCAGGTATTCACACCAGAAGCTTTCTTCCCCAAGTTCTTCCTTTACCTCCTGCCAGAGCCGGTAGCCCTCATCCTCCCGGAACGCCTGCTTTTCTTCCTCGTTCATTCCGGCAAAATACGCGACGTTTATCCGCGCGGAATAGTCCGCCAGTTCTTCCCTTATCTCTTCGTCTAACTTTGTCTTTTTGAGGTTTTCCATAACCCGCTTATACTGGTTCTGGTAAAAAAACTCCTTGGCATAGTCGGCAAAATGCAGCAAATCTTCCTCTGTCATACCTTGCGCCCTGGCATACTCTTCTACCTTAACCGACTGTTTTTCATAAGAAACTTCCCCTTCCGTCCCTATTGTAACGATCCCATACTGATGTGGATTTACCATAAGAGAGCTTCCTGCAATGTCCCAAAGCTCCCAATCTCCTGTCTCCTCCTTTGCCTGATGCTGGATGTGCATATGCCCGCTTAAATACAAAGGAACCTGCCTGTCTGCCAGTACCTGTTTTACCTCCTCGCTGTCCGAACAGACATAGCCTTTGATAAAAAACGGGTTATGTACCAGCAGGTTATGATGTCCAACGGCAATCGGCGTCCGACCCTCTTTTTGATCCTGTTTTAGCCAGCCGTCAAGCCAGGCTAACGTCTCCTCTCCGACGCCACTTCCAATCTGGTAGCCGTCCAGAAAACGATTTGTATTGAGCATGTAAAGGCTGATCCGATCCTGCAGGCGTACAGTATAGCTCAGCCCATCCGGGGAATGTTCCAACAGCTTATTCCTGCACATCGCTCCTTTTTTTCTCGTTTTGTCCTTGCCATAGCCAAACTCCTGATAAAGTTCTTTAAAATCCTCAATCAAAACACTTTCTACCCGCTCTGCCTCCTCTCCAAAAAAAGAACGGCTTAACAGGTTATTGATATCGTGGTTTCCTGGTATGACATATACCAAAATGCCTTCCTCTGTCAGTTCGGAAAGCAAAGCCGCCAGTCGCTCATGGCTCTCCCGCTCCCCATTATACGTCAAATCTCCGGACAGCAGCACCGCGTCCGGCTTCAGCTCTTTCATGTCTGCCAAAAAAGCTCCTATGATTTCCTGCTGATACCAGAGCAGCCTGCCGTCTCCCTGTTCGTTGATTGCCTCAAAATAATATCCTCGATCCGTTAAGCCAGGGGAAAGGTAGTGCAAATCCGTCGCCAGCACCAGCGTTACCGTTCGCGCCTCTTCCTGCCGGTGAGCGCAGCAGCCCAAAAGCAGACAACCCGCTATTAGACAGACTGCCAGCAAGAATTTCTTTGTTCCTCGTCCTATTCGTTTCATTTTACACTCTTCCTTTCTCCTTTTCCTTGTTCTTCCCTGAGCGCTGCTTTTTTCTTTAGCCGCCTAAACCTGCAGCAGTTCACACAATCCTTCCTTCTGATCCACCAGCAAATACAGTTCATGCAGCGCCCTTGTCACCGCTACATAAAGCAGCTTTACGTTGGCATCACACGCCGGATAATGCTGCTCCGACGGATTCCAAAGCAGTACGGCATCAAATTCCAGACCCTTGATCATCCGGATCGGCAGCAGCAAAATCCCGGTCAGAGAATTGACTTCTTCGGTTTGTTCTGTGATTTCATGTATCGTTATCCCTTCTGAAAGCGTCGCTGCTTTCCCGCTTTTTTCAGAAAGTTCCGAGTGTAGTTTTAAGGAAATCCGCCGGCATTCCTCTTCGTCTCTTCCGATTATGGCAATCGTAGAAAAACCGCGTTCCAACAGTTCTTTGATAAGCTTTACCGCCTCTTTTGCCAGTGCCTTGGTATCGGCTTTTTCTATTACCGCAGCTTCTCTTCCATGGCGAATCACCGGATCGATTGCATACGTCTCAAAACTTCCCTTTTCCAGAAGCTTTCCGGCAAAATGGCTGATTTCCACCGTATTGCGGTAGCTCTTTACCAGCCGGTAAAACCGATCCTTTTCGGTAGAAAATACCCGTTCCCGCAGATCTACCCAGTCGTTCATCCCAGAATCGTAATAAATATTTTGGGAAACATCCCCCATAATCGTAAAGGTTGCCGTCGGAAAGCTCTGATGCAGACTGTAAAAAACCGATACGCCAAAATCCTGCGCTTCATCGACTACTACATGAGAGACCAAGTCCAAATCATCGCACCACTTCATACGCTTTTTGATCAACAGCAACGCTGCCATATCATAAAGATCCGCCTGTTTGCTTAAAAATTCCTCTTCTATTTGTATTAAAACAGAATCCGGCGGTAATTGCAACCCCTTCTGGCAAAACCATTCTCGTTCCTTTTGTAACGCTTCTAAAAAGGCGCCATACACCTCCGTTACGACCCAGCGATTTTTTGCTTTTCCAAAAAAGCCTCTTACTTTGGCTGTTTCCCGCTTGATAACTTCCCGCTCCTCATCTGCCATTTCACAAATCATCTTCACCTTTTTTAAAATCCGCTGATTTAACATATCGATTTTTTCCTCTGCTGACACCCCGCCTGCCTTAATCGTACCACTGCTTGTCTGAAAGCAGGAAAAAGTCTGTAAAAACTCTTCCAAATCCTCCTGGCGGTAAAGAATACGTCCGTCATATTCTAATATTCCGTCCGGCAAATGCGGCAGCAAACGCCGCTCCTCTTCTGCCAAATAATATTCTAACGCCAGCATAAAATCCAGGGAGCCTTTCAATTGCAGTATTTCCCGTTCCGTCCGCCGAAAGCTGTCGATTAGACGATAACTTTTTGATTTTTTCGTCCTTTTTCCTGCTGGCTTCTTTCCCGTCTCCTCCTGTCCTGGTAATTCGACCTCAAAGCTTCCTTCTAAAAACTTCAACAGCAATTCCTCTAGCGTCATCTGGTTAATCCCCTGCACATCCAGACTTGGCAGTACACTGGTAATGTAGTTGAGCAGCATATGGTTGCTGCCGATCACATAAAATTCCTGTGGCTTAAATTTATCCTTAAAATTATAAAGGATATAAGAAATCCGGTGCATGGCTACTGTTGTTTTCCCGCTGCCTGCCACTCCCTGTACGATTACCGTATGCCAAGGAGTATCCCGGATAATCAGATTTTGTTCCTTTTGGATCGTCGCAATGATTTCTCCCAATACTACTTCTTTATTTTTTGCCAGATATTTTGTCAGGAATTCATCGTTGGTAATGACGTCTGTATCATAAAAATCATAGAGCTTGTCCCTTTCCAGCTCAAAGGTACGTTTCAACTGTAAATCGATCTGTATTTCCTCCCCGGTCGGCGCGCTATAGTGGCTTTTTCCAATATCGCTGTCATAATACACGCTTGCCACCGGCGCACGCCAGTCTACGATTAAAATATCCGAGGTACTCTGCATAATGCCGTTTTTACCAATATACAGAGAAAATTTCAGGTTTCCTTCCCCCTCTTTTTTCGCCAGCCCGGCATGATATTCCTCTTCATAATCAATTCGCCCAAAGTATGCTTTCTGCTCTGCCTGTAAATTTTTATACAACGTATGTTCTGCTTTATCCTGCAGATCCAAACCAATCACCAATTCATTATGCACTTGCGAATCTCCGGATCGGTAATTATCATACATCTCCTTTGTCTCTGCCTTCATCTGCGCTACCTCTACTGTCAGCCGCTCGATATTTTTCTCGATAACTGCTATACAAGACTTGAGATGCTTCTCCTCCGCTACGCGGATTGCCTCTTTCTTCTGTTCCATGTTTTCCTCCATTCTGAAGCACTGCTTCCAGCAGGCTTACCATCTTAGTATCTTGTTGTTTGCCCTGCCTGAGAGCCGCCTAAAAACAGCTCCTAACCAGGCATATTAGTATCTTACTTGTTTTTTTCAAAAAATGCTAGACTTGTAATAAAAAATATGGTATAGTGGATATTGTAGTAGTGCCTATTTTTCGTAAAAGGTACTTATCGCCTGTATACGGACGATACCAGACAAGATGTGTGAATTCCACTTTGTGGAATTTTTTTCATATCATATAAAAAATGTACTGCTCCAATTTGGGGCAGTACATTTTTTTCTCAATATTTTCTTTCAAATACACCAGTCATATTTTAGAGAATCGACGACGGTTTAGAGGCGAAACAGCCGCTTATACCCGGAAACAGCTTCCTCCGATAAATTCCCGGATAATCGAGTTTCTAGGGATATCCTCCGTACTGACGCCAAGGAAATAATCTAAAAACTTTAACAGACGGTTCGCTTCTAAATACTCCGGATGCTCTCTGGCGATACCAAATAAAATCGGCTCTGCATACTGCTTGAGAACAGCCAGCTCATAGATCAGAGCGGAATTAAACATCACATCGGCTTCCTCCTGGAACGGGAAAATATTTTCCTCCTCACCCCGGCGTACAGAACCCCACATTGCCAGCGTATTTTCTCCGGTCGTACCACGGGATCTGGCGTCGCGTACCAGCCGGCGCAGCAGCCTGGCATCGGTCGTCGGAATCCGGTTATGCTCGTCAATATTAAGCTGTGTCAGGGAACTAATATAAATCTTAAATTTCTTTTCCCGCGGCAGAGAATAAGACAGCCTATCGTTTAGACAATGGATGCCCTCGATAATTAAAATATCTTCTTCTTTTAATACTTTCCGGTTTCCTTTGTATTCCCGCTTTCCTGTTTTAAAATTAAAGGTCGGCAATTCCACTTCTTCTCCTGCTAAAAGCGCCTGCATATCCTCATTAAAACGAGTAATATCAATCGCCTCTAAGCATTCAAAATTATAATTTCCCTCTTCGTCCTTAGGCGTATCTTCCCGATTTAAAAAATAGTCGTCTACGGCAATCGGATGAGGATGCAGCCCATAGGTCTGTAGAGCGATCGAAAGCCGATGAGAAAAAGTCGTCTTTCCGGAAGAAGAAGGTCCGGCAATCATCACCATTTTTTTATCCGGCTGCCCGGCGATCTTTTCTGCGATTTCTGCAATCCGATTTTCCTGTAACGCTTCCTGTACCAAAATCAAATCCTGCATCCGCCCTTGGGCAATCGCATCGTTTAAGGCTCCTACGTCCTGAATATCCATCAGACGCCCCCAATCGCTGTAGCTATGGAGCGTCCGGAACAGCTTTTCTCTTGGCTTCCAATCCGGTTTTTCCAAAGAAGTATTTTCTTTCAGACGCTTTTCTTCCGGCAGTACCAGCATCATTCCTGCGTCATAGGGAATCAGATCGTATTGCTTTAAGACGCCCGTGCGAGCCGGCATATAGCCATAAAAATAATCGGTATAACCGTCCAGTTCATATACGTTTGTCCAGGAAACCCGGCGATAACGGAACAGACGCTCCTTATCCTGCAAATGATGGCGGTGGAACAGACGAACCGCTTCGTCGGTATGCACCGAGTGCTTATAAAACATCTGATTTTCTGCTATCAGCTCCTCCATCCGCGCACGGATCGTCTCGATCATATCTGCCGGAAGCGGCATATTTTCCTCTATCCCGGCTCCATGCAGCTCACAATAAAGCCCGTTTCCAATCGAATATTCCACGGATACCCGTTCTATTTTTTCATAAGGAAAGCTGTCATGTACCGCTTTAATCATGACAAAAATCAAAGCTCGTTCATAAGCTCTCCGTCCGTCCTTTGAGTCGATCGTAAGAAAGCGGATTTCTGCGTCCTCCTCTACGGGCTTCCACAGCTCCTTCAGACGTCCGTTTACAGTAGCCAGCAAAATTTCATTGTCCGCGCCGCCTAGCTCCTCTGCCAATTCGGAAAGCTTAACACCCTTTTCCCGCTCTAGTTCTCTTCCCTCTACTATCAGTTTCATCGCTACTCTCCTTTTCCTTCCCAATATTGCAACGCCCATTTTACATAGTCTGCTTCCTGTTGTATTAAGAAAAGCTGCTCTGCCCGCACTTTCTCACGCTGGTCAGACTGCTCGTTCCTGTTATCTTTCCTGTCGGCTCCTGGTTTTTGCTGCATCTGCCGGATTACCTGTGCATAATGCTGCTCGCGATCCTTTAAATACGCATACAAAACCGGATGTCTCTGCCGCAGCAAAAGCGCTCCAAATCGATCCCATACTGCAAGCTCGTTCGGCTCGCTTCCGGCTTGCGTTTCCTGTTCGGCTTGTTTTGGTTGTTCTGGCACCGCACAAAACATCGGATAATATTTTCCGTCCTCCCACACCATCTCTTCCCTGATAATATGAAAGCCTGATTCCCTTATGTAGCCTCTGACCAGCTCTACATCGGATTGCGGCTGCAGTACCCACTCCTTTAAGGAATGGGACAGCGTTCGACTCTCTTCCAACAAATCCCGTATCAGGATTCCGCCCATACCTGCCATTAAAACCGTATCAACTTCCCCTCTGCCAACCGGCTCCAGCCCGGAACCAAGTCTTGTCTGAATCTGTTCGGAAAGCCGATGCGCCGCAATGTTCTCCCTGGCTCTTTGCAATGGACCTTCTCTGACATCTAACGCCATACATTCCCTTGCAAGACCATGTTCGATCAGATAAATGGAAACATAGGCATGATCACAGCCTACATCTGCTACCCGCCTGCCTGGCGTCACTAAAGCTACGACCGCCTGCAGCCTCTTTGACAACTGCTTTTCTCTCATTCTAAAAAGTCCTTTAACTTCCGGCTTCTGCTTGGATGGCGAAGCTTTCGCAGAGCCTTTGCTTCAATCTGACGGATCCGCTCACGAGTTACGTTAAACTCTTTGCCTACTTCCTCTAATGTCCTAGCCCTCCCGTCGTCTAAGCCAAAACGCAGCCGCAGCACCTTCTGTTCCCGGTCTGTCAAGGTTCCAAGTACCTCGATTAACTGCTCCTTTAGCAACGTAAAAGCCGCAGCCTCTGCCGGTACCGGAACGTTATCATCCTGGATAAAATCTCCCAAATGACTGTCTTCCTCCTCACCGATCGGCGTTTCCAAAGAAACCGGTTCCTGAGAAATCTTCTGGATTTCCCGTACCCGCTCTACCGGCAGGTTTAATTCTCTTGAAATCTCCTCCGGAGACGGCTCTCTGCCTAGCTCCTGCAAAAGCTGACGTTGTACCCGGATCAATTTGTTGATCGTTTCTACCATATGCACCGGAATCCGAATGGTTCTTGCCTGATCGGCTATCGCACGGGTAATCGCCTGACGAATCCACCAAGTCGCATAGGTACTGAATTTATAGCCTTTCCGATAATCAAACTTTTCCACTGCCTTAATCAGTCCCAAGTTACCTTCCTGAATCAAATCCAAAAACAACATTCCTCGTCCAACGTAACGCTTCGCAATGCTGACGACCAGACGAAGGTTCGCCTCTGCCAGACGTTTCCTTGCCGCTTCGTCTCCCTCTTCCATCCGTTTGGCCAGCTCGATTTCCTCATCTGCACTCAACAACGGCACCTTACCGATCTCTTTTAGATACATCCGCACCGGATCTTCGATGCTCACGCCATCCGGAACCGATAAGTCAATCGGCTCGATCTCCTCATCCTCCTCTAAAGGCAGCAATACATCGTCGTCATCGTCCGTGATTCGCAGCACATCCACTCCGTTTTTTTCCAAGAAATCATACACCCGTTCAATTTTCCCCGGATCGATCTCATAGTCTCCAAAAAAGTCGTTGATTTCCTGCACTTCTAATACATTTTTTTTGGTTTTTGCAAACTCTAAAAGTTCCTTGAGCTTGTCCGAAAATTTCATTGTTTTTTCTTCCATCTTTTTTCTGTCCTCCTTAACGGGCTGGCCGAAGCCCTGGACTGTTATTGTTATTTTTGCCAACCTTACGCCTTGTCATACATCAAAGCATATCCTCCGGCGTTCCCATAGCGGCGCACAATCCCGTCTCATGATAGTTTGCTCCGCTTATTCCCAATGGATATACAGCCTCTGCCAACGCGCCTGCTCCTGTATGATCTTGCCGAACTCTGCCATATCGCCTTGTTCGGAAGCCTTTTTGGCTGCTTCTTCCAGGCTTACCTTCTTAATCCGCCTTATTGTTTCATTAAATGCTTTTTCCTGCGCCTTTTCGTCAATTTCCTCTTCGGTCGGCAGGGTATGGAACAGGGAAGCCACCTCCGTCTGTTCCTCCTTACTTTCAAAATGGCTTAACAGCCTTGCCGGATTGACCGCTCCGGTTCGGCGGTATTCCTCAAACAAAAGCGCCGCCGCCTGCTGGTACAGCGGTTCTAACATATCATGTTCGTCAATTAGCCCATCTACTTTTCCAAACAGCTTCGGCTTTTCGATTAACCACGTCAAAAATAACCGTTGGCACTGTCTTAGCCCTTCTTCCCCATTTTGCTTTCTTTTAGACATCCGCTCTCTTTTGTATTCCTGTCCTGATAAAGCTTGTTCCGGCAGGACATAACCCGCTCCCAGACGGTTGACCAGGCTTCTTAGCTGCTCTGCCGGAATAAAATAGCGGGAAGCCACCGCCTCTATATAAGTATTTCGCTCAAGGTCGTCGGTAAAAACCAAAAGCCGTTTGGCGACTGCCTGAAAAAACTTTGTCTTGGATTCCGGATCGTCCATTTCATAATCCTGCTCCAATACGGATATTTCAAAATAAAAGCTGTTTTGCGCCTGGCGAATCCGCTCCCGAAACGCCTCTGCGCCCTGTGCCTTTATAAACTCGTCCGGATCCTTATAAGGCTTCATATTCAGTACTTTCGTCGTAATACCGGCTTCCTTCATAATCGGAATCGCCCGCAGCGCTGCCTTTGTACCGGCGGCATCGCTGTCATATGTAAGGACTACCTCGCCGGTATAACGCTTTAACAAATTCGCCTGCAGCCCGGTCAATGCAGTTCCCAAAGAGGCGACAGCGTTGGTAAAGCCCGCCTGATGTAGCGATATCACATCCATATAGCCTTCACAGACCAACATATATTTTTCTCTGGAAAGCCTGGCTTTATGCAGACCGTAAAGATTCCGGCTTTTGTCAAATACTGCTGTTTCCGGAGAATTTAAGTATTTGGGAGACCCCTCTCCCATCACACGTCCGCCAAAGCCAATCACCCGGCTGTTTGTATCAAAAATCGGGAACATGACCCGGTTCCAAAACTTATCGTAAGCCCCTCTCACCTCGTCAAAGGTCATCAGCCCGGACTGGCGGAGCAGCTCATCCTCATATCCCTTGGATTTTAAATAACGGTATAGCTCCCTGCTGTTCTGACTGGAAAATCCCAAACCAAACTCACGGATAGTTTCGTTTGACAGCTCCCTCCCCTTTAAATACTCCATCGCTGCCTTTCCCTTTTCACTGCGGAGCTGATAAAAATAATACGTTGCAGCCTCCTTATTGACCTCTAAGAGCCTGGCGCGCAGTCCGGCTCGCTTTTTTGCCTCTGCGTCATATTCTTGTTCCGGCAGACTAATTCCCGCCCGATCCGCCAGCGCTTTCACGGCTTCCCCAAACGTCTCGTTTTCATATTCCATCAAAAAGGTAAAGACATTACCTCCCTTGCCGCAGCCAAAGCAATAGTACATCTGCTTCGCGGCGCTGACGGAAAAGGAGGGCGATTTTTCATTGTGGAACGGGCAAAGCCCCATATGATTGGCTCCTTTTTTCTGCAGCCGTACATACGAGGAAATAACTTCTACGATATCATTTCTCTGCCTGACCTCCTCAATGAGTTCCTCTGAATAATACAAAGCCTCACACCCCTCTCTCTGTTCCAAACACTATCGTTTCTCCCTACGCCTGACCTCCGTCGGAATCATCACCGATACAAATACTCCTTTGCTACGAATAAAGACCGGAATCGTCTCCTACGGATATCACATCCCAGCGCATAGGAATAAAAATCTCTTTTAGCCTGGATACTGCAAAACGATCCGTCATGCCTGCTATGTAATCACATACGACACGTTCTGGCTTCTCCCCTTTTTCCTGTATCAGCACCCGGAATTCTTCTGGTAGCTTCTCCGGCTCCTTCCGATAATATTCATACAAATATGAGACCAAATGCTCCGCCTGCTTTTCCTGTCCTTTTGCCACCGGGTTACTATAGACCCGCTCAAACAAAAACTTCCGCAGCTCTTTCATAGCATCTTCGGTCTCCGGTCTCATTAAAATCTCGTTTTTTCCTTCGCTGCAGGAGACTACGGCATGGATCATCGTATTGATACGCTTTGTCAAAGTTTCCCCTAACATCACCAAAAGGGCTTCCGGAATATCCTTCTGACGGATAATGCCGCCCCGAATAGCATCATCTATATCATGGCTGACATAGGCAATCTTATCCGAAAGCCGGACAATTTTCCCTTCTAACGTGGCGGGCATACAGGCGCTTCGATGATTTTTCATCCCGTCGCGCACTTCCCACGTTAAATTTAATCCTCTTCCATGCTTTTCCAGCCGCTCCACCACCCGCAGGCTCTGTTTGTTGTGTTCAAAGCCTTCCGGGCAGACCTTCGCCAACGCCCGTTCTCCCGCATGCCCAAACGGCGTATGCCCTAAATCATGGCCTAACGCAATCGCCTCTGCCAAGTCCTCATTTAACTGCAGCGATCTGGCAATCGTCCTGGCGATCTGCGCTACCTCTAACGTATGTGTAAGTCTCGTCCGATAGTGATCTCCCTCCGGCTCTAAAAAAACCTGTGTTTTAGACTTCATCCTGCGGAACGACTTGGCATGTATAATCCGATCCCTGTCACGCTGAAAGGCGGTACGGATATCGCATGGCTCTTCTTCTCGCTCCCGTCCCTTTGATTCGTCTGCAAAAGTAGCATACCGACTTAAACTCTGATGCTCTCTTTGTTCTGTCTTTTCTCGGATCGTCTGCACGATATGGATTTCCGACGGCATTCTATCCCCCCTTTTGCTGGCTGTTTTATTTTTTCTATTTGTTCCCTTATTAGAAATATTACGCGCAAAAAAGAAATTTCCTTTTTTATTTTCGACATATCTTTCAAATTATTGTCACTTCTGCAAAAATCCGCTTTTTTTATAGAACCTTTTGCAACAAAACTTTCCGAGCAACAGAAAAAGAAGCCATCAGGCTCCTTTTAAAATCATTCTATGGTTTTTTCTCGCTCCTTGGCAGGCTTACCCGGAAAAATCGCTGCATAAGCCGACTTCCATTAAATGGAAGCAGTGGTGCAAGATAGCTTTTCCCGGATAAGGTTCGGTTGCACACAATACAAAAAAGCGTCAAAAGCAGCCCTGCCGTATAACCCCAGATACCAAAAAAGGCTGTCAGCACCAATAAAATCAAACGCATAAATTTTAAGGCATAGCCCAATTCAAAGCTGGCTTGGGTATAAGTGGCAATTGAGACAAACGCCATATACAGCATACTTTGAGGAGCAAACCATCCGGAACTGGTTGCAAAATCCCCCATTACGATACCTGCGATTACACTTAGCGGCGTACTGAGCATATTTGGCGTATTGATGGAAGCCAGCCGCAATCCGTCTATCGCCAGCTCCAAAATCAAAAGCTGCCATAAAATCGGGATATTCGCCTGTTCTACATTCAACACAAACGCCAGCCAATCCGGCACCAGGTTTGGATTTGCCAAAAACAGCAGCCAGGTCGGTGTCAACAATAGCGCTAGCAAATTCCCCAAAAACCGGGACAGACGTAGATAAGTCCCGGTCACTGGCGGAAAATAATAATCGTCTGCTTCCTCAATAATATCAAAAAAAGTAGCCGGTAAAATCATCGCCGCCGGAGAGTTATCAACAAAAATAACAATATTCCCTTCTAACACACTGGCTGCCGCCGTATCCGGTCTCTCCGAATATTTAAACTTAGGAAAAGGATTCAGCCAGCTTCCCCGATGAATACACTCTCCTAAGCTTTCCTGATTCATCGTCAGCGCATCGATCTCAATGCTTTCTAAACGTTTCATTACCTTTTGTAAAAATACCTTATCCACCCGGCTTTCCATATAGCAGACTGCGATATCCGTCCGGGAGGAAGCGCCGACTTCCACTGCCAGAATCCGTAGATCCGTGCTGCGGATTCTTCTTCGCAGCAACGCCGTATTCATAATCAACGTCTCTACAAAACCGTCCCTGGAGCCGCGCATGACCCGATCCTTTTCCGGCTCTTCCACGCTTCTGGCAGGGTAAGTCCGTAAATCCATTAAAATCGCCTGGCTGTAGCCGTCTATCAGCAGCACCGTCACTCCGGAAAGCAAATTTTTTAAAAGCTTGTCTACTTCCTGACACAGCTCGTTTTCCGTATAAGGCAGCATCCCCTGGGAA
>CAJUFW010000079.1 GCA_910585655.1 uncultured Lachnospiraceae bacterium
CGAGATCGAGTAATGTGACTGGAGTTCAGACGTGTGCTCTTCCGATCTGCTGCTGGGCGGAATCTGCGATCCGTTCAATCATTTCAGTAGCAATCTTGGCGCTTTCTACTACCTGGGAAAGCGCGGTAGTGGTATCTGCGGAAAGCGAGGTTCCCTCACGGATCAATTGAGTGGAAGTCTCGATCAATTCTGTAATTTCCTGGGAGGAGATAGCGCTCTTATTTGCCAGGCTTTGCACCTCGTCCGCTACAACAGCAAAGCCCTTTCCAGCCTCTCCGGCACGTGCTGCTTCAACGGAAGCATTTAAAGCAAGGATTTTGGTCTGGAAAGAAATATCTTCTATCGTCTTAATAATTCCGCTGATCTGGATAGAAGAATCGGAAATATTTTTCATGGCGGTAGTAAGGGAAGCCATAGTCTGGTCGCAAAGCATCAGCTTTTCAGAAGCATGGCCAGCCGCCGCTTTGGCGTTATCTGCATCGCTGGAAGTATGGTCTACTTCTGTAGAAATCTCCTGGATGCTGGAGGAAAGTTCCTCGACAGCAGAAGCTTGCTGAACGGTGCCATCTGAAAGAATCTGCGCTCCGGCAGACATCCGATCAGACTCCGCTGATACACGTTCGGAAGTGACATTAATTTGCGTCAAGGCAATATTTAAGGAATCCAGGATTTGACGCATAGCGTTCTGGATAGGCAGGAATTCTCCGCGATAATCGTGATCAATGGATAAATTCATATTTCCCTGCGCCATCTGCGCCAGATTGGAATTGATATCCTGGATGTATTTTTTTAATTCTCGCTTTGTATCATGAATAGAAGCAATCAGCATACCGATTTCAGAGGTATTTGCTTCTAAAGTAAATTCAGCAGAAAGGTTTCCACTAGAGATTTCCTGCATTTGATCTTTTACCTTAATAATAGGATTTAAAATCTGTAGCTTGGTGATAATCAAAACCAATACGACCATGATTTCGACAATCGTAACAGAGGCTACCATTCCAACCCGAATCATGTTCGATCTTTTTTGAAGGGAAGCTACCTGGTTGGCTGTACGGGTATTGAGAGTGTCTAAAAACTCCTCTTTTAAAGTGTTGATTTGCGCAATCGAGGTGCTGTAGGCATCTCCATATACATAATTAACTGCGTCTAGCTGCTTTCCCGCCTGGACGTTTTTCATAGCCTCTTCTTCTAACGGTACGAGGGAATTAGAAAGGGCAGACATGTCGTCAATCATGGTTTGTTCTTCGGCGGTAATACCGATTTCCTGCATATTTGCAACACCGATATCCCGGTTTTTCAGCTCGTTTACTTCACGCCAGTAGTTGTCATAATGTTCCTGGCTGCCGGTCGTAGCGTAGGCTCTGACTTCATTGGTCAGATAAGCGGAGCCGTTCATAAAACGGTTGGCGTTGTAGGTCAGCTCAAAACGCTCTTCGTTTGCCTGGTTTAACTTTCGGTTGGTGCTGCCGTAGGAAAATAGTGACATCACTAAAAACAGCAGCGCCAAGATAGAAACCCCATTTAATATGTAGGTTAGTGTGGATTGGTTCATTGCTTTTTTCATTGCTCATTACCTCTCATTCTGCCGCAGGATGGCGGCACCCTATGTAATCTTATACCTTCTGATACATCTTATGCTGATTTTATTCTGATTGGGAGAAACAATAAAAATGCAGACAGGATGTAGTATCTCTAGTATACAAGAAAATGTGGGAAAATTCAACACCTCTCTTGCAATTCTACCAACAGTCGGTTGTGGTTTTTTCTGGAAAGGGGTACAATAAGGCTTGAAAGAAGACAACGATAGGAGGACAGAAGGATGTTTGAAGTCAATAAGGAATCATTTGGAAGCTTTGTCGCCGAACAACGGAAGGCAGAAGGCTATACGCAACGGGAACTGGCGGAGCGGCTCTTTGTGTCGGACAAGGCGGTCAGTAAGTGGGAGCGGGGACTCAGTATGCCGGATATTTCTCTGCTGATTCCGCTGGCAGAAATATTGGAGGTATCCGTGACGGAGCTGTTAGAGGGAAGGAGAATGGTAACGATGGAGGAACTAAAACAAGGGGAAGTCGAGCGTTTGGTTAAAAAGGCTTTGCTTTTTTCAGAAGAAACGCCGGAGAAAAGGCGAGAACGCAGAAAAAAACATGCGATGCTGCTTGCGGGGTGCTGCCTGGTGGCAATTTTGGAAGTGCTAGTATTTTATCTGCTCGGGCAGTTTGGAATCGGAGGACAGGGAGAAGACTTTGCTTACAGAGGAACGTTTTTATGGGGAACCAGTTTTTTTGTGTTTGAGTTGTTGAGCCTGATTTTCGGTATTTATGCTTGGCTGTTTATGAAAGAACGGCTGCCGGGTTACTACGACGAAAATAAAATCAGTGCCTACAGCGAGGGAATATTTCGGATGAATGTTCCGGGAGTGAGTTTTAACAACAGCAACTGGCCGCATATTGTAAAAACGCTTCGTTTGTGGTCGGCAGTTACGATAGTGCTGATGCCGTTATTATGTTTTGTCTTTTCGATTTTGTTTATGGAACTATGGATGCTTCTTGTCGTACAGAACATTTTGCTGATAAGCTATTTGCTGGGGCTGTTTGTACCGCTTTATGTGGTAGGGAAAAAATATGGGATGTCAGAGGAAAAATCAGCTAGGAACTCAAATTCAGAATCGGAAAAAGGAGTCAACTGGAAAAGAGGCTTGCTGCTATTTGGAATACTGCTGGTTTTATTGACTGCTGTTTTTTATGGGGTTCGGAATATGACAGAAAGCTCATCTGGAATTCGGATCGGTTTTGTATCAAACGGAGGGCGGCAGGAGTGGGGAGCCAGATACAGTCTGTTAGATGGTCAGCTTTTTAAAAATATCTATCCTTCTGCCACGGACGGACAGGAGGTTCCTTATGTGATTGAGATAGAGACAAAACAGGGGACAATTTCCATAGAATTGACAGACAAAAATGGAACAACGGTTTTTTCGGCGGATGAGATGGAAGCTGGAAAATATTCGGTGCTGCTAAAGGGAATGGTAAAGGTCAGGATTACAGCAGAAAAACATGAGGGGAGCTTTGCGATCCGGGCAGAGGAATAGCATACTCAACTGCCGATAAATTTTTCAAGAGCTGCTTGAAACCTATTTGAAAGAGGAATTCAACGAATACTTGTTAGAAAAAATCGCTCCGTTATCGTATCCTGATGTTGCAGCGGTTCAAAGCAGAAACAAATAGCTGCTACCAAAGCTTATATGACAAAGTGAGTCGATAAAACAAAAGAAAGGATGAAAAACATGTTTGAAATGGGAGAGACAGGCAGAAAGATTTCTGCCGCCAGAAAGGCAAAAAATATGACGCAGATGGAGCTGGCAGATCAGATGGGTATCAGTTTTCAGGCAGTCAGTAACTGGGAGCGGGGAATGTCGATGCCGGATATTTCAAAGCTGCCGGAGCTTTCGGAATTATTGGGAATTTCGATAGACGAGCTGTTAGGGACGTCTTCTGATTTGGTAAAGGGAATTTTAGTAGAAGGAGAAGACGAGTATTTAAAACAGGTGGAAGAAACGCCGGAACGGTTAAAGATTTTGGCAGAGGATTTGGCAGAAGCAGCGCCGATTTTAAAGCCGGAACAGGTAAACCAAACATTTTGCAAAGCCCAAAAGAAACTGGACTTTTCAGAATTAAAAAGGATACTTCCGTTTTTGGGAAATGAACTCTGCGATGAGATTTTTCAGGAATGTCTGGAACAACGGGAATTGAAGCGGATGGAGGACGTCGCGCTGTTTGCCAGCCGGGAGAAGGTAGACGAGGGATTTGAAAAGCTTTTACAAGAAGGGAAGCTGTTAAAAGGATTGGTTCCATTCGTCAGTCGGGAAATAATTGATAAAACCATAAAGGATGAACTAGCCAAAGGAACGTTATTAGCAGAACTTTTGCCGTTTGCCAGCCATCAGACCGTGGATGATTTGGCAGCGCAATACTATGAAGAAAAAGGGCTTGACAGCCTCAATAAATTTTTACCGCATACCAGCAAAGAAAAGCTGCGTCAAATAGCTGAGCTGGAATATCAAAAAAATGGTTTGAGACATTTTGCGATCATTGCGCCGTTTCTGAAAAAGGATTATCTTTGTCAAATAGCGGGAAGCGCGTTGGAACGGGGAGGCTTTGGAAGGGAAACTGGCAAAAAGCTTGACCTCTCGGAATTAGAAGAGCTATTTCCATTTTTGGGAGACGAGCTATGTGATGAGATTTTTTTAGAATGTCTGGAACAGCGGGAATTTGATCAGATGGAAGAGATTGTGCCGTTTGTCAGTCGGGAACGGGTAGACGAGGGGTTCCAGAGACTATTACAGGAAGGGATTTTGTGTGAAGGGTTGTTTCCGTTTGTCAGCTGCCAGGTCGTAGATGATTTAGCAGAACGGATTTACAAGGAACAGGGAATCAACAACTTGAATCAATGCCTTCCGTTTATCAGCAAGGAGAAACTGTGTCAGATAGCCGGACTGGAATATCAGAAAAATGGCTTACAGTATTTTTCGGCTATAGCGCCGTTTCTGGAAAAAGAGTATCTTCATCAGATAGTGGGTGAAGCGTTGGAACGAGGCGGCTTTCGGAAGAGAAATACCTGATTTTTGGAAACCGTAAGAAATGATAGAAAAACGTAGCTTCTTTCCACCTTGCCATCAGGTTCTGCTGATGCAGGGAAAGCAGGGACATTCTTTTTGTTTGAGTTTTGCCATAATGACTAAACGATAACTCAAAAGGTGATGTCCCTGCTATTTCAATCTTTACATCTGGAAAGAGCAACATTGAAATCAGGATATTTGTATCTAACATAATTCGCATTTATATTGTTCTCCTCTTTCTGCCCGAATTTCCTTTACAAGTTTTATAATATCCTGCTCATTTTTAATACCCAATTCCTCTGCTACACCCTGAAAAGCTTCTTGCGCTTTTAACAAAGCATTGGTGGAAGCATTTGTTAAAATAACTCTATCTCCTTCTTCCATAAAAAGAATTTTGTCTCCTTCTCGTATTCCAAGTGCATTTCTGATTGCGATAGGTATTGTAATTTGACCTTTCGATGTTACTTTTGCCAACTCCATATTTGTAATCTCCTTTCTATATTCCTTACTTTCCTTACATTTTATTATATTTAATAATCGTAAAATGTCAACCTATTTCGTAAGCTTGCCCACGACAAACGCATTGACAAATCATTGAAAATCTCATATAATAATAGCTCATCTGCCATGTGTAGAAGGAGTTCCTAAAGACGTCTTGCTTAGCAAGGCGTCTTTTGCTTGTGCCATTCCGGATTGACTATATCAATACCATCAAACAGAAAGACTGTGGCAAAGATAAAAAGGTTACTGCCATTGATACAGAGGAAGCACTGGCTTCAATTGAAAAAGCAGACAGTAATCGAAAAGTTGAAAGTATTCTTTGAAAATTCTTCCAGAAAACCACCGGATTTTTTGTAAACTGTAAGAAACGATAGAAAAACGTAAGAATTCCTTGAATTGTATAATACTCTTCTATGTGATATATTAAAAGTGAAAGATGAGTGTATATCAAATAGGAGATGCCTCCCGCCTCTATAAGTGGTGAGCAACGTACTTGTATCAGTGGCGAGATTCAATCTCCCTCTGATATGCCTCTGGCGGCAGATTACCAGTCGCTGCCAATACATAAAAGGGTGGAGAAAAATGGAACATATGACTGTCCTGACATGGCTGTTTTTGGTGTATTCGTTTGCCGGCTGGGTGCTGGAAACCGTGGTGGCGGCAATGGAAAAGCGGCATTTTACGAATCGTGGCATTATCAACGGTCCGTTTTGTGTGATCTATGGCTTTGGTGCGTTGCTGATCACGATTTTTACTCAGGAGCTTCAGGGGATTTGGCTGTTTCTTGGCAGTATGATCCTTGCCAGTCTGTTGGAATGGATAGCCGGACGTTTGATAGAATATTGGTATCACGAACGTTGGTGGGATTATCATAAGATTAAATGGAACCTGGATGGCTATATCAGCATACCGACCTCTTGTATCTGGGGATTATTGGGTGTCCTGATAATGAAATGGGGAAATTCCTTATTGACGGATGTGTATCATCTGGTGCCGTCGTTAGTAAGAGAGCTGATAGTATTGGGGCTGACAGGAATCGTGGTAGTCGATGGTATGGCGACCTTGATTGTATTGTCCGGCAGAAGCCGGAAGCCAGAGCGGTGGAAGGCGGCGGATCGCTGGATGGGAGCGCTTAGCGCCGGGTTGCACAGGAAGCTCTATCATTTGGTAGAGCGAAGGCTCTACAATGCCTATCCACAGACAAAGAAGCAGGATAAAAAGACGTTGGAGGAACGAAAGGGAGCAAAGCCATTTGCAGCAGGCTGCGGCTTTTATAAGGTCGTTATGCTCCTTTTTATCGGTGGATTTTTAGGTGATCTGGTGGAGATGGTATTTTGCCGGATAACGATGGGCTATTGGATGAGTAGGAGCAGTGTGGTCTGGGGAGATTTCAGTCTGGTTTGGGGGCTGGCGATTGCGGCGGTGACGCCATTGCTTTACCGTTACCGTGACCGGAGCGATTCGTTTTTGTTTTGGATGGGAACTTTTTTGGGCGGTGCCTTTGAGTATAGCTGCAGCGTGTTTACAGAGCTGGCGTTTGGAACAGTGTTTTGGACGTATAAGCATATCCCGTTTAATTTAGGAGGCAGGATCAATCTGCTGTTTTGTTTTTTCTGGGGAATCGCCGCCGTGGTATGGTTTAAAAAGCTCTATCCGGTGATTTCCCGTTTGATTGAACGGATTCCCAAAAGTTTTGGCAAGGTCATAACCTGGCTGCTGCTTGTTTTTATGGTATGTAATGTAGCTGTTTCTGCTGCCGCATTGTCTCGTTATCATGAGAGGAGCAATCAAATTGCGCCGAGGAATTCCTGGGAGGAATGGATAGATAGCCGGTTTGATGATGAGAGGATGGGCAGGGTGTATCCAAAAGCAAGGAAGGTAAGATAGCGGCTGTTTTCCGCCTGGAATAAATGATAGAATAATTGTATTGCAAGTATCCCCGTTTTAGGCTAAAATAGGTTTAAACGGGGATACTGTTAGGTAAGGGTATTTTAGAAGAAAGGGAAGACGATATGAACTTATTCGAGATCGTAGGACCAGTAATGGTAGGTCCGTCCAGTTCGCATACAGCGGGAGCTGTCCGGATTGGGTATATCTGTCGTCGGCTGTTGGGCAGTGCAGTAAAGCAGGCAGAGCTTTTTTTATATGGTTCCTTTTTGGCGACCGGAAAGGGACACGGGACGGACAGGGCGTTGATAGCAGGTCTCTTGGGGATGAAGCCGAATGACGAACGGATTCCGGACAGCTTTCGTTTGGCAGAAGAGGCTGGCTTGGAGTATCGCTTTGGCGCTGCAGATATCAGAGAGGCGCATCCGAACACGGTCAAGCTGGTTCTGACAGGGGAGGATGGAAAAACATTAGAAGTATTGGCGTCCTCTGTGGGGGGTGGAAGAATTAGAATCTGCCAGGTAGACGGATTAGAGGCAAATTTTTACGGAGATTACCCGACGCTCCTTGTTCACAATGAGGATCAGCCAGGGTATGTGGCAGAGGTGACTTCTATGCTTTCCCGGCAGAACATCAACATTGCCACCATGCAGCTTTACCGGAACGAGCGGGGCGGGCATGCGGTTATGGTAGTGGAATGCGACCGGGAAATTCCAGAAGAATCATTGGAATGGCTATCCAAACGTAAGGGAATTACCAAGGTGACTTACCTGGGAATGGAATAAAACAAGAATATGGAAACCAGGAGGAAAACAAGATGGCATTTGGTTCATTGGCGGAAATTGTCCGTCGGGCAAAGCAGACAGGAGGCAGCTTTGCAGGGGTAATGATAGAACTTGATTGCAGAGAGCGGCAGACCGATCGACTGGAATCATTTACCAGGATGAAGGAGATGTACCGGGCGATGCAGCAGGCGGATCAAAGCTATGACAGCGAGCTTTCATCGGCAAGCGGTTTGGTAGGCGGCAGCGGAAAGCGTTTAGAAGAACGGATAGCGTCAGGGGAAAGCCTGTGCGGAGACTTTATTGGGACGGTCATGGTAAAGGCGCTACGGATGGGGGAGTCCAACGCCTGTATGAAACGAATTGTAGCGGCTCCGACTGCCGGTTCCTGCGGCGTACTGCCTGCCGTGCTTTTGACGATGGAAGAACAGCTTGGATATTCCTTAAATGAAATGACAGAAGCGATGTTTGTGGCTGCAGGAATCGGGAGAATTATTGCAGAAAGGGCTTTTTTGGCAGGTGCAGCAGGCGGCTGTCAGGCAGAAATCGGCTCGGCAAGCGCAATGGCGGCAGGCTCTGCGGTATATTTAAAAGGCGGAGATGCAGAGACGGTTTGTCATGCTGCTGCGTTGGCGTTGAAAAATCTATTGGGACTTGCCTGCGATCCGGTAGCGGGTTTGGTAGAGGTTCCCTGTGTAAAGCGAAATGTAGTAGGCGCGGTAAATGCCTTAACCAGCGCGGATATGGCGTTAGCAGGGATTCGGAGTGTCATTCCGCCGGACGAGGTAATCGATGCGATGCGCAGCATCGGCGTCTGTATGTCGCCTGCGCTTAGAGAGACCGGAGAAGGCGGTCTGGCTGCGACGCCGACAGGCATTCGGATAGCAAAAGAAATACAAGGATAAATCGACCTCACAGAGCTTAAAAGGGAGGGATAGGCTTTGAAAAAGATAAGTTTTTTGTGTGAAGGAAACGGAATCGGGATTACGGCTCCATCGGACGGCAACAGCAAGCAGACCGATCTGGTGCGCTTAGAAAACGGTAAGATGAATCTGGAAGAGAGAGGCTATCGGATAAAAGAAACTGCCAGCGTCCGTATGTCGAAAAGGGGACGAAGCGCAGAAAAGCAGGTAAGGGCGGATGAATTTATGAGCCTGATCGCCGATCCGGAAATCAACTGGATTGTATGTGCCAAAGGAGGAGACTTTTTATTGGAGATCCTTCCGTATTTAGACCTGGAACTGATTCGGAAAAATCCAAAGTGGATACAGGGATATTCGGACAATACGGGAATTTTGTATCCGGTTACGACGCTTTGCGACATTCCGACGGTATACGGCTGTAATTTCAATGATTTTGGTATGGCGCAATGGCATCCGGCTCTGACGGCGAATTTGGAGCTGTTGGAGGGAAAGCGGCTAGAGGAGAACAGCTTTTCTTTTTATGAGGCAGAATTTCCGGAAAGACTGACGGGGTTAGAATGCTACGATACCAAGGAACCAGTGCGTTTGCGTCCGTTGTATGGAGAGGAAACGCTTGCGATGTCCGGGCGGCTTTTAGGCGGCTGTATGGATCTGCTGCTCAATTTAATCGGGACTCCGTACGAGGGAACAAAAGAATTTAATCGTCGTTATGCAAAGGACGGCGTCCTTTGGTATTTGGAAACATTCGCTCTTTCGGCGGAGCGTTTGACTACCGGGCTGCTGCAGATGAAATACGCAGGCTGGTTTGAGAGAGCTACCGGGTTTTTGTTTGGTCGTCCGTGTTTTTTTCAGTCTGATTATGGAATAGGGTTCGAGGAGGCGGTAGAAAGCGCTCTCGGTGATCTGAAACTTCCGATTCTGACCGGAGCCGATATCGGACACCGGGCGCCTCAGATGACGATGATCAATGGTTGGAAGGCAGAGTTTACGTATCAGGAAGAACGAGGAAAGCTGCGTTATTTGCCGGAGGAATAAGGCGAACGATGTGCAATAGTAACAAAATTTGTCTAACAACAATTCTTTTGGTAGACAGTGTTTTATAAAAAGTGTATGATAGAACAAATCCGAATAAACATTTTAAAAGGAGATACTATGAGAAATGAAATTTTGGAAGTACTAACACAGTCCTTAGCAGAAGAACGGTTAGACAGAATTAAAATGCACGATAAAAGTTATCAGATGGCTCTTGATCAGGAGATTGAGGCGCATGACAGTTTAGAAGTAACCTTGTCAGAGGAGCAAAAGGGCTTATTGGATGAATTTGTTTCTGCAGCGTCAAAAAAGGCGGCGGCTCTTGAGAGAATCCATTATCAGCAGGGGCTAAAGGATTTATACAATCTGTTTCAATCGCTTGCAGTATCAGACAAATAAAAATAGTTCTTGACGTAGCGAAGGTTCCGTAGTATGCTAAAGAGCAGCAGGTAGGCGCCAAGGAAAAGCTGCCGTTCCTGCCGTAACAGAATAAAAAGAAAATCTCTTATTCAGAGTGGCGGAGAGTGAAGGCTCTGTGAAGTCACGGCAACCCCAGTCAAATGGAAGGTGCCAACCTGAGCGGAATCCCGGAGAGGGAACCGAACAATAAGAGGATTTGGTGATGATATCAAGTCCGCTTATGGTGCGGATGCGAAGGGATATAGGACGAATAAGAGAGCCGGACGGCATCTAGGAAGATGCTGCCGGCTCTTTGTGTGCCGAACGTCCTACATAGTAAGCATACGACCGCCGTCAGTAGAAAGGAAAGGACGAAAGAACATGGAAAAAAGATTATTTACTTCCGAATCCGTAACCGAGGGGCATCCGGATAAAATCTGCGACCAGATATCCGATGCAGTATTAGATGCCCTGTTAGAGCAGGATCCTATGAGCCGTGTAGCGTGTGAGACCGCGATTACCACCGGACTTGTACTGGTGATGGGCGAGGTGACGACTACCGGATATGTGGATATCCAAAAAATAGTTCGTGATACGATCCGTGAGATTGGCTATGATGCTTCGGAAAAGGGCTTTGACGCCAATACATGCGGCGTGATTGTAGCATTGGACGAGCAGTCTTCGGACATTGCCATGGGGGTTGATCATGCCTTAGAGGCAAAGCAGGCGTTAAGCGTTAAGCATGAAAATGAAGCGGAAATGAGCGAAGAAGAAATCGCCGCGATTGGAGCCGGGGATCAGGGGATGATGTTTGGTTATGCTACCAATGAGACCGAAGAGTATATGCCGTATCCGATTGCGCTGGCGCATAAGCTGACAAGGAAGCTGACAGAGGTACGGAAAAATGGTACATTGCCATACCTGCGTCCGGACGGAAAATCCCAGGTGACAGTAGAATATGACGAGAACGGAAAGCCGATCCATCTGAATGCAGTTGTTATTTCTACCCAGCATGATGCGGATGTAACCCAGGAACAGATTCATGAGGATATTAAAAAACAGGTCTTGGATACGGTATTGCCGCAGGAGTTAGTAGACGAAAAGACCAAATTTTTTATTAACCCGACCGGACGTTTTGTCATTGGTGGTCCAAATGGGGACAGCGGACTGACCGGGCGGAAAATTATTGTAGATACGTATGGCGGTTATGCGCGCCATGGCGGCGGAGCATTTTCCGGAAAAGACTGTACAAAGGTAGATCGCTGCGCTGCCTATGCGGCTCGTTATGTGGCGAAAAATGTGGTGGCTGCAGGCTTGGCAGAGCGTTGTGAAGTACAGCTTTCCTATGCTATCGGCGTAGCAAACCCAACTTCCGTGATGGTTGATACGTTTGGAACCGGCAAGGTTTCGGATGAAAGATTGGTAGAAATCATTCGTGAGAATTTCGATCTGAGACCGGCAGGAATGATCAAAATGTTGGATTTAAGAAAGCCGATTTATAAGCAGACAGCCGCTTACGGGCATTTTGGGCGTCATGATATTGATGTAAGCTGGGAGCGTCTGGACAAAGTAGAGGAATTAAAGAAATACTGCTAAACAGAACTATCTGATACAGGCTGGTATGCCTGGCTGACTTTAAACAGCCGCGGCATATCAGCTTTTCTTTTTGGAAATCAAAGCAAAAGGAATTGTCAAGCATATAAAAATATGGTAAGATATCCGAAAGGACACTGGCAACTATAGCGATGGAGCGGGGGAACAATGGAACGTAAGGAAGACAAAGGGTATTTGGTAATAGAGCGTGGGCAAGGAGATTGCCGTGTTTTGCATACGGATGAGGGAGCCTGTATGCTGACAGGGCAGACAAAGGAAGAGCTTTTGACGGCGGATTCCGATCAGGTAATACGGCTTTTACAAAGCCGGAAGATCGATATCATACCTTTGGAGGAGAACCGGGAACTATGGGTGTTAGGAGCCGCCCTGGAAGAGACTGCTGCCTGGGAGAAAGAACGGGCAGCGCTGGAACATGCGCTGCAGGAGGCGAGAGAAGCCAACAAAGCAAAGAGCAGCTTTCTTTCTAATATGTCCCATGATATCCGTACGCCGATGAACGCGATTATGGGAATGACTACCATCGGGTTGTCTCATATTGATGAAAAGCCGCGTGTACAGGATTGTCTGCTAAAGATCAAAACAGCCTCCGCCCATCTGATGAGCCTGGTCAACGATGTGTTGGATATGTCAAGGATTGACAGCGGCAGATTAAGCTTGAACGAAGAAGTATTTTCTCTGGCGGATCTGATTCATGATATTGCGGTAATCGTGCGACCGCAGGCGGCGCAGAGGAATCACCGGCTTCAGATTGAAATTGATCAGATTCAGGAGGAGGAACTGATTGGCGATTCTCTGCGGCTTAGGCAGATTTTAGTCAATATCATAGGAAACGCAGTAAAATATACGTTGGAGAACGGGGAGATTTTGGTACGATTTACACAGCGGATGGAATCAGAACAAAAAGAAACGCTCTGGCTGGATTTTTTGTGCGAGGACAATGGAATCGGAATGAGCAAGGAATTTTTAGAGCGGATTTTTGTACCGTTTGAACGGGTGACGAATACGACCACCAGCAAAATCGAAGGAACCGGGCTTGGTATGTCTATCGTAAAAAACCTGGTGGATCGAATGGGCGGGGAAATCCAGGTAGAAAGCGAAGAAGGGGTCGGAAGCCGTTTTATGGTACGGATTCCGGTTACGCCTGCCATGCAGGGAAAAAAGGATCCTCTGCTGCCGGTAGGGCAGAGTATTCTGCTGGCAGAAAGCCAGGAGGATCGGGCAGAGCAGATTACCAGATATTTAAAAGAAGGCGGACTGCAGCCGGTATGCAAAAGCAGGGGCGTCGATGCCGTGACCTGGCTGACAGAGAAGCAGTATGAGAACCAGATGCCATGCGCGCTGTTACTGGGACAGGAGTTAGAGGATATGCCGGTGTTGGAGCTGGCTGCCCATGTCCGACAGCTAGCCGGGCAGGAGTTTCCGATTTTGCTTGTATCCGAGGCAGACTGGGCGCAGTTAGAATACCGGGCAACTCGTGTGGGAGTCAATGCGTTTGTTCCATGCCCGCTGTTTAAAAGCAGGCTTTTCAATACGCTTTCCGGTCTGACGAACGGTCTGTCAGGAGGGAATGAGGCGGGAGCCGAACGGATAGCGGATTACAGCGGTCGCCATGTTCTGCTGGTAGAAGATGTGGAGCTGAATCAGGAAATTGCGGTAGAAATGCTTTCGATTACCGGCGTACAGGTAGAAGTAGCGGATAACGGCGCCGAGGCGGTAGAGAAGTTTGAGGCTTCGCCGGAGGGATATTTTGATTTGATTTTTATGGATATCCAGATGCCGGTGATGAATGGTTACGATGCGACAAAGCGAATTCGCCAGCTTTCCAGGAGTGATGCAGAAAGCGTGTGGATTGTGGCAATGACAGCCAATGCGTTTGTGGAAGATATCCGGTTATCGAGAGAGGCAGGCATGAATGAGCATTGCTCAAAGCCGATAGATCCGGAGCGGTTACAGGAAATCCTACGCGGTCAGTTAAAGTAAGCCGTTGGATCGGCGAGAGGTAGAGGAATGCAGGCATATCAGGAAGAATATATTGCAAATTTAAAAGAGATTGCCATGCTGATGGCTTATAAACGATCGGAAGGGCAGTCTTTTCAGGAATATTGGTTGAAACAGCGGACAGAACAGCGGCAGGCTGAGCAAAAAATCAAGCGAAATATGGAGCTGCTGCGGGAAAATCTTTTTCCTCTTTTGGATCATATGCCAGAGGCAAAAAAGGAAGAATTAGAGGAGTTAGCCGAGTTTGCCGGAAGACTGTTAAGCGGCAGAGAAGAATTGGACGTCGGGCTGTATTGTCAGATACACAAAGCGTTGTTAAGCCTTGCCAGACAGCTATCAGACAGAAGCGCAATGATCCGGGAATTGTACTACTTAGGGATTGGCTACAACAACCTGTGCGGCAAACTGGTAAGCTTAGAAGGATCGGAAGCAGAGACTTATACCAACCAGATGAGGCTGTGCTTTACCGAAGCTGCCGCCTACCTGAAATATTATGATGAGATCGAGGATACACAAACAAGAGGATATATTCTGCGTTCAAGAGCTAACATTGCCTTGGGACGGTTTAAAAATGCCAGTGAAAAGGTTCGTTTAGTCAAGCAGACCTTAACGATTTTACAGGATAAGGACTATCAGGAAAAGGAACCGGGACTTCCATGGGATCGGTTTATCTATATGACACATCAGCAGATGGCAGCCAGTATTTCTTATAACAGAGAAAATACGATGACTTCAGAAGATATCGCAGATATTATGGAGTCGGTTTATATTGTTTATCAAAGGAGACTTCAGGAGGCGGCAGAACAGGGTGAGAAGCCTCCGATACGTCCTCAGTATTCCTATTATACCATTGAATATTATTGCGGGATGGACAGCATGGAGGGGCTGCTAAGTAAAATAGAGGGCTTGATGGACGGGGCGGATCCAAAGGACTATTCGGCAGAAAATATGTACGGGGTCATTTCCCTTCCGGCGTTTTATTGTCAGTTTCTAAGCAATTATCCGGAGCATATCCCAAAAAGAGAGGAATATTTGGAAAGCCTTTATCAAAAAATCCTCGACTATGTAGAAGCATTTCCGGAGGCGTCTGAAAACGAGTTGCTTTTTCTTAG